>JAZURO010000100.1:0-7702 GCA_045606265.1 Eubacteriales bacterium
ACGGCTTTGCTGTCAAGATTTGTTAGACGCTTTTTCTTTTGCCACAAGAGGCACAAAAGAAAAAGCTTTGCAAAAAGAAAATGCCGTTTTCTTTGCGCTCGTGCCGCGCGGGCACCACCTTTGAAAAGGTGGACGAAACAATAGCACGGGGTTTGTGCTAACATCTCTATAAACCCCAATTTATCTTATCAGAAAACAAAAAAACAACCAAGGCATTTTGCCTTGGTTGTTTTTATTCTTTATATTGCTAATTGCGGTATCAAATTAGTCAACCAATTTGATGATTGCCATCTCAGCTCCGTCACCACGGCGGGGACCAAGCTTATAAATCTGAGTGTAACCACCGTTACGACCTTCATATTTAGGAGCAATCTCATTGAACACCTTAGTAACAACGTCTTCCTTTGTAATGTAGGAAAGAGCAGCACGACGGCTTGCAAGAGTGTTTTTCTTACCAAGTGTGATCATCTTCTCTGCAACAGAACGAACTTCTTTAGCTCTTGTGAGAGTTGTCTCTACTGAGCCATTTTCAAGAAGGTATGTTACAAGACCGCGAAGCATTGCATTTCTATGAGCAGTTGTTCTGCCAAGCTTTCTGTTAAGCATCGCTTTTTTTCCTCCGTTTATTAATAAATCTAACTTTTAATAATAGTTTGGGTACCTAAGAATTAATCTTCTTCCTTCTTAAGTGTAAGTCCCAAGGAAGCAAGCTTTTGGATAACCTCCTCAAGCGACTTCTTACCAAGATTTCTAACCTTGATCATATCCTCTTCGGTACGATTGGTCAGATCTTCAACTGTATCAATGCCTGCACGCTTCAAGCAGTTGAAGCTACGAACAGACATGTCAAGTTCCTCAATGGTCATCTCAAGAACCTTTTCTTTAATGGTTTCTTCTCTCTCAACCATAATGCTTTCATTTCTTGCTTCTTCAGACAAATCTACAAACAAGTTGAGATGCTCGTTGAGAATCTTGGCTCCGAGGGAAACCGCCTCTTTTGCGCAGATAGTACCGTTTGTTTCAATCTCAATAGTGAGCTTGTCATAGTCGGTAACTGTACCTACACGTGTGCTATCAACGGTATAACGTACGTTATAAACGGGTGTGTAAATAGAATCAGTATAGATTGTTCCGATGGGTGCGGAAACGTTAGGACCAAGAAGCGCAGTATGAATCTGCTTGTTTCTTTCCTGTGATACGTAACCACGTCCGTTATCAAAGGTAAGCTCCATATAGAATCTTTCGCCCTCAGCAACCGTTGCGATATGATGATTGGGATTGAGAATCTCAATATCCGTATCCTGCTTGATGTCGCCGGCAGTAACAACCTGCTCGCCAACAACGTCGATCACAACTGTTTTGGGAGAATTTGTGTGCAGCTTTGCAGTGATGCCCTTTACGTTAAGAACGATCTCTGTTACATCTTCTTTCACGCCTGTGATTGTGGAAAATTCGTGCAACACACCGTCAATCTTGATGTTTGTTACAGCAACTCCGGGAAGAGAGCTGAGAAGCACTCTGCGAAGTGAGTTTCCAAGTGTTGTGCCGTATCCTCTTTCAAGGGGCTCAACGATGAAAGTACCAAATCTTCCGTCTTCACTTAAATCAACCGTTGTAATATTAGGTTTCTCTATTTCAATCATTCCAAATATTCCTCCATTAATAATTTTTTCACTGTGTTTTACAGGGGATAAATCTTCTCCGCACTAAAACCGTCATCCAAAACTGCCAAGCAACCTCGGGTACGATTTTTGCGGTACCCGGGTTATTACTTGGAATAAAGTTCGACGATAAGCTGTTCCTCGAAGGGGAAGTCAATGTCTTCACGAGCAGGCATAGTGAGAACCTTTGCGCTCATGTTATCCTTATTAACTTCAAGCCATTTGGGAGCAGTTTTTGTCTGTGCGCTCTCAACAAGTGCCTTGCACTTTTCAGAACCTCTGAAGTTTTCGCGAATTGCGATAACGTCACCGGGTCTTACAAGGATGGAAGGAATGTTTACCTTCTTGCCGTTGAGTTCGATATGCTCGTGAAGAACGATCTGACGAGCTTCCTTGTGGCTTTCTGCAAAGCCCATTCTGTAAACTACGTTGTCAAGTCTTCTTTCAAGCAAGCAAAGGAGGTTTTCACCTGTGATACCGGGCTTTCTTGCTGCCTCTACGTAATAGTTCTTGAACTGCTTTTCAAGAACACCGTAGTATCTCTTTGCTGTCTGCTTCTCACGAAGCTGACGACCGTATTCTCTAAGTTTCTTATTGTTTGCACCGTGCTGACCGGGAGCAGAATGTCTGCGGTCAAGTGCACATTTACCTGATGTGCAGCGTTCGCCCTTGAGATAAAGCTTTTTGCCTTCTCTACGGCAGAGCTTACATGCAGGACCTGTATATCTTGCCATTTTGTAAATCCTCCAATATTAAACTTTTCTACGTTTAGGGGGTCTGCAACCGTTGTGAGGAATAGGAGTTACGTCCTTGATCATTGTGATCTGAAGACCAACTGTTTCCAACGCACGGATTGCGGATTCACGTCCTGAACCGGGACCTTTTACAAACACTTCAACAGTCTTGAGTCCGTGTTCCATAGCAGCCTTACCTGCTGTCTCTGCTGCAGACTGAGCTGCAAAGGGAGTTGATTTTCTGGAACCCTTGAAACCAAGCTCACCTGCGGAAGCCCAAGAAATTGTGTTTCCGTTAACGTCGGTGATGGTTACAATAGTATTGTTGAAAGTTGCACTGATATGAGCCGCGCCTTTTTCTATATTCTTACGTTCGCGGCGTTTTCTGACTACTTTTTTAACAGCCATCTTATGCTACTCCTTTATTTCTTCTTGTTAGCGATTGTCTTAGCAGGACCCTTGCGAGTTCTTGCGTTTGTCTTTGTTCTCTGTCCTCTAACGGGGAGACCTTTTCTGTGTCTGATACCGCAGAAGCAGTTAATTTCGATCTTTCTCTTGATGTTCATAGCAACATCACGGCGAAGATCACCTTCAACTGTGTAGAAGTTTTCGATCTCATCACGAAGCTTTGCGATTTCAGCCTCAGTAAGATCCTTCGCACGAGTGTCGGGATTGATGCCTGTCTTTGCAAGAATGTCATTTGCACTCTTGCGGCCTATACCGTAAATGTAGGTAAGAGCGATTTCAATGCGTTTTGCATTTGGAATATCAACACCAGCTATACGAGCCATTTTATTTCACCTCTTTAATTCGGTTATTTTTAGTGTGTGGTTTGTGATTAACCCTGTCTTTGTTTGTGCTTCGGGTTCTCACAGATTACCATGATTTTACCTTTTCTCTTGATGATCTTGCATTTATCGCAGATCTTCTTTACGGATGGTTTAACTTTCATTGTACTACCATTCCTTTCTTTATTATGGTTTTATTGGTTTTTTATGAGTTACCCGACGGCTTTTTGCCGTCAGCTTTTTAGTAAATTATTTTGCACGCCACGTGATACGTCCTTTTGTAAGGTCGTAAACGGAAACCTCAACGGTTACCTTATCACCGGGCAAAATTCTGATAAAATTCTGTCTGAGCTTTCCCGAAATATGAGCTGTTACGATATGCCCATTGGGAAGCTTAACTTTGAAGATTGTATTGGGGAGTGCCTCAACTACAACGCCTTCAAATTCGATTACATCATCTTTAGCCAAAGTATTTTTTCCTCCTGAAATATTTGCATTAAAAGTCTTTATCAATTAGCGTTAATATCTGTACTCCCTCGGGAGTAATAGCAATAGTATTTTCATAATGAGCCGAAAGACTTCCGTCTGCGGTTTTCACCGTCCAGCCGTCTGGCAACACGATAACCTTTGCATTTCCCATATTTATCATAGGTTCAATGGCAAGTGTCATACCGTTGCAAAGGCGAAGTCCGCGTCCTGCGGTGCCGTAATTGGGTACGTCGGGCTCTTCGTGGACGTTACGTCCGATTCCGTGTCCAATGAACTCTCTGACAACACCGTAACCGTAAGGTCTTACCGATTCTGAAATTGCAGAGCCGATATCGCCAATGCGATTACCAGCAACTGCATTTTGCGCACCCGCAAAGAAGCTATCCCTTGTAGCTCTTATGAGCTGCATAGCTTCATCGCTGACCTTTCCTACCGGAATGGTCCTTGCGCTGTCGCCGTGGTATCCGTTTATACACGCTCCCACGTCTATCTTCACGATATCACCCTCCTGCAAAAATCTTTTTGCACTTGGTATTCCGTGAATAACCTCATCATTTATACTTATGCAAGCTGATCCGGGAAAACCGTTGTATCCAAGGAATGAGGGCTTTGCACCGCATCTCTCGATAAATGCTCTTATTGCATTATCAAGCTCCTTTGTACTGATTCCCGGGCGGACGAGCTCACGGGCTTTAAGCAAAGTTTCACCCGTGATGCGTCCTGCCTCTTTCATTGCATTAAGCTGCATTGAATTTTTAACTTGTACCATATCAAGCTCCAACTTCTTCAAGTGTCTTGAATACCAAAGCAGTCGTTGTATCAACGTCCGCCTCTCCGTTCACGCATCTGAGCAATCCTCTTTCCTCATAGAAGGATTTAAGGGGCTCTGTTTGCATGTGGAAGGTTGCAAGTCTTTTCAAAACTGTTTCAGCAGCGTCATCACTTCTTATATAAAGTGATGAGCCGCATTTGTCGCAAATATTTTCTTTCAAGGGCTTCTTGTGTTCTACGTGATACGAAAGTCCGCAGCCCGAACACATTCTGCGTCCGGTCATTCTCTTTACAATAACCTCATCAGCTATCTCAAAAGAGAGCGCACAGTCAATTCTTATGCCCATCGCTTCAAGTGCCTCTGCCTGAGGAATTGAGCGAGGAAAACCATCAAGAATAAAACCGTTTTTACAAGAATCCGAGGAAAGATATTCCTTGATTATGCCTATAACCACCTCATCGGGAACGAGCTGTCCTTTATCAATAAAGCCCTTTGCCTGAATTCCAAGCTCGGTGCCTGCCTTGATAGCGGAACGAAGAATGTCACCCGTTGAGATTGCAGGAATATTCCATTTTTCTGATATTCTTTCGGATTGTGTGCCCTTACCCGCACCGGGAGCGCCCATCAAAATTAAATTCATACGAATCCTCCGTAAAATTCAGACTGTCAATTAATCAAGGAAGCCTTTGTAGTTACGCATTGTGATCTGAGCTTCGATATCTCTGAATGTTTCGATTGCAACACCGATAACGATGAGCAATGACGAACCACCAAATGCAAGGCCCTGGAATCCGCCGTCAGTAAGCTTACTGATAACCATAGGAAGACCTGCAACGATGATAAGGAAGAATGCGCCTATCAAAGTAATACGGTTAAGAATTTTTGTAATATATTCAGCGGTAGGTCTGCCTGTACGGATACCGGGAACTGAACCGCCGTTGTTTTTGATGTTGTTTGCTACTTCCAAAGGATTGAAGGAAATCAAAATATAGAAATATGCAAATGCAACGATCAATACAAGGTAAATAATGATGTACAACCAAGATGTAGGACCAAGATTTGCTGATACCCACTTTTCAAAGCCACTTCCCTGGAAGAAGATAGCGATTGTTGCGGGAACGGATACGATGGAGCTTGCAAAGATGATGGGCATAACGCCTGTCATATTAAGCTTGATGGGAAGGTGTGTTCCCTGTCCGCCGTACATCTTACGTCCAACTACTCTCTTAGCGTACTGAATGGGGATTCTTCTTTCTGAGTGTGTTACCCAAACTACAAGAATTACCATTAACATTGTAATGAGAACTGAAAGCACACCGAGAAGGATACCTACTACAAGGTTTTCTCTGTACTGAACAGTAATCATATTCCAAAGATTCATAACAAGCTGAGGAGCTCCGGAAATGATATTGAAGAACAAGATTATTGAAATACCGTTACCGATACCCTTAGCATCAATAAGATCTGCGAGCCACATAACGATAGACGCACCTGCTACGTAGGAAGCGATTACAACGAGTGTATAGAGTGTACCTTCTGCGTTCTTAGCCCACATTCCGCCCCAAGTGATGTAATTGGGGTTGAGCCAACCGTTATTACCGAGAAGTGCGGTATAACCGTAAGCTGTGATGAGAGCGATACCTACTGTTACCATACGAGTGTACTTTTTGATTTTTTGCTGTCCCTCTTCTCCGTCCTTTGCAATCTTACCAAGTGAGTTGGGGAATGCAACTGTGAGAAGCTGAATTACGATAGATGCTGTAATATAGGGAGAAACAGAAAGTGCAAAGAATGTTGCCTGAGACATTGCTCCACCGGAAAGGATACTCAAATATTCAAGTATCGTTCCGCCGAAAGCCGCGTTAAAGTCCTGAACTGCTGTGTTTGCATAAGGAACGGGCATTGCGGAGCCAATTCGATATAAGAGAATTATAAGCAATGTGAAGAGAATCTTGTTCTGGATATCTTGAATCTTCCAAGCGTTCTTCAGTGTCTTAAACATCTTATACCACCTCTGTCTTTCCGCCTGCTGCTTCTATCTTTTCTTTAGCTGTTGCGGAAAAGATGTTTGCTTTTACAGTTAATTTTTTTGTAAGCTCTCCATTGCCAAGAACCTTAACTCCGTCAAGTGTCTTGCGGATAATTCTCTTGTCAAGGAGTGCCTGTGTATCAACTACTGCGCCATCCTCGAAAACGTTAAGAGCACTTACGTTAACGATAGCATAGTTTGTAGCAAATTTGTTGTTGAAGCCTCTCTTCGGAAGCTTTCTGTAAAGCGGGATCTGACCGCCTTCAAATCCGGGTCTTACACCGCCGCCTGAACGAGCGTTCTGACCCTTGTGTCCCTTACCTGCAGTCTTACCGTTACCGGAAGCGGGGCCACGGCCCTTTCTATATACGCTTCTTGCGGAACCTGCAGCGGGTGAAAGTTCATGAAGTTTCATTGTCCTTTTCCTCCTTATACGTTTTCAACTTTAACAAGGTGGGAAATCACTTTGATTTTGCCAGCCAATACAGCGTTATCCTCGTGAACGATAAAGTTACCGATCTTTTTAAGACCAAGGGATTCTGCTGTTGCTTTCTGGTTCGGAAGTGTTCCGATAAGGCTCTTGATGAGTGTTACTTTTTTCATTTCTCGACTCCTCCTTAACCTTCAACCTGTTCAACGCTGAGTTCACGAACCTTCGCTACTTCCTCAGCTGTACGAAGAGCTTTAAGACCCTCCATAGTTGCTTTTACAACGTTTGTGGGGTTATTTGAACGCAAGCATTTAGCACGAATGTTCTTAATACCTGCAAGTTCAAGTACCATTCTTACCTTGCCACCGGCGATAATACCTGTACCGGGAGCAGCGGGCTTAAGAAGCACCTTACCTGCACCGAATACACCGGTGATCTCGTGGGGGATTGTAGAACCCTTAAGGGAAACTTCAATCATATTTTTCTTTGCATCTTCGATACCCTTGCGGATTGCTTCGGGTACTTCAGCTGCCTTACCAAGTCCAACACCTACGTGTCCGTTTTCGTCACCTACAACCATAAGTGCTGCGAAACGAGCAATACGTCCACCTTTAACGGTCTTGGAAACACGGTTCAATGCAACGAGCTGTTCTCTGAGATCAAGCTCTGCGGGATTGATTTTGTTAGCCATGTTATTTTCCTCTTTCGTTTGTTCAAATAATATTAATTGTTTTGAACAGTGTACAAACCGGACTAATCCAACTTGGATTAGAACTTCAAGCCGCCCTCGCGAGCGCCT
>JAZURO010000101.1:0-12338 GCA_045606265.1 Eubacteriales bacterium
TCGAGAAAATCGAAAAAAGGGGTTGACAAAATCGAGGAAATGTGGTACAATGTAACCAAGGTAAGGGAAGAACCCAAACCACATGAACCTTGAAAAGTGAATAACGGCCAACAAATTCACCAGTAACGGTAACAACCTACTTTTGGAGTGTGGCGATAACAGCGGCAACCAGTAAAGCCGTTAGAGTCAACCGTTGCAAGGTGTAGGCACTCTAATGTTGTTTGAATTGGGAAAAGCCCCCGGCGGTAATCAATCCGCCTTGAATATGTGGGTAAAATGCTGGATACCGCATATTGACGAAAAGTCGTTGAAAATTACGACGAAACACACCAGCACACGGGTATAAATATACCCGTGTCGGGGTACACTAACGATACACCCAAAACAAAAAAACAACATGAAAAGGAGAATGAAAAAATGGCTAGAATGAGAATGGTGACGCGCACTGTCAACACTACCGTTTGCACTGCTATGTGCGTAGAGGTAACCACTGCGAAGGTGGACAACCATGTGTTTGAAATCAGCGGAACGTTTGACACAACGCCCGAACTGCTGAAAGCTGTTCAGAAACTGCACGATAGCGACACGTTCAAAGTCGTGGCTATCGTCAGCGCAGAGGAGAAGGAAATCCTCTATGGTATGCCCGAAAGCGAGTTTATTGCACACGCAACCGTGTTGCCGCCGCGCAAGGCAACAGAGGACGCAGAGGAATAATTTCCTCTGCGTCCCCGTGTCGGGACAAACCCAAAACAAAAACAACGTAAAGGAGAATGACAAAATGAAAATCACTGTTAATGAACAAAAGGCTATCAATGCTGACGTTATGAACGCCTATCATGCCGCTAATAAAGAGCGCATTTGGGGCGATTGTACAAACTGGAAACGGTTGCGCTATTGCGCGGCAGAAGTGTGTGAAACAGAAACATACTACATTCTGCGTTCGTACAACACTATCGTGGCCGTCATTGACAAGGGAACGCACGTGCTTTTTGACGCATTGCGTGTTGTCTATGGTTACACCACAACTTCTGCGCAACACATTATCAAATTTGCGCACGATTACGGCGCAGAAGAACTTAGCAGAGCCTACCCCGTTTGACGGGGTAGTGTCGGGGTACGCAGTTACACCAAATTCAACAACAAAAAGGAGAACGACAAAATGAAAAATAGTGTACGCATCAAGCTGATGAAGATGGAGCGTATCGCGGACTTTATTGACACTCTTCAGCAGGAAATCATGTGGAACACAAAACAGCGCGATGAAATTCTTGACAAACCCGAAGATGAACGCGCTTCTTGGGAAACGCAGGATATTTCCAATTATGAGAATAAGATCGACGCATTTAATCAGCTCATCAAAGACCTTGAAAAGATGTGCTAATTTGCACCAAAGGCGGCACAAATGTGCCGCCGTGTCGGGGTACGCAGTTACACCAAATTCAACAACACAAAGGAGAACGACAAAATGAATAAAGGTACTATTGCAATTACGCATTTTGATGCGGCAGGTCAAGAGTTTTGGGTTGTAGAAATAAAGTGCAATCTGTACACCGGTGTGTGCTTATTTAGTAACGCTATTGATGCACACAAGTTTGTAACAAATGAGTGGCGAGAATTAGTTAAAAAAGGTTGCTATTTACTGCTCTACCCCTACCTATATGTCGAAGCCTTTAATATCGTGTCAAGGTTCATTGATGCGGCATACTTTCAGCAGGGATATTTGAAAAGCAAGATAGAAAACCATCAGCTTTATATTACCAATGGGCGGCAGTAATATGCCGCCGTGTCGGGGTACACTAATAACCCAAAAAACAACACAAAGGAGAACGACAACATGAATAACTATATGTCATTCGATGAAATCAAGACAAATCTCGAAGAAATGCGCAAACCGCTTGACGTGAAAATCCGCAAAGGTGTGCAGGACAAGCAGTTGCACTATTATACCTCCCATGTTCTCGCTAATGCAATGTCAAAACGTGACAAAACGCCGTACGAAGTTTCCGCTGATATTATCCGTGAAATGACGTATGTCATTGCGGACACCAAAGACGAAATGTTGCGCATGGGATGTAACCTTCACGATATTTACGACAAGCTGTGCGAGGTTTTCACTGATTACACGGGGTATGATGCAACGGATTACATTGACGCTTTTCTGTAAAGGTGGTGCAAAAGATGCTAAAAATCGTCCTCGTCCTTGTGGCCCTATTTGCCGCATGGAAAATCGCAGACGAATTAGACAAGTTCGACAAGGGGCGTTGATGTCCCTTGTGTCGGGGTGTACAACAATTTCAAACACAAGGAGGATAACAATGGAAGGTAAAATGCTAATCATAGCAAAAGGCAAACAAATTGACATTAAATGCGCCTTGGAGAAAGTCACAATATGTGACAAGTTTCACCTTCTCAACTGTGTAGAAAAAATTTTGAAACTAACACCAATAGAACGCATTGAATATGATAAGATTCGTCATTGTTTTGATGACGAGCAAATCATGATTGACCTGTCAAAGATTGGAGGTTCATTATGATTAGCCTCTTACTGAACAGTTACACAAACCGCGACTTGTGCGTTTTGCGCAATGTGTTTGATAACGCATTGACAGAACTCGCACAAAAGAAATGCGCTATGGGTGGAATAACATGTGACAAATGTTCCAACCGTAGAGTATGCGCAGACCTGTCAAATGCTATACATTTTATTGACGTAACCATTGCAGAGCGTGAAAAATGAAGTTCACAGTTTGTTTACAATTTGTTCACATTTACCCCTTGACGAAAAAGCACCTATCATGGTATAATAAGGTATCTTCCATAGAGATACCCGCCTAACCCCTTGCATTGATTTTGCCGCACAAATCACACCTCTTTGTGTGGCAAAATGGTACAACGTGACGGACGGCATAGCGCACAGGTTCAATCCCTGTTTGTACCAAAGATAAATCAATCAGTGCAACAAATTCAAACAGAAAGGAGAAAAAACTATGGCAAAAGCACCTATGGTAACTCGTACCATTCAGACCACCAAGGTTAATACCCTGTGTCTGAACATCGTGGAGGGCAAGCCCTTCGATCGGGAAATCACCCTCCCCCGTACCTACAAGGACGATGCCGCTATCCTCAAGATGGTTAAGAAGGTGGTTGACACCGATACCGTCAAGGCGGTGGCTATTAAGTCCGCAGAGGTACAGGAAACCCTCTACGGCATGACCGAGCAGAAGTTCATCGAACTGGCACAGGTTCTGCCTCCTCGCGGTACAAAGGTTGGCGGTAATGAGGACTAATAATTCTCATGATGCCGAGAAAAACCATTGCATCAAATGCCCTGCGTATGAAGTGTGCATCCAAGCACTTCTGAAACAAAAGTGTCCCATCCCTTATGACAAAAACAACAAGGAGGAAAATTAACATGGAAGGGTACAAGGTAACTATCAAGGAAGTCAGCCGCAATCTCACCGCTCGTGAGCGTATCATGTTCAAGGACACGTCCAACGCTGTTAAGCTGGACGAAGCCCTCAAGGATGGTGGTAATCTCATTATCACTCCTGCCGACTACGCTGTGCTGAACATTTACAACGAGAAGGCCGAAGACAAGGAGTATGAAAACTACATCATCATGGACACCGCTGGCACGAAGTATGTGACTGGTTCTCCGTCCTTCTGGAGTGCCTTCACCGAAATCGCTGATGAGATGAAGGGCGAGGACGAGGAATGGTCTATCGAAGTGTACAAGATGGACAGCAAGAACTACAAGGGAAAGCAGTTCCTTACCTGTTCCATCGTGTAACCAACAAAGGCTAAACGTGGCCGCCGCTAACAGCACACATCTGCTGGCGGCGGCCTTTTTACATTTTGCAGGAGGTGTATAACATGGCTGGCAAGCCAAAGCGCAAAATGTCAACAGTAGAAAAGGAATACAGAAAAGAACGAAAGCGTGTACAATCCTTTATAAAGAGGGCAGAAAAACGTGGTTACGTATTTGAAAATTTTACGTTGCCACAAAAGCCTAAAAAGATTACACAAGCAAGCGTAAATCGACTGAAAAAATTAACGCCCAAAGAATTATACAAGAAAGCTCAATACATTGCACCCGAAACAGGTGAATTGGTTGAGTCACGATTTGGACTAAAGCGTGCAAGAGAAGTCGGTATAAAGAAACGACAAGAAACACTTGCAAGAAAACTGTACCAAAAGGTTAAATCTGCATCATTATATGGCGAAATGGTTTACAATGACATTGACGACTACGATGACATAACAGACATGATAGATACGTACAACGAATATGAAGAACCTCCAACCGTTGACAAGTGGATGGAGATACGTGATAGGCTTATTTCAGATTTTCCGCCCACGTTTTTTGTTCGTGCTGGAAGGGGCGTAGCGTATTTTGTAAACGGTGACACATATAGAAACGAACTCTTGTCAATTTGGCAAAGCACTCATGAAGCATATTCTGGTAACATTAGAGCGTTAAACAAATACGTCGATGAACACGAAGAACAGTTTTCCGAAGCACTTAACATGACACGCTATGTTAGTGACCAACAGGGCCTTGAAGCGGCTGTTTCAGAATTGGCCCGTTGGCTCAACGCTGGTTCAGCCCTATCTTCTGAACAGCTTGAAGGGCTAAATGACATAACGTATGGTTTATGAGCAGGAAAGCACGCACCTTTGTCGGTGACTTTGAAACAACAGTATATGACGGTCAAGAGTTTACAGAAGTGTGGGCAAGTGCTTGCGTAGAAATGTTCACAGAAGATGTGCAAATATTTCATAGCATAGACGAGCAGTTTGATTACTTCTTGTCACTTGATTGCAACGTAGTGTGTTATTATCACAACTTGAAATTTGACGGAACATTTTGGTTGTCATATTTATTAACAAAGTTGGAATATCAACAGGCATATAAGAAGCTAAACGACAGCGGAACAGAGGTGCAATGGGAAAAAGACCGTTTCATGCCAAAGAAATCACTAAAGTATAGCATAAGTGAAATGGGACAGTGGTATTATATTAGGATAAGAACAGACAAGCACTATATCGAATTACGTGACAGTCTAAAGCTACTGCCATTTTCTGTAAAGAGGATAGGTGAAAGTTTCAAAACTAAACACAAAAAACTTGACATGGAATACAAGGGTTTTCGTTACGCAGGTTGTGCCATTACTGATGAAGAAAAGAAGTACATAGCCAATGACGTTCTTGTAGTAAAAGAAGGGCTAGAGATTATGTTCGCAGAAGGGCATAACAAGCTGACAATAGGTTCATGTTGTTTGTCCGAATACAAGAAAATCATGGGAGAAGATGTTTACAGCGGATTGTTCCCAAACTTGTATGAATATGAACTTGACCCCGATGTTTATGGTTACGCAAACGCTGGTGAATATATACGTAAAAGTTATAAAGGTGGTTGGTGCTATTTAGTAAAAGGAAAAGAGAACCTAATAAAAGAAAATGGGACAACAGCAGATGTAAATTCTTTGTACCCGTCTATGATGTCAAGTGAAAGCAAAAACAGATACCCAATAGGAAGACCAACATTTTGGAAAGGAGATTATATTCCGGACTACGCATGGTTGCCAACAAAATACTTCTTTGTGCGAATTAAAACCCGCTTCTATTTGAAGCGTGGGCATCTACCATTTATACAAATTAAGAACAGTTTGCTATATCACGGTAACGACTGTCTAATGACCTCTGATTATTACGACAAGAAAACAAACAAGTATGCAACACACTGGAAAGATTTAGACGGAAATCTGCACAACACAAGAGTGACATTGACACTAACAATGACGGACTATGTACTAATGATGGAACACTATGACGTTGAGGACTTTGAAATACTTGACGGCTGTGTTTTTGATGCCATGATTGGCATTTTTGACGAGTACATAGACAAGTACAAAAAGATTAAACTTGAAAGCACTGGTGCAAAACGAGAATTAGCTAAACTGTTTCTTAACAATTTGTACGGTAAAATGGCAAGCAACACCGACAGCAGTTTCAAACTGGTGACAGTAAAAGAGGACAAATCACTTGGCTATCTTTTAATAAACGAGCATGAAAAGAAGCCGGGGTATATTCCTGTAGGCTCTGCTATCACAAGTTACGCAAGAAACTTTACAATAAGAGCGGCTCAAATGAATTACTATGGCGTATCAAAGCGTGGTTTTATTTATGCCGATACTGATAGCATACACTGTGACCTAAACCCGGAAGAAATTAAAGGAATAAAGGTACACGACAAAGATTTTTGTTGTTGGAAACTGGAAAGCTGTTGGGACAAAGCTATTTTTGCAAGACAGAAGACATATATAGAACACGTTGTAGCGGAAAACTTGAAGCCAATAGAAGAACCGTATTACAACGTAAAGTGCGCAGGTATGCCGGAACGATGCAAGGAGTATTTCATAGAAAGTATGACAGGAAATCATATTAAAGAGGAAGACAAAAAGAAACTGTCAGAACAGGCGTTAGATTTTATCGCTGTTCGTAGAAACATGACCGACTTTAAGGTTGGTCTAAAAGTACCCGGAAAATTATATCCTGTACGCATAAGAGGAGGAACTCTTTTGGTAGAGGGTGATTATGAAATGAGAGGAGCATAACAATGACAAACACTAAACAGAGGAAGTCTATTATGGATAAACCCAAGGAAACCAAAACCAACCACAAGACAGGGTGGCACAAGAAAACCGTCAACCCTACAACCAATTATCCCCGTGATGGCCACGAGTATTTCTGTAAAAGGTGTCAGAAATATAATGACGGGTGTCCCAACACTGGCACAAAGATGACAACAAAAGAGTGTGGGCTTTAACTAACATAAATACCCCTACCGAAAATCGGTAGGGGTATTTTTTGTATCTAAAGGTGTGGTACAATAAAGCGGTCAGCGAAACCGAACAAAACTGCGGCAGTATATTTCACCTGTGCTATCCACAGTTTGGCGATATTGTTAGCACACCCTGATACCTTAATAAGATAAGGCTTTCAGCACAGCTTCTTTGCAACGTAAGTCTTTAAACCGAAAACAACCGTTGTCAAAGAAGTAGCGCATATTGATTAGGAAGAACTCATTTCTCTTTAGCATGACATAGTTGATATTGTGGTCTTCAGTTGTCACGCATATTTTATTCAGAAAAGTGCGGTCTGGTCTGTCATCACAGTAGATAATTCCCTCATCCGCAAATTCTCGCAAACCATATTCAACGCCTTTGTATTTAAGTGTTGCAATGTATCTTCCGATTCCGTTAGGTTTATCAATGAACGCTTTGTTATCGTTGAGGTATATACCTTGGTTGGAGTACAGCGTATATTTATTTGAAGAAAAGGCTCGTTCAAATCCAAACCCCTCCTGTGCTTCACTTGCACCCTGTACCCAACCCTGTTCAAGAACAAATCCGTCACCACGTAGGAATTTTGTGTCCTCGCGTAATCTCGGCGCTACGTTCCATTCTACATAATAGGGATTGATAATGCTAACAGGGTTTGAAAGCATGTACACTGGAACATATCTACGCTGAAAACCTCCACCTCTTGCAACAGACTTATGCACGGACAACAGCTTTGTGATTTCATCCGCACAGTAGTGGTTAGTTTCACTCTGAAACTCGTCAAATACCATGCGGTTAATGTCAGAAAAGAAGTGGGAACACTTCTTTATTTGGTCTGCGCTATTCAATGAGATAGCGTAACCACAAGAAACGCCACCATCCTTTTTGTCATCTTCCGGTGACATTAGAAACAGCTCATGGTAGATACCGTTTGCTCGCCTTTCAGAGCGCATAGACATTCCCGGAAAGAACAAACCTCCAACGTCCTTAAAGAACTTATCTGCCACGTTATCAAGTTCATAATTGAAGCGATAAATAAGACCAAATTTGCCGAAGCCCTTAATGAACTTATTAACGCACAATTTATTAAACCATGTGGTCTTTCCACCGCTACGATTAGTGGTGCAGGCGTATATCTCTGGTTTGTTGCCGTTCACGTCAAGTAATGAAAGCAATTTAGTTCCATCATAATACTGTGCCATCGTACACACGCTCCCTAAAATGGGTGTAGGGTATAACCCCTCTTAATTATTATAACATAATTCTTGACAAAATGCAAGGGGTTTGTTATAATTAATTGTAGGAGGGGAGGTGATCGAAATGACGGGCTATATTGTTGTCGGTGTTGCTATCCTCGCTGACATTGTTACAGGCGTTTTGAACGCCCTGTATCACGGAGAAATGGATAGCACTAAGTTGAGGAAAGGTTTGTTTCACAAACTGGCTGAAATCATTGTCACGGTGCTGTCAGGACTTGCAGAGTATGGGGCTAACTATATTGACCTTGGCGTTGATATTCCTGTACTCGGTGTAGTGGTGACATATATCGTGGTTATGGAATTTGTCAGTGTGTGTGAAAATCTCGCAAAGATGAACCCTCAACTTGCAAAATTGTTCGCACCGTATTTGGGTAAACTGAAAGGAGATGATAAGAGTGAAAAAGGAGCAGATGAAACCTAATCGTATTGCCAAGTTTTTGGCCAAAATTCTGGGAGAACCCGAAGGTGAAAATATTCGTCCTTCTAACGCTGTTGAGTATTATCTCAATGAAATGGCAGAGAACGGCTCTGGCGGGGCTATGTACATTTATGCCACCAAAGGCGTGTTTAATTCACCAGTATCGTACAATGATATTTTAGCAGCCGTCCAAGCAAACAAAGTGGTGCTTTTGGTAAATGTTAAGGAAGGTGCAAGGTTAATTTGGCCTCTGTATTCCTATGATAAGGGAGATCAGGGGTGCGGTGTAGCTTTTGGTGATGATGATAAATGGTGGTCCGCACAGACCGCTGATGACCCACTACAGCCTGCAACTTGACATGTACGGAGGACTAACATGAGCATGAAAACCGATATTATCGCGGTGACTAATCTGTAAACAAAGAGGTGATGAATCCCGTGTCTTTCAAGCGTAACGGTATTGATGTTTCTGCGTGGCAAGATACGATTGATTGGGATGTAGTCAAAAAGCACGTTGATTTTGTTATCATTCGTGCTGGCTACGGTCAAAACCATATCGACTCCCAGTTCAAACGTAATCAATCAGAATGTGAACGCCTTGGTATTCCCTACGGGGTTTACTGGTTCAGCTACGCACTGACAGAAGCAGATGCAAAGAGGGAAGCAAATTTCTGCTGTGACCTTCTGAAAAATCATAACCCAACTTATCCCGTGTGTTTTGACTACGAAAGCGATAGTTTTAACCACGCTATGCGCAATCACGCCGATGTCACAAAGAAGAAACTGATTGCCATTGCAAAGGCGTTTTTGAGACAGGTAGAGAAGCGTGGCTATTATGCCATGAATTACTCAAACCCCGACTTCCTAAATCGCGGATTTAGTGAACTCAAAAAGTATGACCTTTGGCTTGCCCATTGGACAGGTAAAAAGCCGTCAAGGGATTGCGGTATTTGGCAATCCACAAGTCACTATACAGTAGCTGGCATTAGTGGATATGTTGACAGGGATTTTGCTTACAAAGATTATCCATTCATCATCAAAGAAATGAACAACAAAAGGTACAATATCATTGTAAACGAAATTCTTGAAGGAAAATGGGGCAACGGTGAAGAAAGAAAAACCAAACTTGAAGCCGCTGGTTATTCCTACCCAACTATTCAAGAACTTGTAAACAAGAAAATCATCGCTTGCAACAATGTTGCCCACGAGGTCATTGAAGGCTTGTGGGGAAACGGCGAGGAAAGAAAGGTGAAACTTGAGAAAGCTGGCTATCCTTATAGTTTTGTGCAATCTCTTGTCAACGCATACCTTAAAGCTGGGGAGTGATTTCATGTGGTACGCTAAGCCCACAGGTGGATATTCAAGCACATCTATTGAAGCACAAACTAATGCAAGAAACATTGCAAATATTCTACTGCTAAGAGGATGGTCAATTAAAGCCATTTGTGCTTTACTCGGAAATGCCGCTGGCGAAAGTGGGTTAAACCCTTGGAGGTGGGAGGGTGATAACGTGCCAACCATTTCAGAGTTCACCAATTGGACACCGGAACAAGCCACCTCGCACGGGTATGGACTGTTTGGTTTTACACCGGCAAGCACATACATTAACGAACAGAATAGAAATACATACGCCGCAGATGGGTACGCTCCTAACTTTTCTGATGCTGGTGGTTCTCCAAACGATGGACAGGCACAGACACTATATTTTGTTTCAACAGTAGAAACAAATTGGAGTCATGGTCTTCACGACTATTATTACGACGATTTTCAAGACATAGGCGTAAATATTGATGACTTCTATTATGCAACTTTTGGCGAGTTCAAAAGTGCAAATATCGGTGGTCAAGAAATGTCGCTGGAAGATTGCGTGGGTGCTTTTGAGTTGTGCTATGAAAAGCCTGCTGATTGGGCCGCCGCAAGTTCTTATCAAAATCGTGTAAGTGCCGCAACGTATTGGTACAACCTGTTTCAAGATGGCCCACCACAGCCAGTTCCGCCTGTTATCAACAGACACACGTTACCCATTTGGATGTATGCGTTCTGAAAGGAGAATTAAAATGAGCATATTAAGTAGAGACGATTTTTTCAACAATCTGAAAGCGCACCTCGGTGAAGACACAAGTGACGAAAATCTCCAGTTCCTTGAAGATGTGACCGACACTTTCAATGACCTTGAAACAAGGGCAAAGGGTGATGGCAAGGATTGGAAAGCAGAAGCAACAAGAATTGACACGGAATGGCGGGAACGCTATCGTGCAAGATTTTTCAGCGGAAAGACAGAAGAAGACGACAACTTTGATGACAACGAAGACGACAAACCGAAGAAACTGACTTTTGAAAATCTTTTTAAGGAGGGCTAAAATATGCCTAAAAGAATTGCTATTTCTAATCTGAACGCAAGCACGTTGGATATTATCAACACCATCCGTGCTAATGCGCCGTATGAGTACCAGCAGCTTGTCCCTGTTGCTGAAACCGAAGCCGACATTCCCCGTGTAGGTGAGGTACTGGACGGTTATCCCGCTATGGCTAACCAGTTTATCAACTCCCTCATTAACCGTATCGCCGCTGTTCGTGTGCGTAGTGCCACCTTCAACAATGCCTACGCTGAACTCAAGAAGGGTAAGCTGGAGTTTGGTGAAACCGTTGAGGAAGTGTTCGTCAGCATTACCAAGGCCCGTGAGTTCTCCGCTGAAAAGGCGGCGGCACGTGAGTTCCAGCGCAATCTCCCCGATGTGCGTTCCGCTTTCCATATCATGAACTGGCGTGTTCAGTACCCCGTTACTATTCAGAATGAAGACCTTCGCATGGCCTTTACTTCTATCAATGGCGTGCAGGATTTGATCGCGAAGATTGTCGATGCTGTGTACACCGCCGCAGAGTATGACGAGTACCTCCTGTTCAAGTACCTTATCATCAAGGCTGTGTCTCATGGTAAGATGTACCCTGTGAAAATTCCTGCTGGTGACATGAAGAACGCCGCAAAGATGTTCCGTGGTGTTTCTAATAACATGACCTTCATGAAGAACATTTACAATGCAAGCGGTGTCACCACTGCCACCCCGAAGGCTGATCAGTACATCTTCATGGACAGCTTCTATAACGCCGAGTACGATGTTGATGTTCTGTCCGCCGCTTTCAACATGGATAAGGCCGACTTCATGGGCAAGCTGAAACTGATTGACGATTTCACCACTTTCGATAACGACCGGTTCAGTATCATCAAGCAGAACAGTGACATGATTGAGGACATTACCGAGGAGGAACTTAACCTCATGAAGGGCGTGAAGGCTGTTCTGCTCGATAAGGAGTGGTTTCAGATTTACGACAATCTTGACCGCTTTACCGAGGTTTTTGTGAGTACTGGTATGTACTGGAACTACAATTACAATGTGTGGAAAACCGTGTCCTTCTCTCCGTTCAGCAATGCCGCTGTGTTCGTGGCCGATGATGCTGTAACCGCGCTCCCCAACACTATCACGCTCATGCTTGGGAACATCAGTGAGGGTGACACGGGCATCGCTGTTAGCTTTGTTGCTGATGACATTAACAGTTTTGCGCCCTCTAATATGAAGTTTGTGCAGACCGAAGCGGCCACCACTCTTGGTGTTGGTGTTCACCCCTATGGTGCGTACATTGCACCCTCTCGCACTGAACTTGGTGGGGTTATTGTCGAGGTTAAAATCGGCGATACGGTCTATGTTGCAGATGCTGATATTAGTAGCACGGAGTTTACCATTGGCAATACTCTCACGCTTGCTAAACAGTAACCTAATAGGGAGGGGCTATGCCCCTCCCACCAAGTCGGATCGTAGC
>JAZURO010000102.1:0-2652 GCA_045606265.1 Eubacteriales bacterium
AGGTTGATAAACTATATTGCGAGGGTATATACTGAGACGGAGATGAGCGTGTGCGTTGACAGGGCAGTCTGTAAAGTACGAAAAGCGGAAGGTAACGGTGCGAATATGATGGAATGGATAAATGTTTTTGGGACAGTATTCATAGTAATAATTATGATTCCTAACATAATATATGCGTTAAAGTGCAAAAATGGCTTTGAGAACAAGTGGCATAACAAAGCTGTTCAAATCGTTGAACAAATAGGAAGATTTGGCTGTTTCGGATTTATGATTATCAATATTCCGGGAACTTGGTTCGGTTGGTGGTCTGACGAAGCCTTTGCGAGATATCTTGTGATAGACATTTTTCTAATCGTACTTTATTGTTTGATATGGATTATCTGTTTTAGAAAGAACTCGGTTTTTAGGGCGTTGGCATTGTCTGTTATTCCGTCGGTAATTTTCCTGTTTAGTGGAATTATGAGCAGGTCTGTATTGTTAATTGTATCGTCGCTATTGTTTGCACCTGCACATATATTGATTTCATATAAAAATGCAAAGGGTTAGACATAATTGAAAATTCCAGTTTTACTATGTAACAACACCACCAAAATATCAAATGCAACCCAAAGTTTACATTTAGAAATACCGAATTGGTAGTATGATTTTGCTGAGTGTTCTATAATTAAATCAACGCAGCGTTAGAAAACATAAAGGAGCAAAGATTATGACACTTGGCGAAAAAATAGCAAAACAGAGAAAAGAACTAAATTTCACGCAGGAGCAGCTTGCCGATATTCTTGGCGTGTCACGTCAATCCATCAGCAAATGGGAGTCAGACATTGCCTACCCCGAAACCGATAAGCTCATCGAACTTGGTAAACTGTTTGACTGTTCAATGGACTATCTGCTAAAAGAGGATGTTACCGAAAAGCAAAGTACTGTCACAAAGGAAACAGAAAAGATTTGGGATAAATTCAAAAAACAGTTTCACGAGCGCAAAAGTGAGAAGATGGTCTGCGGAATGCCGCTTTACCATATTGGTCGGAATGCCCACGGTTTCTTTGCAGTAGGGTTTAAGGCGAAGGGTGTGTTCTCCATAGGACTTATGTCAAGAGGTATCTTCTCCCTTGGCGTTTTGTCTCTTGGTATCATTTCCATTGGACTTCTGTCCCTTGGTCTAATAGCTGCCGGAACTTTCTCTCTTGGACTTTTTGCAGTAGGCTCTATTGCTCTCGGCTTGTTTGCGGCAGGAGCAATCAGTGTAGGAATTGTATCCTTCGGCGCACTCTCGGTTGGTTGCTTCTCATCGGGGGCACTTGCCATCGGTAAATATGTCGCTGTCGGCGATCACGCACACGCTATGATTGCAATAGGTGAATCGGTAGCAGAAGGAAGCGTATATCAGCATATCGGAACGCTATCCTCTGCGGATATGCCTTTGATTGTGGACTGGCTCGATGCAAACATACCATTGTGGCTCGGCTGGGCAAAGGAAATGTTCAAGTTTTATATGCTATAAAAGATAGCGGCAAGGACGAAAAATCCTTGTCGCTATCTTCATATCAGCGTATATCTTGCAGTCAGCACTTCCTCGCAATCATCCTCGGCGGTATCTGCAAATAGTTCACGTTCAAATGATATACTATTTTCCATCAGGGATAGTTCAAGGAAGCACAAAAAGATACCTATATCAATGCGATTGTAATGCACCACCTTGTCTGCAGGCATAATTCCACGCTTGCCCGGCTTCTTGTAACGGTACACGGTTAAACATTTTTCCTCTGTCGTTACCTTCCAAGGCTGTGTATTGCAGGCACTCGGTGCAAAACGAACAATATTACCTATATTCCGATACTGCTCCCCGTTCCATATTTCATCAAGCGACTTGCGCTTACTCTTAAACATATCCTTACGGAATTTATCGTCGGTGACCTTTGCTATGGCAATCATAATGACGAAATCAAGACCATTATAGGTTGGCTCATCAGGCTTGCCGATCCCGAACCATAATGCACCAATGCCAAGAGAAGCAAGGTATAGATCAAGTTGCTCACCAATATAACCGATGTTCTGCAGATAATTCTCCTTTTTCTCACTGTATAGTAGAATACAATACTCTTGACCACGCTTGCAGGTGGTTTCTTCTGCCGGAACAATTTTAATCGCCGTTTTAATATCACTAACAAGCGGAGTGAAGGTTTTATATGCTTCTTCGATACATTGCAGTTCGTGGGTATCAATACTTCCTATATCACGAAATATGTGAAAAGATTTTCGCTTGAATATCATTGGGTAAAGACTGCTGTCCATACAGGCCACTCCTTCGTGTTTCTATAAGCGAATTATAGCACAAAGGATTAAAAATATCAAGATAGATTTAATTCAAAACGAATTATTTTTAATGCAAAACATTAAAAAGCCATTGACATACATTAAAAGTCGTGTTATACTTTCATCATCAAAAACCTTTGGAGGTAGGAATAATGAAAGGTATAAACAAACTTGGAAAAATCATTACAAAAATTTTAGAGGTATTTCACTGGGTTGGAGCAGCCCTTCTGCTCGCTGCGACCATCTGCTCTGTGGCGGCTCCCAATTGGGTCAAATACTTTGTCGGCTTCGATGCAAAAGATTGCTGCGGTGCAAACCTTGAGGTATACGGCTTTGAAG
>JAZURO010000103.1:0-3189 GCA_045606265.1 Eubacteriales bacterium
CTTGCGGATATTTGGGACTGTGGGGATAAGGTCGTTGATTGCTATTGGATAGTAGACTAAGAAGGGGAGAGGGAGTAATCCCTCTCGCCGTTTGCATATATAAGAAAAAAATACAAGGAGAGGACAATGTTTGATGCATTAACCAAGACCAAGAAGAAAAAAGAAACGGCCTATGGATTGAACGAGCAGAAGAAGCCTGAAGCCGTAAAGCCGCCTAAAACGGATGAGAAGGCGGAAGCGGTGGCAAAGCCTTCTTTTTCTTATGATCCTAATGCCGACCAAAACTACCTCAACGCCATTGGTGCGCTTGAGAAGGTGCAGAAAAACAAGCCGCTGTTTGAGAATAGCTTTGACGAGCAGTTAACCGACCTATACGATAGGATCGTTAACAGGGAAAAGTTTGCGTATAACGTAGATGACGATGCGCTTTATCAGCAGTTTGCGGCAGACTACACAAGACGTGGCGAAATGGCTATGCAGGACACGATGGGCAAGGCGGCATCACTTACGGGTGGGTACGCCAATTCTTACGCACAAACAGTTGGACAACAGGCCTACCAAGCCCATTTAACCGAGCTTAATAACATCATCCCGGATTTATACGGGCAGGCCCTTGACCGCTACACCAATGAAGGCAACGACCTTATGAACAAGTATGCCCTTACCAAAGCACAGGCGGACGACGAGTACGCCAAGTACACGGACGAATACACGCAGTGGGAAAAAGACGTGGCCACGGCACAAACCAACGTGGACAAAGCCTACGATCAGGGCTATACCAAGTTTTGGAACGAAAAGGAAGCCCAAAACGCCGAGTATGAAAAGATTATGGGCTTGGTTGCTTCAGGGTACAAACCAAGCAAAAACGAGCTTGTTAACGCAGGCTTAAATGATGATCAGGCCGAGTTTGTCAAGGCTACGGTAGAGGCCAATCAAACGGCATCACAAAGCCCTACAAGCTTTGGCGAATTCTCTCCCAAGGATTTTGTTGCGCAAATGACCGAAGCGGCTACTTTGGATGATAAAGCAATGGCCGAGGCTTTGGTTGTTGCGGCAGGGTATAGTGATGCGGCTTGGGAAGTTTACCATTTATTCTTTGGCGAAAAAAAATAGTATAGAGGTGGCTTATGTCTTTTGAAACAAAATACCAAGAGTGGCTTGCAAAAAAGAACGGTGCGACAAACAACAACGGCTCTTTCGGTAAAAAATACACCGAGTGGAAGCTCTCCAAGTACGGCGATGACATTGCCAAGGATATTAACAATACCATTAACGAATATCTTGATTCCGCCAACAAACTTTTCACGGCAAACAACCAAAGGTTTGACAGCAGAACGGGCAAATATACGGATAAATATGTAAGCGATGCCGCCGATTGGGCCACCAAGATAAACGACAGCACCGTTACCCTTAACGAAACCAAGGCCAAAATCGATAATTACATTGCCGAGTACGGCGATTACTTTGATAAATCTTATGTAGATGAGATCAAAAAAGCCATTGCCGACACGGATTCGGGCCTTAAGCAAATAACTGACGTTGCCAACCAAGACGAGGCGTTTTGGACAAGCTTTGGCAATGAGGCTGACTACGAAAGGTGGGCAAAGGAGCAGGAAAAATACTACCTCAATTGGGGCAAGTATGCCGATGAAAAGGACTTTGCCGAGTTTTCACAAAAGGGCGCAGAGCTTGCCAAGGAGTTGTTCCCCGACAAAGACAAGATTTACCTTTTCGGTTGGGGCGATGACGATCTAATGGGGGATGCGCAATTTGCTAAAGGCAACAACCTTTTTACCATTGGCACAAAGTCTTACGACGACTTTATGAGCGAGGACGAGGTTGGCATCTTTAACTACCTGTTAGCCAAGGAAGGCAAAAATGCCGCTATAAACTACAAGGCATCCCTCAAAGACACCATCAATCAAAGGAAGGCAGGTAAGTATAACGAAAGGCTCAAGTCAACAAGCAACCGTGAAGCCGTCTTTTTAAGCGACGTTTACACAAGCGTGGGTGGCGGTATTAAACAGTTTGACGAAGGCTTTAGGCAATTCTTTAATAGTGAGCAGTTGCCAAAGTCAGGGCTTACCTATACCAATCAGTTAAGAGGCCAAGAGATGAAGGGCTTCGGCAAGCATTTATATCAGGCAGGTACGACCATCGGCAATATGCTTCCGTCCATTGCATTGTCTGTAGCCACAGGCGGCACGTCCGGTCCCGTGTTAGGTGCGGTGTCTATGGGTGTTTCATCCGCAGGTAACGCATACAACCAAGCCCTTGCAGAAGGCTACGGCAAAGGCGAGGCAAGGCTTTACAGTACCCTTGTCGGTGCTTTTGAAGGTGGTTTACAGTACGCATTATCAGGCATTGGTGCGTTAGGCGGTAGCAAAAGCCTTGGCAACCTTTTAAAGGGTGGCGCACAAAAGATCGAAAGCGCCATTTTAAGAGTGGTCGCAAAGTGGGGCGCAAACATTGGCTCTGAAATCCTTGAAGAAGAATTACAGAACTTTATTGAGCCGCTTTTATCTACCATTATCCTTAAGGACGAGTATGACGTTCCCACCATTGAGGAGATCCTTGACACAGCCATTGTTACGGCAATGTCTACTACCCTTTTAGGTGGCGGCGAGGTTGTTAACGGCGAGGTAATCAATTCTATTAATAGAAAGAACTACGGAACAGACCGGGGTGTGGCTTTGGTCGAGGAGGCCCTTGCTCTTAACCCTGATAACAAGTACGCACAAAAGCTTAACCTCAAACTGAAAAACCCAAACAAAAAACTTTCGGGCAACCAAGTCACCAACCTTATTGAGCAGAACGAAACCGAGATGAGAATCGGCGATATGCGCAAAGGTCTTGAGGCGGCAGGCATCCCAACGGAAGACGTTGATGCCGTTGCCGAAGCTATCGCAAAGGATAGGGCGGACGAGAAGCTTACCTATAGCGAAAACAAGCTTTTGGACAAATATATGGACGAGGTTACCAAGTTTGTAAAAGCAGAGGACAATACGGTCAAAACAACGCCTGTAGAAGCCGTGAAACCATCTGCACCAAAGGTAGCAGTAGAAAGCGAGGAAACACCCGAAAAAACCGTTGTTAAACAGCCCGAATTAAACGATGCTCAAGTGCTTGAAGACTATGCCGCAAAATACGGCGAACAAGCGGAGGCGGTCAAGGCTAACTATATTGAGG
>JAZURO010000104.1:0-3849 GCA_045606265.1 Eubacteriales bacterium
ACGGCTCCATCACCATTAAGTAAGGAGGGATTACGATGTTAAAAACAAAACACAATATGTTCAGGCGAACATTGTCTATGCTGTTGGCCGTTGTAATCCTCATTGGTATGGTTCCGGCTAATGTACTTGCCATCGAAGCAAAAAGTAACGATTACATACCCGGTGACGTAAACGGCGACAGTCTTGTAAACGCCCTTGATGTCAACTTGGTTCGCCGTCACATTGCAGGCGGCTATGACGTAGAAATCAACGCCCTTGCTGCAGATGTGGATGCGGACGGTTACATTACCGCAAAGGACGTAACCAATCTCCGTAAATACATTGCAGGCGGTTACGGTGTAGAGCTTCTGCGTGGTTTGGAACGCTTTACCGTTAAGTTTGAAACGGGCGACGGCACCAAAATCGAAGATCAAATCATTCTTGAAGGTACTCTCATCAGCACCCTAAAGAAACCTTATTGGGCAGAGCATATCTTTGTTGGTTGGTGCTATGATGCAGCACTCAAACAACCTGTAGCAAGCACCGATAAGGTTACGGGCAATATGACCCTCTATGCCAACTGGTTAGAGCAAGTACCTCTTGATACCGTGGATGCGGTAAACTTTGCAAGTGCGGTTGACGTAAGCTCCGACTTTGCTATTACCGTTTTGTCCGCTGACCCGAATATGACCGCTGATGACGTTTTGGCGGCTCTTGATGCGGATGATCTTACCGATCCAAACGCAAAGGATATTATTACCGTAAGCGGTACGACCGGTGCCTTCACCGTTAAGGGTAACGGCGGCTTTAAGGAAGGTTATTCCTACCGCATTGCGCTTCTCAGCGACAAACTCACCTTTAAGGACGAGGACGCATCTGCCCGTCAGTATAACTTCACCGTTCATCGTGACGAGGTTATGAACCTTACAATGCAGGGCGATATTAAATATCTCCCTCTAAATAAGGTAAGCAACATCGTCAATGACGGACAAAGCGTTTCTACCTTGGATATTTCTTTGTATCAGACCGACGGCGAGAACGTAACTGTTACCGAACTCTCCAAAGGCACCTTTGAGTACACGGGCGACACTACCGTTAAGGTTGGCGACATCGTTTGTGTATATGAAGGAGAAATCCCCACAAACAGAGATGAAAATACCCCTAAATCCGAACTCGGAGATATGGCATATCTCGAAATTACCGCAGTAAGCGGCAATACATATACCTATGAAAGCGCAGAAGCGGAGGAAGTTCTCTTTACTCCCGATGTTCTTCCTATGCCCGAAGCGGCTGATACCGATAACGATGCTAATACCGTTACGGTTGAAGATAAATACCTCGATTATTCCGCAGATATTTATTCCTATATGAACCTCGATAGCCAGACCACCGTTGACGTGGGTGACTTCTTTGCCTTCTATACGGGTGATCTTGGTGTAGAAAGTGGCGACGATGCGGCAAAACTTACCGGCTACGGTAAGATTACCAAGGTAAAGGCAAACGGCAATGATACCACTACCATTACCTACATCGTGGTAACTTGGGATGATGTTGAATCCTGTATGGACGTTTATACCGAGGAAGAAATGTCTGCCGCAGAACTGCTTGAAGGTATGGATACCTCCGAGATGGAGTCCGAAATCGAACAGCAGGCAATCGACAGCGGCTTTGCAGAAGAAGCGGCGCTCTATCTGACCTCTCTTTCTCTCGCAACCGATAACTTTAACGCCCTCAGCGCCGGCGTAAACCTTGAAGATTATAAAGTTACCTTGAAAGACGGTTCTACCGTTACTCCCGAACAACTTAAACTAATGTCGGGTGGCAGCGTAGAGGTTGAGATCAAAGAAAGTTCCGTCAAAGCGAAGGTCGGCAAGAATCCGACACACCTCGGTGATATTGCAGGAACCAATGCCGATGAAAAAGGCATCACTATTACTCTTGACGTAGTCGTTGTATTCACCATTTCATCCGAAGATTCCGACAGCTTCATTGAGATAGCTGTTACGGGTAGCTTCGTGGAAGAAGTCGGTGTTGACTTCGGCGTCAGCGCAGAAGCGATTTGGGATGTTGCGATTATTATCCCATACATTTCCGACATTAAGGTTTCTGCCAACGTTGATACTATGAACTTCACGGGTGTTTCCTTTAACGCTACTATGGTCACCAAGGGCGAAGACAGCGATAACACCAGCGCATTGGATATTGCTACTGAAATCAAAGCCTTGCTTAAAGAAATGGCAGACGGCGGTGAACAGGGCGACGACACGCAGGCAAAACTCGTCGAAGCCTATTCCAAACTCGTTACCTCCGATACCGATTGGGTGCGTGTTGTAGAATACAACATCGTTGAGATTAAAAAGAGCGTTCCGTTTGGCATTCCGCTGATCAATATCAATTTCTCGGTTGCCTTTGTGGTTGATATGGATGCAGCGCTCTCTGTCGGCTTTGACTTTGAGTACATCGAAGGCAAGCGCCACGTGTTCACTATGAGCATCAAAGACCGCTCCGCCTATTCCGATACTATTGATCTGCAGGAGAAGGCATATCAGTTCTGCTTCTATTCTATGGGCAGAATCGGATTAAAAGCCGGTATTGAGATGAATTTCTCTATCTCGGTAATTTCTGCAAGTCTTGGCTCCGTCGGCTTTGAAGCAGGCGCAGGCGCATATACCAACCTTTACGGTTATTTCTTCTATGAATTGCATTATACCGAGTCTAAGGGCAAAGATGTGTCCTACAGCGGTGCCTTGATGATTCAGGTAGGCATCTATCTTGAACTCGGTCTTGAAGCCAAGGCTATTGGAGGAAGATACTCCGCCCGTGCTAATCTTATTGACAAGGAATGGAAACTCTACGAAACGGGTCGCCGTGATAACGTGCTGGACTTTGCAATCGAGCCGGAGGATGCTCCCGAACTCGTAATGAAGCAATTTGTCCGACAGTTGCAGTTGCCCGATTCCTTCTTCAATATGGATTACCTCGACCTTTTGACAGGCGATGGAAAACAGGCAATCTATAACGATTGGAACGACCCCGAAAGAAAAGCAGACTTCCGTAACGGCGAAAACTATCAGATTACCATTACAAACGATAAGTTCACCTACGATCCGAAGACCAACACCATCGCCGTGCATCCCGACGAGGACGATATAAAACTCACGGGTGAAATGATTGTTACTTGGAGAAAGCAACCGATGTCCTTTAGCTCCAAGGCAATCACACGCACCATCTCGCTCTATTGGGATAACCTGCGTGACGGTTATATGATCGTGCCTTATACGGGCGGCGGCTCTTATGTTCCGATGATTATTAAGAACTTTGAGGAAAAGGTAACGAAGCCTGCCGACCCCGAAAAGCTCGGATACACCTTTGCAGGCTGGTACAGCGATGCAAGCCTCACCACGCCTTATACCTTCCCCGAACTGATGCCCGCAACGGACACCTCCATTTATGCAAAGTGGGAAGCCCGTACCGATATTCCTTATACGGTAGAGCATTATAAGGAGAACTTCCGTAGCGGCGAATACGAGCTTGCCGAAATCGAAAACTTTAAGGGTACGACCGATTCTATCGTTTCTCCCGAAGTAAAGACCTATGTGGGCTACGTATCTCCCACTAAGGCAGAAATCAAGGTAGAAGCAGACGGCAGCGCAACGCTCCGCTATTACTACAACCTGGGACGCCACAACATCACCTTTGATGCAGGTCAGATTGACGGCGCAGACGTTACCACCGAATCCGATATTACCTATAACCTGAAGTATGGCGCCAGCATTTCTGCTCCGCAGATGGCGATGAAGGGTTACACCTTCGTTGGTTGGACGCAGGACGGCTCCACCGTGGCTACCGTTGCCGATACCGTAGGAACGG
>JAZURO010000105.1:0-12862 GCA_045606265.1 Eubacteriales bacterium
ATTTTCGACGGTCATTTCTTTATCCGTACTACGAAAATCCCTCTTACAGAGTGATTTTCTAAAATTTACTTACTTTGTACGAAGCCATAAGTTGTAAACTAAACTTATAATTTGTGCAAAATAATATCTTTTGTGCAAATAATGTGTCTATTTGTATAGTAGCAAATCACAGATTTTTGAGGCGCCTGTTAAAATGCCTCAAAAATCGTTATGTGTTGCAACGCAACACGATTTGCGCAAGATTTTGCCACGAAGTTATATAAAAAAGTTTTTGCGCCACTTTTTTCAAAAAGTGGCAATCCCCATTTTGTAACTTTTTACAAGCAATATCTTCCGCACAAACATTACGTCTATTAACAGAGCAGCAAATCACAGGTTTTCGAGCCGCCTGCCCAATGGCGAGAAAACCGTTATGTGTTGCAACGCAACACGATTTGCGCAAAATCTTGCCACGAAGTTCTATTAAAAAGCTTTTTGGTTCTTTTTCTCGAAAAAGAACGGAAACCCCTTTCTTTGTAACTTTTTTTCAAAAAGTGGCAAAACCCAATCTCTGTAACTTTCTCAAAAATTGGCAAAACCTTTTTCTCTGTAACATCAATAAAAAGCACCCCACCGAAACACGGTGGGGTTGCAGATAACAAAAGACTAAGCGGCGAGGAGGGAGCTTTGTGCCGCCATCACGCTTTGCGTCAACATATTTTCAATAAAGATACCGTAACCGGTAGTGGGGTCATTGATAAGCACGTGGGTTATTGCGCCGACGAGCTTTCCGTTTTGAATTATTGGCGAGCCACTCATACCCTGAACGATTCCGCCCGTTGCTGAGAGCAGTCTTTCGTCAGTAATTTTAACCGTAAAGCACTTGTTTCCCGTTGCATTTCGGTTGATATTTGAAATTTCGATTGAATATTCCCTGCGCACATTGTCAGCAAGAGTGCAAATAACGGTTGCCTTGCCTTCTTTCAGCTCATTTTTGAGCCCTAAGGAATAGGTTTTGCCCGTTACCGAGTCAGGCAGCTGAGCCAGAGCGCCAAAAACTCCGTTTTCGGTGTTTTTGTACACAGCGCCGATTTTTGACGAATTGAAATATCCCTTCAACTCACCCGGATCGCCCTTTTTACCCTTGACAATGCCGTTAAGAGTCACACCGAGAACGCTTCCGTTAAAAATCGGAGTCAGCTCGCCCGTTTCACCGTCGCAAATACCGTGGCCGAGCCCGCCGAAGCTGCCGTCCGGGAGAACGTAGGTCAGTGTGCCTATGCCCGCCCCAGAATCCTTTAACCAAAGACCGAGTGTGTATTTTTTCTCGCTCTCGGAATATTTGGGAACAAATTTCACCTTGCCCTCGTTTCCCGCACGAAGATAGGTAATTTCAAGCTCGCCGCCGTTCTCTGTTGCCAAAGAAAGATCGGAAATGCTTGAAACCTCGCTTCCGTTTATCTTAATTATCGTATCGTATAAACGCAGGCCTGCCTTGTAGGCGGGATTGCTGCTCTCGTTCTCAAAACCCACAATGCTGACACCCTTTGTTAAAAACTTGATGCCAAACGGAACACCGCCAACGTAAACCTTTGTGTCCTCAAGCTTGGCAACGGTGACACTCTTGACGGGAATCTTGCCAAAGAGCTTGTATTCTCCGTGAGTCAGGTTGATGCTTGATGCACCCGTATCGCTGTATTCCTCCTCATAGGTAGCTCCGAGATAGCTTGGAATGTCGTCACCCGAAAAGCAAGCGACCGTTTCAGGAATAATTGCTCCGTAGAATGTCAGAAGCGCCCCAGCAAATACCCAAAACGCAAGAGAAACGCAGATGATACGGGCAAAATATCGTTGCACCATGCCTTCCTTTTTGTTCGTATTCATTATTTTTACCTCCGTTGAGAAATTTTTGAAAATTTTAACCTAAAATTTTAATTTCTCTATTTATAATTTGCTCAAAATATGATAAAATAAAAGTGTAAAAATTTATGTTCTTTTTCGAGAAAAGTTACAAAGATATGGTTTTGCCACTTTTTGAAAAAGTTACAAAGAAGAACTTTCTTGTTCTTTTTTGAAAAAAAGAACCAAAAAACTTTTTTGTAGCGCTTCGCAGCAAAACTTTGCGCAAATCGTGTCAACAAGTTGACACAAAACAATTTTGAGGGCATTTTAACAGGCGCCCCCAAAATTGTAGATTTGCTGCTCTGTTAATAGACATAATGTTTGTGCGAAAGATGTTATTTGGCACAGAGTGGCGAGTTTAGTTTCTGCTTTATCCAAAACAATGTTAATTTACTTTTAAGCATAAGGAATAAGATACAAATTTGATGTCTGCGTAGAAATCGAGTAAATTTTAGAAAATCACTCCGTTAGGAGGGGTTTTCGTAGTACGGATAAAGAAATGACCGTCGAAAATTTATTTTCGTAAGGGCATTTGTTTGTTCGTACCGATAATTCACCCGTGAATTATCGAAAATTTACGCAAAGCTTGTAGAAACCCATCAGCAAAAGTTTTTCGGGGGCGTGGGGACAGTTTTTCAAAAATGTCCCCACATCTTCGCTCTGTAACTTTTCAAAAATGTCCCCACATTCCTAATTTGTAACTTCCCACATCTTCACCTTGTAACTTCCCAAAAAGCTAACATAAAACACATCAATAAATTATACACCAAGCAGCCCAAAAATATGCGAAAGGAGGGTGGATATGGACACCTTTGAGCGTGAGCAAACTGAGAATTTAATAACGACGTACAAGGAGCGCTCCTTACACCGTTCCTTGAAGAAGCATTTTTGTGCCGACGAGGACAAGCACGAGATAAAGGTGGGCAGATACGTTGCAGACGTGCTTGACGGAAACACGATTTTTGAGATACAAACGGGCAGTTTTTCACCGCTTCGCAAAAAGCTGCAATTCTATCTTGAAAACACCGATTTTGAAATAGTGATAGTTCGTCCGATTGCGCAAAACCGCCACATCATCTGGCTTGACGAAGAAAGCGGCGAGATGAAAAAAGCGCCCCGACTTTCGTCGAAGCACGAAAATTTAGCAAGCGGAGTGGCAGACATTCACTATATTGCCGATTTTCTTGGAAACAAACGGATTAGCTTTTGCTTTGTCCTGATGGAAATTGATGAAATTCGCCTGCTTAACGGTTACGGAAAGCAGAAAAAGATCCGTGCAACAAGCGTTGACCGTGTTGCAGGGGAGATATATTCCCTTCATTACATAAATAATAAAAACGATATTGCAAAAGTGCTTTTTCCCTGCCTACCCGACAGTCCGTTTGGTAGAGAGGAATTATCAAAGTCGCTGAAGCTTGGCGGCTTGAAGCTTTGGAGCGCACAAAAGCTGTTGCTTGAAACGGATTTGCTGAAATGCGAAAAAAACGGAAATAAGCTGATTTTTGAAAAAAACAGCAAAAACGGTAACGTATTATAGTCTTTCACTGCCAACAGTAATAAAAAATCCACCCTGTCGGGTGGATTTTTGTTTTATATTTACGAACCCCAATCCTCTAAGCAATCCATACAGTACATAGCATCACTGTCTATGTAGCAACTGCAATTTAAGCAAAGGTTTGAGTGAGTTGTGCAGCAGTTTGTGTCACCGCTTGATGCAATATAATTGTTGCAACCCGAAATATAGCATTTTGTAGTGGGTGTTCCGTATTTGTTTGAAAATCCCGAGCCCGAATTAGAAGAGGGCTCATATTCCTCGACTTCTCTCCAACCGAGATGATCGCTGCAAAAATACTCAAATTCGAAGAACATAGGTGCCTTTTCTAAACCGCCGTCTGCGGGTTTACCGCACAATCTCTCGTTGCCAAAGGGGTCAACAACTGTCAGCTGACAAGTGTGATCGCTGAAATCTCCGGGGATTCTTAAAGGTGCGGAAAAGAAAAACACAGCCAAAAATACAACAATGGAAATGGATTCTTTAATAATTTTGCCCTTGTCCTTTTCTTTAATTCCCGTAATAAGGAACTTTACGGTAAAAACCAACATAAGAAGCGTAAAAATAATTGTCAGAATCAAGCCAACAGTCGGTACGTTACAAATATAGGCAATACCGCCTGCCGCAAATATTAAAAAACAACCCCAAAAAAGCTTAAGCATTATATGTCCTCCTTTTTATAAGCATAAATATACCAAAATGGGATATTAGAATTATACCAAATTGGTATAATATTGTCAATAGAGTTGACGAAAAAAGGAGAAAATATGAAATTCAGATTAAAAGAATTGCGAACAGAACGCAAAATTTCACAGTTGAAGCTCGCTCTTGATTTGAATATGAATCAAAACAGCATAAGCAGATATGAAAATATGGAACGTGAAGCCGACTATGAAACTCTGATAAAATTTGCCGACTATTTTGACGTTTCGGTGGATTATCTTCTTGGGAGAAAAGAAAATAAATAAAGACCTTTGTATTTGTGTGCTTCAAGATATAAAGGTCTTTTTGTTTTTATGAGCTTATGCGCAAAAAATGAACAAAAAAAGAGGACTCTTGCAAGTCCTCTTTATTTTTATTTTTTGCTTTCGTCAAGGTAGATAACAACCTTGCGGTTGTTCTCGGAACCGATTGAGTTTGTGTTAACACCCGCAAAGCCTTGAAGCTCGGCGTGAATGATACGGCGCTCATAGGGGTTCATTGGTTCAAGCATAACGCTTCTCTTGTACTTAACGACTCTGTGAGCCATACGTCTTGCAAGAGAACGGAGAGTTTCTTCTCTCTTTGCTCTGTAAGATTCGATGTCAACCGAGATCTTGGGAACGGGACTCTTTTTGTTTTCCGTTCTGTTTGCAGCAAGGTTTGCAAGGTGCTGGAAGGAATCAAGTGTTTCGCCGTGGTGACCGATAAGAACACCTGCGGCAGCACCGCTAATGTCGATTCTCTTTCCAAGCTCTGTGTCAGAAACCGTAACAACAGCATCGATCTTTAAGTTTTTAAGTGTTGTTTCAACAAATTCAACTGCGAGATCAATAGCTGTGGGAGCGTAAGTTACCTGAACCTTTGCAGGAGCTGCACCAATGCCGAAAAGACCTTTTTTGGGCTCTTCAAGCACGGTATATTCAAGCGCTGAAACGTCAACTCCGAACTCACTTGCAGCTTTTGCAAGTGCTTCGTCAACCGTCTTAGCGGAAAGTATTACTTCTTTTTTCATTTATTTTTCTCGTCTTTCTTAATTATATAAAATTATTCTACGAACGTGGGATATTCTTCATCATCGTCGTCGATGTGGTGGAGTGAACGGGGTCTTTCTCTGTTGGGATCAAGGTCCTCACCGTTCTTTCTCTTTCTCTGAGGTCTCTTGGAGTTGATCTCTCGCTCAGCGTTCTTATAATCTTCCTCTGTGAACTTGGGAAGGGGCATAACCTTGCTCATAATAAACTGCTTGATAGTTGTAATGATGCTTCTGAATACCCAATAGATACCAACCGCACCGGGAACCATAAAGCAGAAAAACGTTGACATAAGAGGCATTGTGTATTCCATCATCTTTGTTGAACAGCCCGCACCGGGTGCATTTTCGTTCTGTGTGGGCTGATATGTGAATTTCTTTGTGAGCTTCATTGAGCCGAAATACACAAGGAACGTAAGCACGGGAACGATGAGGAGCCAAGGATTTTCAAGTCCGGGATTAAGACCGAAGTTGATGGGGCCAACGTTGAATTTGGGGAGGTTGCCTGCTACGTGAACGTAGGATTCAAAAACCTCACCGCTGTTGGTGAAGAAAGCAAAGTCGTTGAGAGATGACAAATCGAGATTGCCTATCTGAGAAAGGATCTCAATTGTACCGCTTGATGATGCGATGGAAAGTCCAAGACCGCCCGCTGCCTTGCTTGTTGTTGCATAAACCTGGAGTGCGCTTGAAAGACCTGCGCCGCTGCCAAGAACGTTGTAAAGGGGGTCAACAACTATGTTGTAGAGCAACATAATGATGGGGAGCTGAATGAGCATAGGAAGACAACCACTCATGGGGTTGAAGTTTTCTCTTTGATAAAGCTCCTGAATTTCCTGAGTTACCTTCTGCTGAGTCGCCTGGTCGTTTCTGCCCTTATAGCGATTTCTGATAGCCATTTCCTTGGGACGGAGATTTGCCTGCTTGATGGAATTCTTTTGCTGTTTGATTGCAAAAGGAAGCATAAGAATTTCAATAACGATGGCAAAAATGCAGATACCTACAAGGTAGTTGCCAAAGCCAAGTGTGTTTGTTATCCAGCCAAGCACCTTACCGATACCAAGCTGAATGCTTGCAAGAAGGTCACGGCTCTCGTCGAGGTTAACCTCATCCTGCATACCGTTAACGATACTGATTACGTCGTCCTTTGTAAGTGGCTTGTCGTCAGTAATGATAACGTCGGTGTATTTTTCAATAACCTTTTCGGCTGCGCCAAGGTGAATTTCTTCAAGCTGGGGATATTCCTTGTCGTTAAGATTTGCCTGACCTACAACGTCATATCCTCTGTAAGCAGCGATAAACTCGTTTCTTGCAGTATTGTTGTTGTAAATTGTTGTTGTGATTGAGTGAAGCTGTTCATAGGGAATGGAATAAACACCCGTTTCAACAATTTTTGCGTCCTTTTTAACGGTTGTGTCACCGTTTGAGCCCATACAAGAGCTGAAAAGTACTGTAACAACCATCAAAAGAACAACGATACTGAAAAATCTTGAATTAAAAATCTTTTTCATTTTCAATTTTAACTTTAATTAACCAAAATGGTCAATTCCCTTTCTTTAATAATGGGTTGTGTGCTATCTGATTATGTACCGAACAGCACCTCGGTAAACCGTTTGATTGCTTAAATAAGCCACGGCGTCATTTTTTCTCTTTCTTCCTTTTCGGAACGGGATCATAGCCCCCTGCACCGTAAGGGTTGCAGCGAAGTATTCTCCAAAGCGTCAGTCCGATTCCGATGAAAAATCCCCATTCCGTAAATGCTTCAATGGCATATTGGGAACAGGTGGGACGGAATCTGCACGTCGCCTGCCCTTTAAGGCGTGAAAGATGTTTTTGGTAAAAGCGAACAAGCCAAATGCAAACTTTTCTCATTGGCTATTCTTTTCTCTGTTGGTGTTTTGCGGAATTTCTTTGAACATATTCAGCTTTTTGAAGGCGTAAATTATCTCCTCAGCAATAATATTGCTGTCCGCCTCGTTTGCTCCCACCTTTGCCGCTATCACGATAAGATAACCGGTCTTTATCGGGGAGTAAGCTCTCGCACTGTAAAGTCCTGCACGGATTATGCGCTTGACTCTGTTGCGTACCACTGCCACACCTATCTTTTTTGAAACTGAAAGGCCAATACGGTTGATATACTTCTTTTCGGGGTTTTGAAGCATCTGCTTTTTTGCTCCCCAGTCACGCAAAATGTAAACGGAAAGGTGCTTTGTGTGCGCCTTCTCGCCGCTTCGATATGCTTTTTGATAAAGATGATTTTCTGTTATCGCAATATCCTTCATCTTACGGTACGTCCTTTCGTTTTTGTCTGCCGAATTGTGCTTTGCTTCCGTTAAAGTTTTTGATTTGTTTTGTTGCGAGCGCGAAGCTCTGTAAAAAGGTTTTTGCTTACTTTTTCCTCGTTTGTTCAGTAGAGCTTGTACCTTCTTATAAATTCGAGCAAATAATATTGGAATTGCGCGAAGCTCTGTAAAAAGGTTTTTGCTTACTTTTTCCTCGTTTGTTCAGTAGAGCATGTACCTTCTTATAAATTCGAGCAAATAATATTGAAGTTGCGCGAAGCTCTGTAAAAAGGTTTTTGCTTACTTTTTCCTCGTTTGTTCAGTAGAGCTTGTACCTTCTTATAAACTCGGGTAAATAATATTGGAATTGCGCGAAGCTCTGTAAAAAGGTTTTTGCTTACTTTTTCCTCAAAAAAGTAAGTCACAAAAAAACCGATGACGTTAGGGCAAACCACTCGGTCATCGGTACATTTTTGGGACGAAAGTCCTCAAAAAGATTAATAAGTCAATCTTTTTCTGCCTTTAGCGCGTCTTCTCTTAAGAACGTTTCTGCCGTCAGCTGTTCTCATTCTCTTTCTGAATCCGTGCTCTTTTTTTCTCTGTCTTTTCTTAGGTTGATATGTTCTGAGCATTATTGCCACCTCCTTGGTAATATGTTCGGAAGCGTGTCGCTTTTCAGCCGAATTTACGCTTTTACACAATGACATCATATATTATAAACACAAAAAGGCGATTTTGTCAAGTCTTTTTGATGATTTTTTTGATTTTTTCTTCTATATTATAGTCAAAAAAGCGAAAAAAATAAGATTTTTTATAAAAAAGAACCAAAAGCACCCTCAAAAGAAGGTGCTTTTGTGATTTTACTTTATTAAGCTGTAGGATCAACGGGGAGAACTATGCTTGCTCCGTCGCCCGAAATAACGGTCGGGAGCTTGCCGTCCCACTTAGCGAGATATTCTATGTATTTAAGGTAGTCCGTGATGAGAGAAATCTCGTCTGCGGATTTACCCGTGAAGTCTATCTCGTATTCAACAATTGCGTTACCGTCCTCATCAACGCCATCGATCTCTTTTACGGGGAAACCGAGAGCTCTTGCAATTTCAACAGATTTGAGCTGAATGGAAATTGCATCAGCACGGGAAAGCTCAACCTGAGCAGCACGCTCCGCCTCAGCGGCGATAAGCTTTGCTCTTGCCTCGCCCTCTGCCTTCTGAATAGCCGCCTGCGCTTCTGCCTCGGCAGCGGCAACCTTCATCTCGTTCTCATATTCTGCCTGGAGCTTCTTCTGCTCTGCGATCATCTTCTCTTCAACCGCCTTTTCAAATGCGTCTGAGAAATCAATGTTGGTGAGAACCACCGTTGAAACGGAAACGAAATATTCGTCGGTTATTGCACCGATAATTGCCTCCTCAACTCTTGGCGACATTGAAGCGCGGTCAGAGATGATGTCCATCGCCTTGTAGGACGAAAGAACGGATTTTGTCTTTTCGACTGCGATTGCTTCAATTCGGCTCTGTAATGCATCAAGATTTCCGTATTGCTTTGCAATATCTATTGCGTTTTCGGTGGAGATCTGATATTGGAGAGTCATAGCAATATCCATTGTCTGTGCGTCGGACGAATACGCCGACGTTGTGATTTCAACGTTCTGAACCTTTGAATCGTAATAATCGTACTGAGAAATAAACCAAAGGTCAAAGTGCATACCTGCCGTCTTAACCTCTTTTGCTTCACCAAGCTCCTTAACTACTGCAACCTCACCCGTGTTAACGATGTGGATGCTAAAAGGAACTATTGCAAGAACCGCAACGAAAAAGAGAGCAAGCGCAACAAGGGGTGCTGAAACCTTGCCCGTTGAACCGTGTTTTTTGACTGCGAAAGCAATGCAAAGAATACATAAAATCGCAAGTGCTCCCGCCATAATAATTGTCATCATAAATCTTACTTCCTTTCTAAGTTTTTTTGACAATTACATTATACACCTTTTTTGCAAAAGAAAAAAGAGTAAATATTGCAAAATTCGACACCGTTTTTTTGTATAAAGTGCAAAATAAATAACGAAATTTGTGAATTATTGCCTGCCTTTTGCCGTTTGGCAACAAAAAAGCACCTCTTTCGAGGTGCTTTTATTATATGCATCAGTCGATCAAACTATTTCAATGCCCTCGAAAATTGCACATCTTGGGCCGTGGTAGCTTTCATAAGTGATCTCCCTGTCGGAAAGGCGCATATTCGCAAGAGCTGTGCTGAGCTTACCGCTTATCGAAATACCCGTTACGGGGATTTCCCTCTCTCCGTCAAAATAGTAGCCAAGACGAACCTCACCGCCGATATAGTCGTTATAAATATCAACTTGGAGTCCACTCATTGAGGCGCAACGGAAATAGGGCGCACTTGCAAGATCCTTTTCGGTGAGTGTTCCGCACTCAACGGACATACAACCGAGATTACCCGTTGCCTCTTGTCCGAGATACTGAGCAAATCTTGTTCCGCCAAATAGCGCAATTGCCTTACCGTTTTCAATAATTCTGCGGTCAACAAGGGTTACACCGTCAGCATCAAACGAGGATGAAGATACACTTCCCGTTACCTCGCCGCACATTGTCAGCGTGAGTCGGTCGCCCTTTGCGTCCTTCTGAATATCGTCGCCGACGGAAAATGCGTTGGAGTGCTGATAAACCGAGCCAAAGCCGAGATTTCCGATAAAGTTACCAAAAAGATTTTCAAGCTCGGGCGCATCAAGAACCACGGGACAGGAGAGCTTTTGCTCGGGCGCCTTCGCCTCGTATCTGTCCTTAACCTCGTGCATCTTTTTAAGAATTTCCTCTACGATTGCACCGTGATCGAACTCGGTGAAATTGTACTGCTCGTAAAGCTCAACACTTTCGTCACCGTTGAAGGTGGGAATCGCCTCAACCATAGCACGGTATTTTATTTGCGTTTTGTCAATTCCACGGCTGTTCTTAACGGAAATTTCATCCTTGTAAACAAAGATTTCAAGTGCGTTTATGGAACCGCCCTCAACCGCATCTGCCTCAAAGCACGCCTTTGAGATGAGAGATGCAAGCTCACGTGGAGAATAATTTGCAAAATTTGAAGAAGAAACGTATTTTCCAACCTCATTTTCGGGGATCGAATAGGGCTTGTTTGAGATAATTTCCGCCTTTTTTCTTGCCTTTTCAATTTCTTCCGCTATTTTTTTGTCGTCATAGGACGAATAAACCGAAAACGTTGCCTCGCCAAGCTTTTCACCGTGCAAAACGTAAACGGTCGCCTTTATGTCAGTCGTATCGGTGCTTCGCACCGTTTCAAGATCCCTGTGAACGAAGAAAAGCTCGTTTGACTCGGTTCTTGTCTGAATGACTCTCCAATCGGAGATGCCATGTGTACTTTTAAGTATATCAATAACTCTGTTCATCATGCAAGTTTCACCCTCACTTTCAAAGCGGGTCCGCCGTCGGAAACACGTACCCATTCCTTATATCCCTTTCCGCAAGAGCCGGAGCCGATAATCTTGAAATCGTCCGAGACCATAGAGATGGATTTAAGCAGCTCGGGAACGGAGCCACTCATAACTACGGGGGAAACGTAGTTGTCGGTCAGCTTACCGTCAACTATCTCGATTCCGTATTCTGCGGTGCATTGTATCTGCCAGTTTTTGGGGTCCTCCATACCGTTGTTCGTTTCAAAAAGCATATATCCGTGCTTGATTGAAGCAATCATATCCTCAAGCTTGTCTTTTCCGGGGCAGAAAAACGTGTTCGTCATACGTGAATACGCCTTTCTCTTATAGGATTGACGTCTGCCGTTGCCCGTGGGCTCGGTGCCAAGCTCGGTTGCTGAAACGAGGTCGGAAATTCCCGCAACGAGAATACCGTCCTTGATGATCTGCGTATCGTGAGCCAAAACTCCGTCGTCGTCAAAGAAATATGAAGCTGTTGAAAAAGCGGAAGTTGCGCCGTCACGCATATTGCAGATGGGAGATGCAACGTAATCTCCAACGTAGTACTTTGCAAGCGCTCTGTCCTTAACGAATTGGTCCATTTCAACACCGTGGCCAAATGCCTCGTGAGCTATAAGTCCCGAGATCGAGGGGTCGGTGATAACGTCGTAAACACCGGGAGTGATGGGCTTTGCGCACGCAAGCTTTTTGCACTTGTGAACAAGTGCGTCAATGTGAGAGGGGATCTCATCAAGCGCCTCAGCCATAAGATTTGAATACGTTCCCTCACGTGCCATAACCATTTTTTCACCCTCACGGTAAACTCCGATTGTCATAACGTTTACCCAGGAGTAAAATTGGTCAAGCTCACGGTTTTTGGAAATGAAGAGCTTTGAAACGGTAAATGGCATAACAGCTACGATTGCATTTAAGAAATTTTCGCTCTTGGAAAGGATAATATCTCTTATTTCGGTGCATTTTGAGAGCAGCTCCTCGTCGGAAAAGCTGTCAAAATCACACTCACGGCTGAATGATTTTACCATCGGCTCGTCCTTTGGAACGTTGACGCTTATCTCCCTTTCGATAAGAGAATTTTCAACAGCCACAGCATCAATGATTTTTGCGGCAAGCTCGGAAATATCACCCGTGATGTCGTCAATGGAATATTCAAAGAAAGCACGGCCGTTATGCATTTTGATTACAAAGCCGCACTCTGATGCGCTTCCCTCTCCAATGTCGGACGTGTTGCGGTTGACTCTTATTGCGCTCGACTTAACGTCGGAACCTAAAATTCCTACGTATTCAAAGGTTTTGCCAAGCTCATTTACAAGAGAGCGACAGCTCTCACGTCTTGAATTCAAAAATGATGAAAAACTCATTTTTTTACCTCCTTATATATAAAGATTTTGTTAACTTGTGTACTAAAACTTGTGTACTTGCCACTTTTTGAATAAGTTACAGAAAAAGGGGTTTCTGTTCTTTTTCGAGAAAAGTTACAAAGAAGAACTTTCTTGTTCTTTTTCGAGAAAAAGAACCAAAAAGCTTTTTTATAGAACTTCGTGGCAAGACTTTGCGCAAATCGTGTTGCGTTGCAACACATAACGGTTTTCTCGCCATTTTAGCATAGGCGTCCCCTTTCTTGCCTGACTTACGTCAGTCATTTGCTGACGCAAAACCGAAAGCGAAAACCTATGATTTGCTGCTCTGTTAATAGACGTAATGTTTGTGCGAAAGAAGTTGTTTGTAAAGAGTTACAAAGATTTGGGGTTGCCACTTTTTGAAAAAAGTGGCACAAAAACTTTTTTGTAGAACTTCGTGGCAAAACTCTGCGCAAATCGTGTCAACGAGTTAACACAAAAAAATTTTGAGGGCATTTAAAAAGGCGCCCAAAAAATTGAGGATTTGCTACTTTGTTAATAGACATAATGTATGTGCGAAAGGTGTTGTTTGTAAAAAGTTACAAAGATTTGGAT
>JAZURO010000106.1:0-12927 GCA_045606265.1 Eubacteriales bacterium
CTTGTACGTAAGGGCGATAATTCACCCGTGAATTATCGAATTTATCCACAATAAATTTATCTTTTTAGCATCAGCATCCAAATACCAATGTTCAACCACGCACTCACAGTACCGAGTGGCACAAACCAAGTAAATTTTAGAAAATCACTCTGTAAGAGGGATTTTCGTAGTACAGACAATAAAATCCTTGGCGAAAATTCATTTTCGTAAAAGGATTTTAGTGGGTGTACCGATAATTCACCCGTGAATTATCGAAAATTTACGCACCACCAGCACAAACCAATCCATCAAAGTTTTTCGGGGGTGTGGGGGCGGTTTTGCAAAAAAGCCCCCACATTTTCAGCTTGTAACTTTTCAAAAATGTCCCCACATTTTCAGCTTGTAACTTTTTCCCACATTTTCAGTAAGTAACTTTCTCGACTAACCAATCAATCAATTATCTGATCAATTGCGTTTGAAATTCTTTTTGAAACGGTATCAACGTCACCGAAGGCGGAGATTATAAAGATATTCTCCCCTTCTCTACCTTTAAGCTCGTCGAAAACGGTTAAAAACTTGTTTCTTACCGCAGTGAGCTTCTCCTTAGTTTCGTATATCTCGGTTGTTGCTCTTCCCTTAGAAATTCGTTCAAGAGATTCCTCGGGGGTGAGGTCAAGAAATACGCACGCATCGGGAGTTCTTATCTCGGGGCAATCAAGATTCATATGCTTAACCCACTCAAAATCCGTTTCACTGCCCTGATAAGCGAGCGACGAATAATAATATCTGTCGCAAAGGACGTCATAGCCGTCCGCAAGCATCTTTTCGATACCCCATTTATTATTTACATTGTGGAAGATTCGATCAAGCACGAACATTGCCGCCATCTCGCAGGATGTTCTTTTGCTGACTCCCGAGAGCGCATCACGGAGCATACCTCCCGTGAGTGAAATTGTCGGCTCGCTTGTAACATAAACCTTTCTTCCCTTTGATTCCAAATATTCGCAGAGCTTCATTATCTGAGTGGTCTTTCCACATCCGTCAATCCCTTCGAATACGATAAATTTTCCTTTGTTGTTCATTTTTTGCTCCTAAGATCGCTTTTTTAGGAATGTTCTTTTCGAAAAAAGAATCAAAAACTTATTAATGGAACTTTGTGGCAAAATACCGATTAAATCACGCAGTGTGTTGATACTAAAAGTAAGCGGCTGCGATTGGTAGTAGCAACTCGTGGTTTTTTGTGCATTACACAAAAAACAATGTGCCGAGCGTGAAGAAGTGAGGCACTCGATTTGCGCAGATTTAGCGGAATAGCACTAATATTCGGCTTTACACTAAAAGTTCTTAAAGTTTTTTTGGGGTGCAGGGGGCGATTTTTCAAAAAAGCCCCCTGCTCTTCTTCGTAATTTTGTTTTATTATTTTTTAATCAAATCGCAGCCAACGTACTTGCGGAGAACCTCAGGCACCACTACGGAACCGTCAGCAAGCTGATTCTGTTCAACAAGTGCGGGAAGTACACGGCTTGTTGCAAGACCTGAGCCGTTAAGTGTGTGCATAAATTCAACCTTACCGTCGGCACGGCGAACACGCATCATACCGCGGCGTGCCTGGTAGTCACGTGCGTTGGAAACGGAAGAAACTTCCTTATATCCGTTCATTGAGGGAATATTGATCTCGATATCATAAGTTCTTGCCATAGATGCCGAGCAGTCCTCCGCTGCGAGCTTAACGGTTCTGAAATGGAAACCGAGTCCCGCAACGAGCGCTTCCGCTTTCTGAACAAGTTCATCAAACGCTTCGTCACTCTTTTCGGGGAGTGTGAATTGGAACATTTCAACCTTGTTGAACTGGTGTCCACGAACCATACCTCTTTCGTCGGAACGGTAAGATCCGGCTTCACGTCTGAAACAAGGTGTGTACGAGAAGAGCTTCTTGGGAAGGTCTGCCTCTGTCAAAATCTCGTTTCTGTAAAGAGAAGCGAGTGCTGCCTCAGCTGTCGGAAGCATATATCTTGAACGGTCGTCAACGGGATTTGCAATCTTAAATACTTCGTCGGCAAATTTCGGGAACTGACCCGCTGTTACACCGCATTCGTATTCAAGCATATGGGGAGGAAGGATAAGCTCATATCCGTCTGCCCAGTGTGTATCAATAAAGTAGTTGAGAAGCGCCCATTCAAGACGTGCGCCCATACCGCGATAGATCCAGAATCCGCTACCGGAGAGCTTTGTTCCTCTCTCATAGTCAATAAGACCGAGATCGGTGCAAAGGTCAACGTGATTTTTAGGTTCGAAATCGAATTTGTGGGGTTCGCCGAAATAACGTATCGGCTCGTTGTTCTCTTTTCCGCCGGGCTTCAAGTCACGGTCAGGAAGATTGGGAAGACCAAGAAGCACGCCCTGGAGCTGAACGTCAACCTCTTTAAGCTCTGCGTCGATTTCCTTTGAACGAGCGCCGAGCTTCTTCATTTCAGCAAAAATTGCATTAACGTCCTTTCCCTCCTTCTTGTATTGGGGAATGAGCTTGTTAACTCTGTTCTGCTCAGCTTTGAGTGCTTCCGTTTCGGAAATAAGCGCTCTTCTCTTTGCATCAAGTGTCAAAATCTGTTCAATTTCTTCTTTTGCGTCCTTACCCTTCATCGCAAGACGGGCGATGACTTCGTCAGGACATTCCTTTATATATTTAATGTCAAGCATTGTTGATTCTCCTTTTTCTGATTATGAATTAAGACGAACATTTGTTCTTTTTATATATTTTCAAATATTTCTTCACCGCACACACGTGAAAGCAAGGTTTCAAGATCCTCGTCAGAGTCGAATGTGATCTCAACAACTCTCTTTTTGGAGGTATTAACGATCTTAACCTTTCTGCCAAGCGTCTCGCGGCTTCTCTTTTCAAGCTCACGAAGATGGATTCTCGTCATAACGGTTGCATTAACTGCGTCTGCGTCCTCAATCTCGGTATGCTCGGGAATTGTGTTGAGCTTCTTAACTGCATTTTCTACCTCACGGACGCTGAGCTGCTTTTCAACGATCTTGCCTGCAAGCGCAACCATATCTTCCTCGCTGTCAAGTCCGAGGAGCGCACGTGCGTGACCTGCCGAAATCTCGTCATTTTTGAGCATTGAGAGCACCTCTTCGGGAAGATCGAGTAAACGAAGAAGGTTTGCGATTGCAGAACGGCTCTTGCCAACCTGCTTTGACACCTGATCCTGAGTAAGTCCAAAGCGCTGCATAAGTCCTTGATATGCAAGAGCTTCTTCAACTGCGTTAAGATCTTCACGCTGAATATTTTCAATTATTGCCACCTGAGCAATCTTCAAATCATCACCGTCGAGAATAACTGCGGGAATTTCATCGAGTCCTGCAAGCTTTGCAGCTCTCCAACGGCGCTCGCCTGCAATAATTTCGTAAGTATCGTCAATAATTTGATTGGGTCTTACTATAATCGGCTGTAAAACACCATATTTCTGCACGCTTTCAGCAAGCGCTTCCAGAGATTCTCTCTCAAACGTCTTTCTGGGCTGATCACGGCGGGGCTCTACAGATGAAATTTTAAGCATTTCACCGGCGCCTTTTTTACTTTCAATGAGATTGTCATCAAAAGTATCGAAAATGCTTTTTCCAAGTCCTCTTGATTTTGCCATTTTTTATTCCTTTCGTGCTAAAATTAGCTTATTATATGTATTTTTTGTTAAAATTGAGTAGTTTTCGGGGTTAAATTCTTGAAATAAGCTCTTTTGCAACTTCAAGATACTCATTTGCACCCTTTGAATGCCTGTCGTGATAGTAAACCGGCTTGCCAAATCCGGGCGCTTCCGAGAGTTTAACATTTCTTGAAATGGTAGTCTGGAAAAGCTTATCGGGATAATACTTTTGAAGCTCGTCCATTACTTGCATTGAAAGCAAAAGGCGCTTATTGTACATTGTAATAAGTATTCCGACGATATTCAAGTCCTCGTTATAGAACTTTTTAACACGTTTTGTGGTCGAAATAAGCTGAGAAAGGCCCTCAACTGCGTAAAATTCCGCCTGCATTGGTACAATTATACCGTCACTTGCAACAAATGCATTAACGGTAAGCATACCGAGTGAAGGAGGGCAGTCAATAATAATGTAATCGTAATCACCTGTGATGCCTTTGAATGCATCTTTAAGATTATATTCGCTTCCTTCGTCGTTGTAAAGGTCAAATTCTGCACCCGAAAGCGATACATTTGTGGGAATTACCCAAAGATTTTGATAATTTGTGGGTAAAACAACGTTCTTGATGTCCATTTCACCTACCAAAACATCTTTAATTGTGCCTTTGAGGGATCTTTTGGGAATACCAACACCGCTTGTCGCGTTGCCCTGAGGGTCAAGATCAACAAGAAGCGTCTTTTTGCCATATAATCCAAGTGAGGCAGCAATATTTACAGCAGACGTTGTTTTACCAACGCCACCTTTTTGGTTGGCGAAAGCAATAATTTTTGCCATTTTGTTCCTCCGATATATTAATTTTGATGTTTTTTATGTTTAGCAAACTCGAAATTGTGAAATTTGAGTTATTTTTACACGTTTACATTATAGCACAAACAACCGATAAATGCAATAGATAAACCGATTATTTTATAAAAAATGGTGGATTTTTTGATAAATTTTGTTTCACGTGAAACATTTTGACAAAGATCGACACTTTTTTGTTTCACGTGAAACATTCCAAATGCAAAGCAGTATTGTTTCACGTGAAACATTTCAGATAATCGTGGTTCTGCTACCGCTTTTGAAACATCCAGCCAATACAGATTTGTTTCACGTGAAACGTTGTCGCAAACAAAAAAGACCTATTGAAATCAATAGGTCTTTGGAGTTGAATAGTAATTAAAGTGGAGTTTTCTTAATTTGAGCATATTTTCTTGGAAAACGTTTTGGAGTAGCTGTAAGCTTTTTCATCAACACAACTGTTCGGTTTTCCGAAACCATTTCATCATTAACCGTTCCCATAAGCGTTTTTTCTATCAATTCCGTATTCGCAAGGGAATTTGCACCTGCGAGCTGTCTGATTGCGCTTCTTGACATTTCAAACTCCTCATTTGCGCCCTTTGCTTTCATTGCAACAAGCATTCCGTTTATTTTTACGAATGGAATCGTAAGCTCGCACAAAACGGGAAGTGATGCAACTGCTCTTGCCGTTGCGTAATCGAATTTTTCTCTGCACTCAGCTTTGTTTGCATATTCTTCCGCACGTGCAGCAACCGCATTCACATTTTCAAGTCCGAGCAGTCTTGCGGTTTCGTCAACGTATCTTATGCGCTTTTCAGTGCTGTCAAGTGCAGTTATCTTCAAATCAGGTCGAACAATCGCAAGTGGCAGGGAAGGGAACCCGGCACCGCATCCGACGTCAATCAAGGTAGAATTTGGTTCAAAATACTCAGAAATGAACAAAGAATCCACCAAATGACGCAAAATTATACCGTCTTCGTCTGTGATTGCAGTTAAATTCATCACTTTATTCACTTCAACCAATCTCTCTGCCAGCAAGAACATTTGTTCTTGCTGCTTTTCGTCAAGCGTTATATTAACGTTTGATTTAAGTGCATTATTCAATTTGTCAATAAAGATTTCTTTGTTCATAACGATTTCCTATCCTTAAAATCAACCAGCGGTTGATATTGTTTTGCATTATTCCTTCGTGTTTTCTGCTTCTTTCGGTGTATTTTAACCTGCAATCAATCTTCAATATACACTTTTACTGTTCTCATTGTGGTGAGAGCTTCCTCAACAAGCTCATCAAAGGGAAGCTTGTTTTCCTCGGCAATAACCTTTTCAAGCTCCGGCTTTGTTTTGGGGTGCTTGGGTGTAAACACCGTGCAGCAGTCCTCATAGGGAAGGATGGAGGTTTCAAAAGCGCCGATTTTTCTTGAAATCTGCACAATTTCTTCCTTATCCATACCAATGCAGGGACGGAAAACGGGAATTTCCGCAACTGCGTCGGTTACACCTATTGCCTGCATAGTCTGGCTTGCAACCTGACCTACGCTTTCGCCCGTGATAAGTGCGCCGCAGTTATATTTTTTTGCAACTATGTTTGCAAGAGCGACCATATATCTTCTTAAAAGCAGTGTGAAATATTCCTCGTTACAGTGTTTCACAAGCTCTTCCTGTATATGAGTGAGTGAAATTATATGCACGTATATCTCGCCCGAGTAGTCGGAAACTATCTTTGCAAGATCAAGCACCTTTTGAAGCGCCCTTTCGCTTGTGTAAGGGAAGGATTCAAAATGCACCGCCTCGAGCTTAACACCTCGTTTTGCCATCATATAACCTGCAACAGGGGAGTCAATTCCACCCGAGAGGAGCAAAAGACCTTTTCCGTTCGTTCCGACGGGCATACCGCCCGCACCCTTGTGATGACCTGCGTATATGTAGGCGGCACGTTCACGAACCTCGACCTTGACGGTAACATCGGGGTTTTTCACATCAACCTTAACTTTTGGATTAGCTTCAAGCAGCACTCCGCCGATCTCACGGGAGAGCCCCATAGAATCAAGCGGGAAGGTCTTGTCACTTCTTTTCGCCTCAACCTTGAAGGTCTTATATTTCCTTATTTCGGGAACTATAAATTCTCTTGCTGCCTGCGATATTGAATCAAGTGATTTTTCGCAAACGTAAGCACGGGCAATGGCAACGATGCCAAAAACCTTTTGTGCCTCGGCAAGCATCGCATCCATATCGCAAAACTCGTCAAGCGGCTCTATATAGACAGTGCTTTGCGCACGCAAAATTTCAAAATTACCGCATTTTTTTGCTCTTTTGCGCAACTGATTGCAAAGCATATCCTCAAAATACGCACGGTTTGCTCCCTTTAATACAATTTCGCCGTATTTACAAAGCAAAACTTCGTTCATTTGTATCTATCCTTTCAATTATCATTCTTTTCTATTTCATAAAATCTGTCAATGTTTACGCGGTCGCTTATACTTTGCACCGTTCTGACGTTTTTAAGGACCGTATTGAAGCCCACGTTGTCAACTATTATATGCTCAACAAGATTTATCCCAAGCATATCAAGCTCACGTTCAAGCAGAGAAGTGAAATTCACGTCAGCAACCGATGCTTCAACTCCGCCCTTGGGATGATTGTGAAACAAAATCACCGAGCTTGCCCTCTTTACAATACAAAGCTCAATAATATTCCTTATAAGCGGTTTCACTTCGTCAATCTCACCCACCGAAACAAGACAGGTGTCAATCACGTTAAGCGAATTGTCGGTAAAAGTGGCATAAACCATCTCTCTTAACGAGCCAACTATCCTGTTTCTGCCATAATCGACCGCCTTTGTAAGCGTTTCGATTTGCTTGGGCTCGCTCTGCTTTTCCTCAACGTATCTTTTAGCCATAGTCAGTATGAGCTTTATCAGAACTGCCGATTCTTCACCTATCCCACGGATCTGTTTCAGCTCGTCTATGCTCGCTTCTGCCAATTTTTCCACCGTTCCGAATCTCTCACAGAGCTTATGCGCAATTTCATTGGTGTTTTTGCGTGGAATCGCATAAAAGAGGAGCAATTCCATAAGCTCGTGGTCTGCAAAGCCCTCTCCGTTGGCTAGCGCAAATCTTCTCTTGTGCCTTTTTCTGTGCTTTGCGTGTTGTTCAGTCATATCAAACCACGCCCTGCGCCTTCATAGCTTCAGCCACCTTCAAAAAGCCCGCAATATTTGCGCCCGCCGCAAGATTTCCGCCAAATCCGTATTCGCCTGCGGATTCAGAGCAGCTCTTGTAAATGTTTTTCATTATTTGACGCAATTTTGAATCCACTTCTTCAAAAGTCCAGGAGTATCTCATAGAGTTCTGGCTCATTTCAAGCGCGCTTGTTGCCACACCGCCTGCGTTTGCTGCCTTTGCCGGAGCAAAAAGCACTCCGTTTGCAAGGAAATGGGCGATCGCTTCGGGTGTTGATGGCATATTTGCGCCTTCTGCAACCACCGTACAACCATTCTTCACAAGCGCTCTTGCGCCTTCTATGTCAAGCTCGTTCTGGGTTGCGCAGGGAAGGGCGATATCGCAGGGAACTGTCCATATATTCTTACAGCCCACACGGTAGAAGGCATTTTCACGCTCCACAGCATATTCGCTTATTCTTTCGCGCTTTATCTCTTTAATTTCTTTCATAAGGGACAGGTCGATTCCGTCCTCATCATATACGTAACCGCAAGAATCGCTCATTGCAACCACCAAAGCGCCAAGCTCTGTTGCCTTTTGTGCCGCATAAAGAGCCACGTTGCCCGAGCCGGAGATAACAACTCTTGCTCCCATAAAGGTTTTGCCGTTGTCACGGAGCATCTCGTCCGCAAAATAGCAAAGTCCAAAGCCCGTCGCTTCTTTTCTTGCAAGCGAGCCGCCGTAGGTAAGTCCCTTACCCGTCAAAACGCCCGTGTATTCATCCTTTATGCGCTTATATTGGCCGAACATATAGCCGATCTCTCTTGCGCCGACACCAATATCTCCTGCGGGAACGTCCGTATCTGCACCGATATATTTTGAAAGCTCCGTCATAAAGCTCTGACAAAAGCGCATAATCTCATTGTCGCTCTTGCCCTTGGGATCAAAATCCGAGCCGCCCTTTCCGCCGCCGATCGGAAGTCCCGTCAGTGAGTTTTTGAACGTTTGCTCAAATCCCAAAAACTTGATAATACTCTCGTTTACCGACGGATGAAAACGAAGTCCGCCTTTATATGGGCCTATCGCACTGTTAAACTGCACTCTGAATCCTCGGTTGACCTGCACGTTTCCGTTATCGTCGATCCAAGGAACACGGAATTTTATAACTCGCTCCGGCTCGACCATCATATCAAGCACACCGCACTTTATATATTCGGGGTGTTTTTCGATAACGGGCTCAAGGGATTCAAGAACCTCACAAACCGCCTGATGAAATTCACTTTCACCCGGGTTGCGTTTTTTAACGTCTTCTATCAATTTATTAATGTATTCGTTGGTAATTGCCATAGGAAGCCTCCCGACACTGTTTTTTTATCATTATATTTATATAAAAGCTGATTAATTATATCAAAAGTGATATTTTTTGTCAAGCCAATGCATATTGCTTGCCTGCTTTGCCTGCAATATCAGGATTTTTCAATCAAATCAATAAAATCCTTTGAGAGCTTTGCCTTATACATTTTTGGGGCAAATTCAATAATCTCCTCAAAGCCCTGCTTAGCCATATCGAGCTTGCCGAGCTTGTAGAGCGAAACCGCACGGTAAAAGCTCACGTTTATCTTTGTCAAATTGTGATTCTGTTTTTTGGTGTCAAGCTCTTTAAGGTCAATATCGCAAACGTCAACAACGTATTCAAAGTCATCGTCTGCAAATGCGTCGAATTTATCAAAAACGGTAAATCCGTTCAAGGTTATCTGATATTTTGGGTTATCCCTTTTCAGCTTTTCAAACTTTTTGAAAACAGAAGGCAATTTATCGTATTCACCGCGTTCAAAATAAACGTATCCCAAGCGATAAAGATTGTTGCCTATGTCAATGGGATTGTTGGTTTTTTGCTCAATTTCTTCAACGAGCGAGAGAATTTCATCGTGCTTTCCACTTGACATATAGTAGAGCATCTTGTGTCTTGTGGATTTTTTCAACACGCCAAGGGACAATATCTCACCGAATTTTTCGGGGTCAAGCTCTTCATATATGACGCTGTCGATCTCGCTTTTACGAACCTTCTCTATGGACGTTCTGAGAGTTGATGCAAGCACTACAATGCCTATCATAGCAATAAAAACGCTGTATTTTATGGCAAAAACGAGTCCCGCAAGCGCTAAAAGATACAGAAGCACAACAAGTGCGCATTTTAATCTGTAAGAATTGACTGTTTGTTTTGCTGTTTTGTTTTTCATAATAATAACCTCTCTTTATAATTCTTCCTTATAATTCTTCCTTTGAAAATTCACGAACCCAGTCGTCAAGATCGACAAAGGGCTCACGCCTCATCTCATAAACTATGAATTTTCCCTCTCGGCGTGTTTCAACCAGCTCCGCATCCCTCAGCACCGCAAGATGACGGGATATTGCGGGGGGCGAAACGTCAAATCGCTCAGCAATTTCGCCTGCCGTTTTGCTGCCGTTTTTCAGCATTTTCAGTATTTCTCTGCGCGTTGGATCGCAAAGGGCAAAAAGTGTTTGTTGTATCATTTTTTCACCTTTCAAATAAATATCGTTTTTTGAATAAAGGTAAACACAATTAACAATTAAGTTAAGTGTTAAATGTATTATATCACAACGCACAAAATATGTCAATCGCAATCGCAAGAAAAAATAATAAAAATTCTCGAAAAATATCAAAAATAAGGATTGACTGTTTGGCATATTTGTTGTATAATCTATATCGCACAATATGTGTTTGTTTTTATTTCTCTCCCTTTTTGCAGGGCAAAAACGGAGTGATTTTTCAGAGGAAATTATGATAAAGATTAAATTCAAGGATTGGATGTATATGAACGCAGGAATAGTCCTTATCGCCTGCGCAACCTACTTCTTTTTGGTTCCCAACAGATTTGTAACGGGCGGAATGACGGGTCTTGCAACAATTCTCGGCACAATTACGGCACCCGCATTTACAACGTCGCAATGGCTTGTCTGTCTCAACGTTTTTATGCTTATTATCGGGTTTATTTTTCTCGGCAAAAAGACAGGCATCTGGACGGTATATTGCAGTCTTGGTTATTCCTCGCTTATGCTTCTTTTTGAGAGGATAGTTCCGCTTGAAGCCCCTCTTACGGATGAGAGCTTTATGGAGCTTTGTATAGGCATTCTCATCTATGCTGTCGGAACAGCCGTAATCTTCTATGCAGGTGCATCAAGCGGCGGTATGGATATTATGGCGCTCATAATTCAAAAATATGCCAAAATAGACGTTGGCAGAGCAGTGTTCTCTGTAAACGTATTTATCGCCTGCGGTTCACTCTTCTTTATTCCCGGAATTGAGAGAGGAATGCTTTCGCTCGTCGGCTTGTTTGCCAACTCGTTCATTATTGATATTGTAATTGATAACTTCCATTCGTGCAAGTATTTTGTGGTTATCACCGACAAAACCGAGCTTGTTTCGGAATATATTATGAGCCAGCTCCATCACGGTGTAACCGTTACGGACGCAATCGGAGCATACACTCAGACCAAAAAGGGAATGATACACACGGTTTGCCGTCGATATGAGGCAATAAAGCTCCGTGCGGCCATCAAGAAAATTGATGAAAATGCCTTTATCGTTGTTACAACAAGTAATGAAATTATCGGTAAGGGATTCAGAAGCGTTTAATATTGCAAAAATAAAAAGAGGAGCTTTTGCTCCTCTTTTGTTGTTTGTTAATCGATATAGAAATTGGGGAAAAGTCGCTCCCAAACCTTGCGGCAACCGTAGGTGTCGGCAATCGAAGAGTGTGCAACGCCTTCCCAGTCGATATTGAAGCAAGCCATAGCATCAGTCAATGACGCGTGAACAAGCTCGGGATGATTTTCGTGCATATATCTTACGTATTCAAATGCGCAGCAACGGATCTTCGATTTAAGAGCCAGGCGTTCCTGCTCGGTTTCATAGATATATTTGATGTGTGAATAGTCGGTTGATACTCCGTATGCGATAATGTTATCGGCTTTTGCAAAAATTTTCTTGATTTCGGGAGTAAGCTCTTCAAGGGTGGGCGACTCCTGCACCATTTCGGGAGTGATTCCGTGAATTTTTTCGGTCTTTTTCCACTTGCTTGTGTGGGTGGGCTTAACAAAGGTGTTCATAACCAATTTGCCATTACCGTCAACGATCGAAATTGAGATAATCTCATCTCTGTCGTAAAATCCGGTTAGCTCAAGGTCGAAAAACAGAACGTTTTCACGTTTCATACCAAAATGCTGGGCACGGTATGCGTTGCCTATCTCTCTTCTTTCGGCAAGGTCAATGGCATAACAGCTTTCGCAAAGCTTTTTCTTGAACCTCGGATGCTTTCCGCACTTAACGCACATAAGCGGCTGACGGATACAGGTTTTTTTGTCAAAGAAATAGGTTTTCGTTCCGTCCTTTTTAAGTGAAAATCCAACGGGCTCCTCTACGGGTTCATAATAAATCTGAGCCAAGCGCTCCTTTGTGAAAAAGCCGTATGAAGCAGCGCGGCGGGTGCTCATTCTCTCAATAATCGTACCTGATGGAAGCACCTCTATCTGCTCTTTTGAATAAGTGAAATGCCAATCGTCAATATCCGCCTCCTCGACCGTGTCGGGGCTGAAATAGAAAATAACCGTTTCGTCGGCATTTTCCCTGAATGCGCAGGGAAGTGCGGTGGATTTAAGATGGTATTTTTTAAGTTCGGCACGCGTAAGATACTGTTTTGTTCTTGCTGCCTCGTCCGTTATGGCGGGAATAATCACGCCCGGGCGCAATTGTAAAGTAGTTCTCAAAATAAATCTCCATATATATAAAAATATAAAATATCTAAAAGCACTAAAAGTTAGTATAACATAAAAAGCGCATTTTTTCAATAGTGTTCATAAAAAATATTGAATAAAAATTCAAAATTTATTTTTTGGTATAAATTTTATTTTTTTGCGCACAATATTGACAAGCAGATTTTTTCTGCAAATGATATGAATATATTAATATGTTTATATTCGGAGGTCAAGTTATGATTATTGATAAAATTGCGCTGATTTTGACTATTGTCGGCGCACTGAACTGGGGTAGCATCGGTCTGTTCAGCTTTGATATCGTTGCCTGGATCGGTGGCGGCCCTGCCGCCCTCATCAGCCGCATCATCTATTCCGTCGTTGCTCTTGCCGGAATCTGGTGCATTTCTCTTTTGTTCCGCGATACCGAAGTTGAGTCTGACCGCGCTTAATCCCGTCAATATGCACGAAAAAGGAAGCAAACGCTTCCTTTTTCTTTGTTAATTGAAGTCGGATCGTAGCCATGTCGTTC
>JAZURO010000107.1:0-4178 GCA_045606265.1 Eubacteriales bacterium
CCGCTTGGCCTCCGACTTATACGAAAATACGGGTCTTTTTGTTCAGATTTTGACAGTTATTCATAACAGACCTTTCTCCCCGGCATACTCCTCCGGGGTGGGAAGAAATTCAATGCAACGCTATTTTTGCCCGCTTTCGCCGATTTATGCAAAGGTAACTTCATTTTTCAAAAAAGGGAGGGACGTATTGACTTTTTTCTCGGAATATGCCATAATAATAGGGAAGAATGATGAAACCGAAAAGAGTGAGGAAGCCGAAATGATCCTACTGGAAAGAACCTCTGTTATGAATCTGGAAAACGCCCTCCGGGGTATGCGTAATCCTCTCAACAGCTGGGCCAAAAGCGATAGCTTTTACGACGAGGACGGGGAATACGTCGTGGGCGAAACGGACCTGGCTCTGGGCGGGAAATTGGCCCGTGCCGGCTCGGATCACCGGAAATTTCTCCGGCAGATCTTTGTTTCCGTGGATATTACCGCACCTCTGTATTGGTGGAAGGAGTTCGATACATACAAGGTTGGCACTGTGGCAAACAGTTGCTCGACAATGCACAAAATTCACGCCAAGGAGTTCACTCTTGACGATTTCAGCCACGAGCATCTCACCCTCTATGACGTTGATGGCGAGATTTGCAGAGACTGGCTCGGAGATTTGGAAGACCTTATCGACGACCTCAACCTTGCTCGCGAGCTATTCCTGAAAACAAAGGATAAGAAGTATTGGTGGCAGATGATTCAGCTTCTTCCTACTTCTTACAATCAGCGCCGTACCGTTCAGATGAACTACGCGGTTGCATTGAATATGTACCACGCCCGTAAGAACCACAAACTCGACGAATGGCACGTTCTTTGCGACGAGATTAAGGCTTTGCCTTACTTTGAAAAAATTTGCTTGGAGGACTAATATGACGCATTTCATTTTGTGCAGCGGAAGAGCCCGCCACGGCAAAGATACTTCCGCAGAAATCATTAAGGACAACCTCGAGGCGAGAGGTTACAAAGTCCTTATCACTCACTATGCAGACCTGCTCAAATTCATCTGCAAGAACTTCTTCGGATGGAACGGTGAAAAGGACGAGGCAGGAAGAACCCTCTTGCAACAGATTGGTACTAACTGTATCAGAGAGCAAGACCCCGATTACTGGGTTGACTTTGTTGCCAACCTTATCAGAATGTTCCCCGACAGATACGATTTCGTAATCATTCCCGACACAAGATTTCCGAATGAAATCGACCGTATCGCCGATGCAGGTTTCCCCGCGACACACGTTCGCATTATTCGTACCGACTTTGAAAGTCAGCTTACCGAAGAGCAGAAAAATCACCCTTCGGAAACAGCTCTGGACAACACAGCGCCCGACTTCGTAATCAAGAACACTACGATGTCTGTGCTGAGAGACCAACTGCGACAGTTCTGCGATACCATTGTTTCTGCAAAGGAGCAGGCGGAAATCGTATGAAGAAGAAAGTCATCGTTTTAATCGACCTTGACGACACGATGACTCACCTCTGCCGAGCGTGGTGCCGATGGTTAAATGCCATTCACGGCACCAATGTCTTGGAAAACGATATCACCGGGTGGAAGATAAGCGATTATTTTCCTACGCTTACCGAAGACCAAGTTTTCAGGCCACTCCACACGGATTCGTTTTGGCGAGAAGTAGAGCCTATGGTCGATGCACCCAAATACATAAAGAAGCTTATGGATGAAGGATTTGAGGTGTACATCTGTACAGCATCGTTATTCGACACCATCAAAAGCAAGTTTGAACACGTTCTCGGAAGATACTTCCCATTCATTTCGTGGAATCAAGTTATCGTAACCAAGAACAAACAACTCGTCAACGGAGATATCCTCATTGACGACGGCATCCATAACCTTGAAGGTGGACGCTACAAGAAAGTTTTGATGTCCGCTCCTCATAACAGAGATTATGATGCGGAATCACACGGAATGACAAGGGTGAAGTCGTGGGAAGAAGCATACAACGCTGTCCATTCCTACGCTTCGGAAATATTAAGAGAGGACAATACCAATGAGAGTAATTAAGAGAAGCGGGGCTGAAGCAGATTTCAGCCGCGAAAAAATTCATAAAGCGATTACTCGCGCGAACGATGAGGTCAAGGCAGAAAACAAAAAGTATGCCGCCTCCGACGAGACTATCGACTTAATTGCAACACGCCTTTACGAGCGTTGCAGAAAGCGTCCCAGAGCCACGCCGGTTGAAGAAATTCAAGATATGATTGAGACCGAGCTTATGAAAGAAGGCGCATACGAGACGGCAAAGAGATATATTCGCTATCGTTGCCTGTCGCAGAATGTGTTCGTTCCCGTTTTGTATTCTACTGGTTGTGTGAATTGCAGAACGCTCAAGGAAGAACTCGATTCACACGACATTCAGTATGAGGAATGCAAGGACATAAACAGAATGCTTGAGCTTGGCTTCGATAAAGTGCCTATGCTTGAGATTTCCAAGGGAATTTTTCTTGATTATGAAACCAGTATGCACTGGGTTAACGGAGGATATCAAAAATGAAGAGCAGTAAGAACATTGTTGAGCCCTACCTTAAAGGTAGTGATTGGAGAGTAAAAGAAAATTCGAGTACCATCTATAACTACGGTGGCCTGACCAAATATATGATTGCAGAAGTCAGCAAAGACTACTGGCTTCGTGAGGTTTACCCTGAGCATATCGCAGGAGCTTACGTAGATGGAGATATTCATCTGCACGACCTCGGCGGTTTGACCCTGTATTGCACGGGTTATTCCCTCAAGGATATTCTCTATAAAGGTGTAAGAGGAGTCACCAATATTCCTACTTCCGCACCCGCAAAGCACTTCGACTCCATCTTGAACCAGTGTTCCAATCTCATTACGGTCTTCCAGAACGAGATTATGGGAGCCGTTGCGTTCAATGGCTTTGATACTTTGCTTGCTCCCTTCATTAAGCAGGATAAGCTTAGCTACGATGAGGTGAAGCAGTCTATGCAAAACTTTATCTTCAGCGTAAACAGCAATAGCCGCGGCGGCGCAGAGCCTGCTTTCTTCAACCTCACCTTTGACCTTACTCCTCCCGAGGATATGGTGAATGAATACTGTGTCATCGGCGGCAAGAGAGTAAGCTTTACATACGGAAGCTGTCAGCAGGAGATGGATTTGCTCAACAGAGTCTTCTATGAGATTATGCTTGCAGGCGACGCTGACGGAAAGCTTTTCTCCTATCCTATCCCCACCTACAACATTCATAGTCGCTTCGACTGGGACAATCCCAACAACGAGCTTCTTTGGGAGATGGCTGGAAAGTACGGAACGCCTTACTTTGCCAACTTCATCAATAGTGAACTCGATATCACTGATGTCCGTTCTATGTGCTGCCGTCTGAGACTCGACCTCACGGAACTTCGTCACAGAAACGGAGGTCTGTTCGGCGCTGGAGACTCTACTGGTTCTATCGGCGTCGTTACTATCAACCTTCCTCGTATCGGTTATCTCACTAAGGGTAATAAGGAAGCGTTTTACGCAAGGCTCGATGCGATGCTCAACATCGCCAAGGAGAGCCTTGAAATCAAGAGAGAGTGGCTCCAGACCAATGTTCTCGACAACAATCTCATTCCTGCGTATATGGAATACGTTGGCACTATTAACAACCACTTCAATACCATTGGTATTGTCGGTATGAATGAAATGTGTGAGAACTTTATGGGCAAGAACATACTCGACCCCGAAGCACACGAGTTCTGCCTTGTGGTTGGCGAACATATCCGCCAGAAGCTTCTTGAGTTCCAAGAGGAGACTGGACACCTCTTTAACTACGAGGCGACTCCCGCAGAATCTACTTGCTACAGACTCGCTCTCAGCGACGTCAAGAAGTATCCTGATATCATCACTCAGGGGAGCGGCAACGATGTTTATTACACGAACAGTTGTCATATCCCCGTAAAGATGATTACTGATATCAACTCTACTTTTGCTCACCAAGACAAGCTTCAAACTCAGTTCACTGGAGGAACCGTTATTCACTGCTATCTCGAGGGTGCTATTCCGGGTGAACACGTAAAGCAGGTTGTTAAGTCGATGTTCACGACATACTCTGTGCCTTATATGAGTATGTCACCCATTTCTCGCTACTGTGAGCGCCACGGCTACGTAGAAGAGAGAGTTGACAAGTGTCCCATCT
>JAZURO010000108.1:0-1507 GCA_045606265.1 Eubacteriales bacterium
CCCAGCAAGTTTGAACGCTGGTGTTGCACTATTTTCAAAACCAGTAATCTGAACAGCGAATATCAGAATCTCGATGGAAACAGTTTGACATTTTTGGGGATTCGCCGTAATGAGTCTAAGGAAAGACAAAAATATGAGCGCACGCAGAAACACTCAAAAATCGGATCTCAGATCAATGCAATGCCGATTATCGATTGGTACGATTGCGATGTTTGGCTCTATATCCTTTACAAAGGTATCAAGTTCAACGAAGCATATCGTTGGGGTTACAAGCGTGTAGGTTGCTGGTGTTGCCCCAACAATTCGGATTGGTCAATGATGCTGACAGACATTTATTATCCTCAGTTGTCTAACAAGTGGAAGAGTGTTTTGTATGATTTTGCAACTAAGACCAATAAAACAGACATTGAAGATTATGTTGAGAACGGCAAGTGGAAAACTCGAAAGGGTGCAAGTGGTCTTGAAACTCGAAACGTAACGATAGCAGACACACCGTGCAATCTGTCCGATCGCGCTCGTAATATTGTAATCAAGAAAAAATTACATCCAGACGTTATCGAATTCTTTAAACCATTCGGCGAACTTGAAATTTTCAACAAAGAAGAAGCTACCTACATAACCGTTACTGAACGAGAAATACGTAACTCCAAAGGCGAGATTGTATACAAGCGCAGAAAAGTTTGCGACTTGGTTATCACTTGGGGAACGCCTGTTTTGAAGGTTCTTCCCGAAAAAGGCACAGATATTCAGCTGATAATAAGTCGACTCAAGTGCCAACTGAGAAAGTACCAGTATTGTATTCGTTGCTCTGCTTGCGATTCCATTTGCCCTTATGGCGCAATAAATACTTTGGGGGATAGTCGTTATTCTGTGGACGAAAAACGTTGTAAGCAGAATATGAATGAATGTTCAAAGTGTATTGCAAAATTCTATAATGGATGCATTACCTGTCAGGTATTGGCAGGCAAAAAAGATATTCCCGACGAAGAAGAGGAAATATAATGATTTATTTCGATAATGCCGCCACTACAAGAACAAAGCCTAAAGAAGTTCTTGAGGCGTTTAATTACTATGTCACAGAGATTGGAACAAGTCCTGGACGAGGAAGTTATTCACTTGGGGTACAAGCTTCTCGTATGTTGTATCAATCGAGAAAAACAGTAGCTAAGTTTTTTGGTATAAACAATCCGGAAAATGTTGTGTTTACCAAAAACTCTACAGAAGGAATAAATTTCTTCTTTAACGGTTACTTAAAAAGTGGAGATCACGTGTTAATAAGTCCCTATGAGCATAACGCCGTTCTTCGTCCGTTGCACAACCTCAAAACAAAAGGAATAATAGATTATACTGTATTGCCCGAGGAAGCAATTTATGATGCGGAGCATCATCTCGAAAAATATATTCGCCCAAACACCTCTTTGGTGGCAATAACACTTGCCAGTAATTTGACAGGTCAGATAGTGTTTAACAATGGAATATCTCAAATTGCAAACAAGCACCACATCAA
>JAZURO010000109.1:0-6155 GCA_045606265.1 Eubacteriales bacterium
AAAAGATTTAATAAAATGATATTTAACTATACCTTACCAAACGGAATAAGATTAGTCGTCAACAAAATGGACGGCATGTATTCGGTTTCCATCGGCATCCTTGTTGGCGCAGGCAGCGTTAACGAAAGCTTGTCTGAAAACGGCATTTCTCATTTTATCGAGCACGTCAACTTTAAAGGCACCGAAAAGCGCACGGCCTTTCAGCTTTCCCAGGACGCAGATATGCTCGGCGCCCAGATAAACGCCTTTACCTCAAAGGAGTTCACCTGCTACTACGTCAAGTCCATTGCAGAGCACACCTCCAAATCCTTTGAAATTTTATCCGACCTGTTTGTAAATTCCGTTTACAGTCCGGAGGAGCTTGATAGGGAACGCGGCGTCATCATTGAGGAGATCAACATGTACGAGGACACCCCGGACGAGCTTTGTATGGATCTTTTGGCAAGCTCCTATTTTGGTGACCTCGGCTACGGCGCGCAGATATTGGGCCCAAAGTCAAACATACAGGGCTTTACCCGTCAGGACGTTATTGATTACAAAAACAAATATTATACCACTGACAATATCGTCGTATCCGTTGCCGGCGGCGTTGACGAGAAGGAAGTTTTCGATTTATGCAATAAATATCTCGGCTGTCTTAAGGCGAGCAAGATGGCTCAAAAACCCGCCTATAACACGGTTAACCTGCAAAAATCCGTTTGCAAGTGTAAGGATATAGAGCAGGTCCATATGGCCTTTGCTTATCCGTCCGTCAACTTTAACCACCCCGACGGCGACAAGCACGCGATACTTACCTCCGTCCTTGGCGGCGGCATGAGCAGCAGACTTTTTCAGACTGTAAGAGAAAAGCTTGGCCTTTGCTACAGCGTTTACGCCTATCCGACGGCTTACGTTGATTGCGGATTTACTGTGGTGTACGCAGGTGTCGGCAAGGACGCATTAGTTCCCGCTTACGACGCTATCATTAAGGAGATGGATCTCTTAAAGGATAAGGGTATCACCGAAGAGGAGTTTTTAAGAAGCCGCGAGCAGATGAAGGCAAGTCTTGTTTTCTCGCAGGAAAACGTCGTGTCCCAAATGATATTATACGGCAAGCGCAAGCTATTAATCGGTGACGACTATGATATTTCCAAGCGCTTAAAGGACCTTAACGCTTTATCAAAAGATAGCGTTAACGGTGTTATAGGCGGACTTTTTGATGAAAGATCCCTGGCAAAGGCCGTCGTTGGCAAAAACGTCTCGCCCCTGTGACCCTTTGATTTTGGGCACAAAAAGTTTTTACCCGCAATTTTAAGTATTTGCTTGACAATTTGATTTTATTTTAATATAATCTTTGTATCGATTTTATTTGACATCGCCAAGGATGTTACAAAAGGTGTGTTTTTATGAACATTGTTGAACTTTCCGAAAAGAATCTTTTTGAGGCCGTTTCTCTCTTCCGTGTGGCAAAAGGCAGCTTTTACGAAGCCCTCGGTCAGGACCCAAGTGACGTTGACGTTCGTAAAATGCTCCTTGAAGACGACTCAAATTCCTTTTCGTATATGTTATCGGACAAGGGCGTCTTCGGCGGCTTGGTGACCGTTAACAAGCCCCAGGCCGAAATTAAAAACCTTTGGCTTAACTATGACCTTTTAGAGGAAGGCGCATTCCAAAAGCTGATGGAGTTTGCTATCAAGCAGTTTTCTGCAATAACTTTAGTTTATTTTTGGATTGACTCGGTCGACGGCAAGCTTGCTGAGGTTTTAGAGGATTACGGCTTTGAGTACACCGGCGAACAGGATTACGTCGACAAGGAAAAAAATCTCCTTAAGTTCAAGTATATGTTCAAGCGTAAAAAATAATATTTTTAAGACAGTATTTTTTGTGTGATCAACAGTTTTTGGTCGCACTTATATTGGAAAGTTATCGAAGTGGTTATAACGGCCCGCACTCGAAATGCGGTACACGGGCAACCGTGTCAAGGGTTCGAATCCCTTACTTTCCGCCAAACAAAAAAGCCGCCTAAAATTGGCGGTTTTTTCCTTTATTTAGCAGTTTTAAAGCCATTTTCGGTTGCAAATCTGCTATTTTTTTATTTTCTTTGTGGTGTGTTATGCTGTAGTTTGTTGTGGTGTGTTACCACAAATGTTACCACGATATTAAATAAGGTCAATGATTTTCTTCTTATCTTCTTCGTATAAGTGACCATAGGTTTTTAGCACCTGCTCAACCGAGTCCCCAATTAAGTCGGCTACCACATAAACGGATGCTCCCAAGGAAATGCACATTGACACAAAAGAGTGCCTTAAGCAATGCATATGGATAAGCGGAAGGTTGGATTTCTTTAGATATCTTTCAAAGGCGTGAACAAGGGTGTTTTCGCTAATGGGATGCTCACCGCCAAAATAGAAAGGTGCTTGTGGAGTGTATTCCGTAAGAATAGGTTTTAATGGTTTGGGAATAATACTCGTTCCACGTTTTTCATTTTTAGTGGTTGATATAAGATATGGTGAGCCGTCAACCGTTTTGCGAGAGTAGGTTTTGGTAAAATGGATGCGGTCTTCAAGCACGTCAGTATTATGCAAGGCAAGAACTTCCCCACGTCTTCTGCCTGTGTAAAATAGCACCGCAAAGATTGTTCGATATGTAATGTTGTCTACGCCTTGTAAAAAGGCGGCGAATTGGTCTTTTGTCCAAACTTGAATATTCTTCTTGGTTGTCCTTGCTTTGGGCTTTTTCACCCCTTTTAACGCATTAGAAACGGCATACCTATCTTCACACCACGAAAGAAAACCACTTGTTATTATCCTTATATTAGATAAATACTTGTGTGAATAAGGCTTTTTAGTGCGTGGATTGATTAGCGACCAGATCGTGTCTTGCCAATTAATAAAAAATGTTTTATCCAAATCAGCAAGGGCTTTATCCCCAATATACGGCGCAAAGTAAAGTGTTAAGGTGTTCCTTATATCATAAACAGAAGATTGCTTTAAAGTGCTTGCAATGCTTTTATAATACAAAGGCAAAACATCCTTAACCGCAACAGATGGCGTAGGCGTGATTATTTTGTCTACAAGGGTGCAATTTTGCGTTATGAATTCAGCGTGAGCCTGTTTTGCTTTGGCAATGGTCGGGAAGCCGCTTAATTTTTTTTGTCTTGTTTTTCCGGTAATATCCACAATGCGGAAAAGGACGTCATAAACGGGCTTATCTGCCGTTTTTCGTTTGTGGACGGAACAAGCCGTAGAGTAAATGTAATATCTTTCTTTCATATTTTACAAAAAAAAATTAATAAAAAACAATATTCGACAAGGTGTCCGCCTTATAATAAAAGGGTATTACCTATAAGGAGCGCAACAATGAAAAAATATCTTATCGAACAAATTAAAGAAATGTTATATAACGCCGATGAAAACCTTCTCGACATAATATATAAATTACTTTGCAAACGCCTTAAGTAAAGCCTTCACGCCTTCGTATTGGTCAGGCTTTAGGTCATATAACATCCTAACAACATCAGCAAATCCTTCGTCGGTTTGCATCCTTTCGACAAGCTCTACGAGTTTGTCGTTTTTTATTTGGCTCTCACTGCGTTCCATTGGTACATCATAGCCAATAAGCCACGCTTCATTAACATTAAGATATTTTGCCAACAAATAAATTCTGTCGGCTTTTGCCGTCATTCTTCCTGATAAATAATGGCTGACAAGAGAATCAGAAAAACCCGTAGCCTTGCATATGTCAACGGCTCTTATACCCTTGTTTTCCATCGCAATTTTTAATCTGTTTTTAAATTCGTCTTTTCTCATTCAATTACCTCTCTTGGTTAATAATATAGCACAAAAATTTTTCAAAATCAACAAAAAAGTTTACAAAAAATAAATTTTTTTTCAAAAGACCGAAAAAACACTTGACAAATGTAAGGTTATGCTTTACAATAAAGGCACACTTTACAATTTGTAAGGTGTAAGCAGTCTAAAAAAGGGGGTGAAATTCATTGAAAAGATTTGATTATAAATTTCTTGTAGGTAGGATTATTGAAACTTTTGGGTCAAGAAAAGCCTTTGCTAAAGAAATGGGATGGAGCGAAGCAAAACTTTCCGGTCGTCTTAATTGTCGTAGCTTTTTCGACCAAGATGAAATTGGTCGTATTGCCGAGTTGCTTTCGTTGAAAGACAAAGACATACCTCGATATTTTTTTACGAAATAACTTTACAAAATGTAAGGAACGATTAGGACAAGAGAAGAAAAGGAGACAAGTTTATGAAGAAACGAGAAAGATTGTATGTAAGCGGCCAATTTGAAAGATTTCTTTCAAACAGCATCATAGCGGTGGTTATCACAATTGCCGTTGTGATTATTAAAAATATTTAGGAGGGGAAGAAGGTGGCTATGACACCGCAGGAAAGAGATGAAATATTAAGCAAAGATTACCTTGTGGCTGAAGACCTGATGCAGTTGCTTGGGGTGGATTTATCAAAGGCGTATACGATTATCCGTGACATTCGCCGCCAAACGGACAGGTTAGGCATTCAAGGCAAGGTACACATCCAAGACTATATTGATTACTTTAAATTAGACATTACAAGATATAGGAGATAGATATGTTAACGAAAGAGCAGATAGATAGTTTAGATAAAATCGCTATGGATATTCAAAAAAAGTACGAAGACGTTGCAAAACTGTATCAGCAAGAGCTTCGTGCCCACGCATACTACAAGACGGTGGATGCATTGGATGATTTGCTTGAGGCGATGCAGAAGGTGATTGACAGGATTGACGATGCAGTTGCCTATACATTGAGAGAGAAGGAGAATAGGATATGACACTTTACGAAATTGAACGGGATTTGTTAGAACTTTTGGAAAGGGGCTTCAACGATGCTTGCATCGATAAGGAAACGGGCGAAATTGACGAGGCTTTAGCGGCCAAATATCTTGAGGAATTACCCGTTGCGAGGGAAAGAAAGCTTGAGGCTTACGGCCTCGTTATCAAGAATTATCTTGCCGAGATCGAGGCGTTAAAGAAGGAAGAAGAAAGACTTGCCGAAAGAAGGAAATCGAAGGAAAGGCAGGTTGAAAGACTTAAAACAGCAATAACCAATTCAATGCTTGCCTTTGAGGACACGAAATTTGAAACGGCTAAAGTTGTTTTTACTTTCAGGAAATCTACAGCGATTGAAATTCCCGATGCAAGCAAGCTTGCCAAGTTGTATCTACGCCGCAAGGTTGAGTATACACCAGACAAGACGGCCATCAAACAAGCCTTAATCGAGGGTAAAAAAGTAAAGGGCGCAAGCCTTGTGACCAAGCAGAATCTACAAGTTAAATAAGGAGAGATAAGATGAACATTTATGAAAGTATATCAAAGATAATGGCAGAGGCAACACCGATTTCCAAAGAGAAATTCAACAAACAGCAAGGCTTTAAGTACAGAGGGATAGACGACGTAATGAACACATTTTACCCATTACTCGCAAAATACAAAGTCTTTATAGCCCCCGAAGTTTTGGAACAGACAAGAGAAGAAAGGGCAACAAAAAGCGGTGGTAATCTGATTTATTCAATACTTAAAATCAAGTTTACCTTTTATGCGGAAGATGGTTCAAACATTTCTGCGGTGGTAATTGGCGAGGGTATGGATAGTGCAGACAAGTCAAGCAACAAAGCAATGGCTGTTGCTATGAAGTATGCAATGTTCCAAGTGTTCTGCATACCAACAGAAGAAATGGCAGACCCAGATAGCGAAAGCCATCCTAAATCAGTTCCTTTTAGCGAAATAACAAAAGAAGAAAAGGATGAAGGCCTTCCGTTTGACGTGCCTGATAATGAGCCTGAAGACCTTTCACTTTTTGCGGCAATAACGTCAGCCAAGGAAACGAGAGTGCCGGGAAGCGATGCGAGAGTGGGGCAGTTAAGCAAGGCGCAATTAGAACGACTTGTGAACAACGATAAACCCACCTTTGCGGAAGCAAGGAGTGCGGCCAAGCTTATTTTAGACACCGAGAAGGGACTGCAATGAAATACGAACTGACGGGCCGATTGTTGGGCTGTTCGGTAGATTACAAGAGCGGCAAGCCTATTTTAAGCCTTGAAATTAACGAAATACGGGGCGGAAAGGAGTGCTACGAGAATTTGTCCAAACACGATAAATTGACAGTAAAGTCGGAGGCCAAG
>JAZURO010000110.1:0-16672 GCA_045606265.1 Eubacteriales bacterium
TTTGCGCAAAGTCTTGCCACGAAGTTCTATAAAAAAGCTTTTTGGTTCTTTTTCTCGAAAAAGAACAAGAAAGTTCTTCCTTGTAACTTTCTCAAAAAGTGGCAAAACCCGTCTCTCTGTAACTTTTTTGAAAAAATCGAAAATTGAACCGAGGAATTTATATAATAATATAAAATTATAAAAAAGAGTTGACAAACGCGGTAAAATGTATTAAAATAAACTGAATATATATTGTTATTTTTAAGGAAATCGAAATTATGATAAGAAGCATGACCGCTTTCGGAAGACACACCGAGGCAGTAAACAACAAGAATATTACCGTTGAAATCAAGAGCGTAAACAACCGTTATTTTGATTGCTCAGTAAGAATTTCAAGAAATTACTCTTTTCTTGAAGAAAAAATAAAGCCCTATCTTCAATCGCACGGAATAAGCCGAGGAAAGGTTGACGTTTCAATCACCATAGAGCCGATAGGCGGCTCCGACGTTTCAATCACCTTGAACGAGGACTATGCAAAGGCATATTATCAGGCACTTGTTCAGTTGAAGGAAACACTTGACCTCCCGGGTGAGATAACTGTTGCAACTCTTCAACGTGACAGTAACATCTTCACTCTTTCAAAGGTTGAGGAGGACGAGGAAAAGGATTGGACCGAGCTCGCAGGCGTTCTTGACGTCGCCATTGAGCGCTTTATCTCAGCAAGAGAGCGTGAAGGCACAAACATAGAAAACGATCTTCGCTTGAAGATTGAAGGAATAAAGAATAGAGTTGACGTTGTTGAAGCACACAGCGAGGAGGACGTAAGCTCATACCGTTCTCGCCTTGAAGAAAAGCTCCGCACGGTGCTTTCCGACAACAAGATCACTCTTGACGAAAACCGAATACTCACAGAATGTGCAATATTTGCAGACAAGGTTGCAGTTGACGAGGAGATAGTTCGTCTGAGATCGCATTTCGTTGCATTTGAAGATATTCTTGCATCAGACGAGCCCGTTGGAAGAAAGCTCGATTTCCTTATGCAAGAGATGAACCGTGAAACTAACACCATAGGTTCAAAATGCTCAAATTCCTCAATCGCACACGTTGTTGTGGACATTAAATGCGAGCTTGAAAAAATCAGAGAGCAAATTCAAAATATCGAATAAGAGGTAATCAATATGAAGTTTATCAACATTGGATTTGGTAATATGGTTGCGGTGGAAAGAATAGTTGCCATCGCAAGCCCCGATTCCGCACCCATCAAGCGTCTTGTTCAGGACGCCAAGGAGGGCGGAAGAACGATCGACGTCTCCTGCGGACGCCGCACAAGAGCAGTTATCATAACCGATTCTGAGCACGTTATTCTCTCAGCTATCCAGGCAGAAACGATAGCAAACAGAATGGACGATACCTCATACGATACGGACGAAGTGGAGGAAGAAGAATGAACCGTGGACTTTTAATCGTTGTTTCAGGCCCCGCAGGAAGCGGAAAAGGCACAGTAAACTCACAGCTTGTGGCAACGGGAGATTTCGTTTTCTCGGTTTCCGCCACCACACGTGCTCCCCGCCCGGGAGAAGTGGACGGTGTGAATTATCACTTTATCGACCGAGAGGAATTTCAGCGCCGTATTGACGAAAACGGATTTCTTGAATACACAACCTACTGCGACAATTACTACGGAACTCCTCTTAAAGAGGCACTCGCAGTTCTTGACAGCGGAAAAAATCTTATTCTTGAAATTGAATGCGACGGTGCGAAAAACGTTAAAAAAATCTTCCCCGACGCAGTTCTTATTATGCTTATACCCCCGTCGTTTGCAATCCAGGAGGAGCGCTTACGCGGAAGAGCAACAGAAACCGAAGAGGTGATTTTAGCCCGTCTTGAAAAGACAAAGCGTGAAATTGCCCAAATCGACGCTTACGACTATATCGTATATAACTACAACGGTGGCTCAGCAGTTGCCGCTGACGATATAAAGGCGATCGTTCGTGCTGAAAAGCTCGCTCGCCATCGCCAACCCGATGCCGAAAAGAAATACTTTGAAAATTAATTACTTAAATTTAAGGAGAAAATATTATGCTTCACCCAACAATCAAGGATCTTACAAAAGAAGAATACAACCGCTATGAGCTTACTCTCGCAACCGCAAAGTGCGCACGTATGCTCACAGACGAGTACGTTAGACAAAGAGCTGAGGCCGAAAAATCAATGACAGGTAATAAGGAGAGCGATCGCAACCTTATTAACAGTATCGACAAAGACCTCAAAGACGAAAAGGCAATTAAAAATGCCATTACCCGCTTCTATGACGGAAGATATGAAATCTACCGTGAAGAGCCCCAAGAGAACACAGAGGCGGCTCCCGAAGAAGAAATCGCAGAGGATACAGTAGAAGAATAAGCTGAAAATCAGGCGGAGATCGTTTTTTTCTCCGCCAATTGTTTCATTCATATGATTTATGAATGAAACAAAAAGCGGATCATATCATTTTTATAAAACCGTGAAAGGAGAGAATTATGGAAAACAGATACGTTAAAATTCATCTTTTGGACAATCCGTACTGCATTGACAACGAATACACATATTTCGTCCCCCACGATCTCTCCGAGGCAGCAGTATGCGGATCTTTTGTTGTCGTTCCCTTCGGCAACTCCAATAAAACACAGTTAGGACTTGTGGTTGAAACTAATTGCGAGGAGCCGAACACTAAAACAAAATCCATAAAAACCGTTTTGAGTGACGAGATTGCTCTTGATCCTTCAATGCTTGATCTTTGCCGATTTATGAAGGAGCAAACTCTTTGCACCGTAGGTGATGCAGTTCACGCTATGGTTCCCTCCGGTGCGCTTTCAAACTTGGTCGTTTGCTATAAAACAACATCAAGTGACGAATACGACGGCGCATTTGCGGACATTTACTATTACATTCAGGACTGCCAAACGGTAACAAAAAATGCTCTTGAAGAAAAATTCGGACTTGAATCGATAAAGGCAACAGCTTATCTTTTGAAAAAGGGACTTATCGAAAAGGACGTAATCATAAAAAACAAAACCGTTGGCAAAGAAAAAAGATTTTATATGCTTTCCTTGTCCGACTCTCAGCTTGCTTCCCTTCTTGGTACAGGCGACCGTCTTGACGGTTATAAAAAGCTGCGTTCTGAAATGCACAGAAGTATTCTTTCACTCCTTTCCCTTCGTGAAAGGATGCTTGTTGATGACATAAAATCAGAGCTTTCTGCAACCGATGCTCAAATATCCGCACTTGAAAAGAAGGGATATATTAAAAGAGAGGTTGAGAGCATCTACCGAAATCCCTATGAAAATAAGGGCAGAATAAATCACACAAAAGAGCTTGTTTTATCCGACGAGCAAAAGACTGCGCTTCTCTCCCTTTCATCAATGCTCGACGAGGATAAACCGTCCTGCGCCCTGCTTCACGGTGTGACGGGCAGCGGAAAAACCTGCGTTATGATGAAAATTATTGACCGTGCCCTCTCTCAGAGCAAGGGCGTTATTATGCTGATTCCCGAAATATCTCTCACTCCCCAGACTGTTGAGCTGTTTTGCTCACGGTACGGTTCAAGGGTGGCAATCATTCACTCATCTCTCTCGGGCGGCGAGCGTCTTGACGCATATATGCGCATAAAAAAGGGAGATGCCGACCTCGTTATAGGAACAAGAAGTGCCGTTTTTGCGCCGGTTAAAAATCTTGGGCTCATAATTATTGACGAGGAGCAGGAGCATACCTATAAATCAGACAACAATCCGAAATATCACGCACGTGATATTGCCCGTTTCAGAGCTGCAAAAAGCAATTCCCTTTTGCTTCTTGCATCTGCTACACCGTCGGTTGAAAGCTATAAAAAGGCAGTTGACGGTCAGTATAAATTAATCGAATTAAAGCAAAGATACGGAAAAGCTAAGCTGCCGACGGTTGAAATCGCCGATATGCGTGAGGAGCTGCGTGCAGGCAACGGAACGGGAATATCCCTCACCTTGCTTGACAGAATAGGTACGGCGCTTCACAAAAATGAGCAGAGCATACTTTTCCTGAACAGACGCGGATATCATAATTTTGTAAGCTGCGCTTCGTGCGGTGAGGCGATAACCTGTCCCAATTGCTCGGTTTCAATGACTCACCACACCGACAGAATATATCACAGAAGTGAGCTTGTTTGCCACTGGTGCGGCAAGCATATTCCCGTTCCTGCGGTCTGTCCCGAATGCGGAAGTGAGCATATAAAACCCCAGGGCATTGGTATTCAGCTCATTGAACAAAAATTGAAGGAGCTTTATCCCACCGTCAACACCATAAGAATGGACACCGACACGACGTCATCAAAAAATGCCTATGACACAATGCTCTCCGATTTTCGTTCACACAAGGCGGAAATTCTGCTTGGTACGCAGATGGTAACTAAGGGACACGATTTTCCCGACGTGACGTTAGTGGGCGTTCTCGGAGCTGACACCTCGCTCTATCTCAATGATTACAGAGCAAACGAAAAGACATTTTCTCTGCTCACTCAGGTGATCGGACGTGCGGGAAGAAGTGAAAAGGAAGGCCGCGCGCTGATCCAGACTATGAATCCCGATCACGACGTGATACTTCTTGCCTGCAAGCAGGACTACAAAACCTTCTTTGAAAATGAAATACAGACGAGAAAGCTCCTGTCATATCCACCGTTTTGCGATATAGTTCTTCTCACGCTCTCCTGCCAGGTGGAAAGCGCAGTTATGAAGGACTCAAAGCTGCTTGCAGATATGTTAAGAGAAAAAATAAATACCGAATACAAGGACGTTCCCGTTGTTTGCTACGGTCCGTTTGAAGCGCCCGTTTATAAGCTTGACGGCAAATACAGAATGAGAATAGTCATTAAAACAAAGCTGAACAAGCGCTCACGTCAGATGTTCAGCGAAATATATAAGCTTTTTGGCAAACGAAAGAAAATAGAGCCGATGCTCTCTGTGGACTTCAATCCATCATCATTGTAATTTCTCGGCACAAGAAAGGAATAAATACCAATGGCAAAACTAAAAATAGTAAAAGTAGGCGACGATATTTTGAGAAAAAAATGCCGTCCCGTTGAAGAAATAACACCTAAAATTTTAAGACTCCTTGACGATATGGCGGAAACTATGCGTGCTGCCGAGGGAGTGGGACTCGCTGCCCCCCAGGTTGGCGTTTTGCGCCGCATTGTCGTTATCGAGGTTGAACCCGGTAATCTCATTGAGCTTATCAATCCCAAAATTATTGCCTTTGCGGGCGAGCAGGACGGAAACGAGGGCTGCCTCTCCGTTCCAAACACGTGGGGAACGGTAAAACGCCCGATGCACGTAACCGTTCGTGCAACCAACCGTCACGGTGAGGAATTTGAAATCAGCGGAAGCGAGCTTTTGGCACGCGCCTTCTGTCACGAGATCGACCATCTTGACGGAAAGCTCTATATCGATATTGCAAGAGATATTGAAAAAGTACCCGCTGAGTAATCTGCTTTGGAGGTGATCTTATGAGAATACTTTTTATGGGAACGCCCGATTTTGCGCTCTTTTCACTAAAAGGACTTTGCGAAAACGGATATGACGTTGCCGCAGTCGTAACTCAACCCGACAAGCCCAAGGGACGTGGATACGTATTAACTCCCCCGCCTGTAAAGGTGTATGCTATGGAGAAAAATATCCCCGTTTATCAGCCAAATTCACTCAGAACCGAGGAGTTTGCTGCCCTTCTTGAAGAAATCGATCCCGATCTTATAGCAGTTGTTGCATACGGCAAAATTCTGCCCAAAAACGTGCTTGATTATCCCAAATTCGGCTGCGTGAACGTTCACGGCTCACTTCTGCCCGAATACAGAGGCGCAGCACCGATGCAGATGGCAATAATCGACGGTAAAAAAATCACGGGAATTACCACTATGTTTATGGCAGAGGGGCTAGACACGGGCGATATGCTGCTTAAAGCCGAGTGCGAAATTGCCGAAAGCGATAATTTTGAAATTATTCACGACAGACTTGGACTACTTGGCGCAGAGCTTCTTCGCAAAACCGTTGACGGATTGCAAAAGGGCGAAATTACACCCGTTCCCCAAGACCATTCAAAAGCAACACACACCTCAAAAATTTTGAAAGAGGATTGCGGGATAGATTTTTCAAAGGACTGTGATACGGTTCACAATCTTATAAGAGGACTCTCACCGATTCCCCTCTCATTCACACATCTTCCCGACGGAAAGCTCTTGAAGATCGTTGAGAGTGAGATTTGTGAAAGAGAAAGTGTAAACTCCGATTTTGGCAAGGTTGTATCCCTTGAAAACGGAAAAATACGGATTTTGTGTGCCAAGGGCTCGATAAATATTCTTAAAGTTCTTCCCGAGGGAAAGGGCAGAATGTCATCTGCCGATTTTATCAGAGGAAGAAAAGTCAACGAGGGCGACCTCCTCAAATAAATCAAACAATTACGAAAGGAAATTTTATTATGCCTTTTTTATATTATTGGTTTGACCCAACAGTCATCATTTTACTGCCCGGAATTATTATTGCAATCTGGGCTTCTGTAAACGTAAATTCAACGTTCAACAAGTTCAACAAGGTTTTGAGCAGGAACAGAATGACCGGCGCTCAGGTGGCAGAGAGAGTTTTGCATCACCACGGTATATACAACGTGCGTGTTGAACGGGTAGCAGGAAATCTCTCAGATCACTACGACCCGAAAGCTAACGTTATTCGTCTTTCTGATTCAACCTATAATTCAACAAGTATTGCCGCAGCGGGCGTTGCCGCGCACGAAGCAGGCCACGCAGTTCAGTATGCGCAGAGCTATGCGCCGATAAAGTTCAGATCGTCCATCGTTACAATTTGTAACCTCGGTACACCAATGGCTTTTGTCTTTCTTCTTATCAGCTTTTTCGTACCCGCTGAATCCGCATCAATATTTATCTATATCGCAGTTGCGCTCTATTCACTTGCAACTCTGTTTCAGCTTGTAACACTCCCCGTTGAATTTGATGCTTCAAAGCGAGCAATGGTTTCTCTTGAAGCAACAGGGCTTTTCTCACAAGATGAGCTTAACGGAGCTTCTAAGGTTCTTCGTGCGGCAGCCCTTACCTACGTTGCAGCACTTATATCCTCGCTCCTCTCACTCCTCCGTTTTGTTCTTATCGCAACGGGCGGCAGAAGAAGACGTTGATTCCCTTGAAAAATGGAAAAGAAAACTGTTAATGCCCGTTCACTCGCTCTTGAAGTGCTTACAAGATGCGAAAACGGTGGCTATTCAAATATTGCGCTTGATACGGTAATTAAAAGAAACAACCTCTCACCCGCTGACAGAGGTCTTATGACAGCTCTGATTTACGGTGTTATCGAGCGCAAAATCACACTTGATTATATCATTTCTTCCCTTTCGTCGATCCCCGACAGCAAGATCGAAAGGGAGACGAGAAATATTTTAAGAATGGGACTTTATCAGCTCATTTATATGAGAAAAATTCCCGCCCACGCAGCTCTTAACGAAACGGTCTCACTCGCAAACCGTCGCTCAAAGGGATTTGTAAACGCCATTTTGCGTTCCTATCTTCGTGAGGGAGATAAAATTGTCTTCCCCGACAAAAGTGACAGGATTAAATATCTATCGGTCACCTATTCGGTGGGCGAATCTCTTGTGGAGGCACTCCTTGATGCATATTCGTTTGACAATTGCAAAAATATGCTCTCAGCATTTTCACAAGTAGCTCCCATCACTCTGCGTGTTAACAACCTTAAAGCAACACGTGAGCAAATCCTTTGTGAGCTTGAAGATGCTCGCAAAACGGATTTTTCACCCGACGGAATAGTTTTGCAAAGCGCTGCCGTAAGTGAGCTTGATTGCCTTAAAGACGGCAGAGTTACAGTTCAGGACGAGGCATCGCAAATCTGCGTTTGCGCGCTTGGTGCAAAGCGCGGCGACGTTGTTTTTGACGTTTGTGCCTGTCCCGGCTCCAAAAGCTTTGGCGCCGCTATGACAATGGAAAACGAGGGCGAAATCATTGCGTTTGATATTCACGAAAACAAGCTCTCACTTGTAAAATCGGGCGCTCAGAGACTTGGAATATCCATTATTTCTACAAGGGCTCAGGATGCAAGAAAGCCAATTGAGGAGCTTTTCGGCTCTGCCGATAAAATTATTTGCGACGTTCCCTGCTCCGGGTTCGGTGTTATCTCAAAAAAGCCCGAAATTCGATACAAGGACGTTAAGGAAAGCGCTGCTTTGCCAAAAATTCAGTACGATATTTTGGAAAACGCAGCAAATTATCTTAAAGTCGGCGGCACGCTTGTCTATTCGACCTGCACTATCCTGCCCGACGAAAACGAGAACAACATCAGGAAATTTCTTGAAAACCATAAAAACTTTAAGCTCGTTCCCTTTTATGTCGGTGAGCTTAACGTCAATGACGGTATGATCACCTTGCTTCCACACACGCATCACACCGACGGATTCTTTATCGCAAAGCTGAAAAGATTTGCTTAAACACAATGTTCGCACAATGATATTGTGTGGTAGAAAGTGTGGTAGAAAGTCAGAAAGAAAAAGGGGTCCACTTTTTCAGAGAAGTTACAGAAAAAGAGGTTTCTGTTCTTTTTCGAGAAAAAGAACCAAAAAGCTTTTTTATTGGACTTCGTGGCAAAATCTTACGCAAATCGTGTCAACAAGTTGACACAAAACAATTTCGAGGGCATTTTAACAGGCGCCCTCAAAATTGAGGATTTGCTACCTTACAAACAGACACATTATTTGTAAAAAAGATATTGTTTGGTGCAGAGTGGAGAGTTTAGTTGCTACTTTATACAAAACAATGTTAATTTACTTTTAAGCATAAGAAACAAGATACAAATTTGATGTCTGCGTAGAAATCGAGTAAATTTTAGAAAATCACTCACTTGGGAGGAATTTCCGTCGCGAGTGGTATTCAGTTAATTATCCCTGAAAGGAGGGCACTATGCAAAATCTTCTTAATTTTACATACGAAGAGCTTGAAAATTTTATATTATCAATTGGCGAGGCGAAATTTCGTGCAAAGCAGATTTTTGCTCCGATGCACAGGGGTATATCGCCTGCGGATCTCACAAATCTTTCAGCAAAGACTAAGGAGAGAATATTTGAAAACGCAAAATACTCAATTCCTAAGATAAGAAGAAAGCTGGTGTCTGCACTCGACGGAACGGTAAAGTATTTATTTGAGCTTGACGACGGCAACTGCGTTGAGAGCGTTGTTATGAAATATGAGCACGGAACTACCATCTGTATCTCGTCACAGATCGGGTGCCGAATGGGCTGCGCCTTTTGTGCCTCCACCATCGGCGGCAAGGTACGTGATCTTGAAGTTTCAGAGCTTTTGGGACAGATAATTGCTGCTCAGAATGATATTGGCGAGCGAATCGACGGAATAGTTATGATGGGAATTGGCGAGCCCCTTGACAACTATGACAACGTTGTGAAATTTTTAAGAATTGTAGGTCACAAGGAGGGGCTGAATATCGGCTACCGTCACATCTCCCTTTCAACCTGCGGTCTCGTTGACAAAATATACAAATTGGCCGAAGAGGATTTTCAGATAACCCTCTCAATCTCGCTTCACGCATCAAGCGACGAAATAAGAAGCAGGATTATGCCGATAAACAGAAAATGGGGTGTGGACGAGCTTTTGGACGCCTGCAAAGCATATTTTATAAAAACGGGCAGAAGAATCTCGTTTGAATACACGCTTATCGCAGGAGAAAACGACAGTGAGGAAAATGCTATTCTCCTTGCAAAAAAATTGAACTCAAAGCTCAGAACGAGAACACAAACAATGCCTATTCACGTAAATCTTATCCCCGTTAATCCCGTTAAGGAAAGAGATTTCAAAAAAAGCGGCAAGGAGCAGATAAAAAAATTCGCAAAAGTCCTTGAATCGAAGGGTATTCGTGCAACGGTCAGAAGAACACTCGGCGCAGACATCAATGCGTCCTGCGGACAGCTTCGCCGCGACGAAATGAAAAAAGATAATCAGGAAAATTCCACAACAAAGGAGCAAGTATGAACATTTACGGCTTGACCGACAGAGGTATGATAAGAGAAGCAAACGAGGACTGCATTGGCATTTCTTGTTTGAAAAACGGAATAACCGTTGCCATAGTTTGCGACGGAATGGGCGGCGCTGCAGGTGGCAAAATTGCCTCCGCCATTGCCGAGGAAACGTTTATGGCTTCTTTGGTGGGAGCAGCCGACGAGATTGAAAAATCCAAGTTCGACGGCAAAAAGATTAAGGCGGCAATTATAAATGCAATTGAAGAAGCCAACATTGCCGTTCTCAGCAAAGCTCGTGAGGACCGTTCCTTACAGGGAATGGGCTGCACACTCAATGCAGCGGTTTTTTGCGAGCCAAAATCAAAAATTTATTATGCAAACGTCGGTGACAGCCGTTTGTATATGATCAAAAAAAGAGAAATAAAGCAGCTGACGAAGGATCACTCCTACGTTCAGATGCTTGTAGATAATAAAGAAATTACGGAAGAAGAAGCACAAAATCACCCCAAAAAGAACCTTATCACAATGGCTCTTGGCGTGAGAGAGGAAATTGAGCCCGATATTTCGGAGCGCAGAATCTCACCAAAGAGCGAAACCTATTTCCTTCTTTGCTCGGACGGTCTTCACGGACTTGTTCAGAAGGAAAAGCTGAAAAAGGTTGCTCTTTCACAGATGAGCATTGAAGAAAAGGTTTTCACCTACATAAAGCTCGCAAATGATGCGGGCGGTGACGATAACATATCCGCAATTCTTCTGTTGACCAAAGAGACGGAGGTGGCTAAATGACCGCTTATGACTCTTTTATAGGTCAGACCTTTGAGAACAGATATACCATTGTAAACGTTATCGGAACGGGCGGTATGGCAACGGTTTACGGTGCATACGACCAGGTGACGGGACGCTCCGTTGCAATCAAAATGATGCAAAAGAAGCTTGAACACAATGCACGTCAGGTAAGTCTTTTCGTCAACGAATCAACTGCGCTCTCACTTTTGTCCCACCCCAATATCGTTCAGGTTTATAACACTGTTTTCACAAACAGCACAAAGTATATCATTATGGAATACGTTGAGGGTATAACCCTCAAAAAGCATATCGACCACAGGGGCGCACTCCCCGAACGTGAGGTGCTTTACTATGCGTCACAGATTCTCTCGGCTCTTGACTATATTCATTCAAAGGGTATCGTTCACTGCGATATAAAGCCCCAGAACATCATTCTTTTGCAAAACGGAAATATCAAGGTTGCCGACTTCGGTATTGCCCGCCTTGACGCAATGCTCAATAATTCCAAGGAGAGGAGTGAGGTGGCTCTCGGTACGGTTTATTACGTAAGTCCCGAGCAGGCACAGGGTAAAGCTCCAAAGGCGGAAAGCGACCTGTATTCGCTTGGAGTTATGCTTTATGAGGCGATGACCAACCGTCTGCCCTTCTATCACGAAAGCTCAACAGAAGTTGCCAAAATGCAGATCCACAAGGAGCCCGTTCCGCCGAGCGTTTACAGACACGATATATCCATCGGTCTTGAACAGATTATTCTTCGCGCAATGGAGAAAAATCCCAAAAAGCGCTATGCCAATGCGATGGAGATGCTTGTTGACATAAGAGCGCTACGTCAGAATTCAAAAACGGTCTTCGGAAACGATAAAAATTCAAGCAGATACAAAATTATTGAAAGAAAGCCCAACGCAAATGCTTCAAACGTTTCAAACAGAAGTATTTATCCTATGAGCGAACGGGGTGCAAACTTTGCCGAGCATCAGGCGTACTTTAAGAAAAACACGTCTCACTCGGGTGCGTTCGTGCCGAGAAGCGAGCAAATTCATCACACGGGAAGAACTGCTTCGCAAACGGGAAGAACTCCCTCTCAAACGGATAAAACAACGGTTATTTCCACTACCTTGCCGCAGGTGAAGGCAAACGGACATTCTCCGTCAGGACAAATTCCCAAAATGCACTCTCAAAAGCTGCCCAAGGCAACGAACACCGTTGTTATCGAGGACGAAAAAATCGTTAAGGAGCTTAAAGAAAGCAAATGGCTCTCAATCATCCTCGGCGTAATAGGTGCTTTACTCATAGTAATTGCAATTTCTTTCATTATATTGCTTTCAATTGAGCCGGGCAACCGTGAAATCCCGTCAGCAACTAAACAAATCAACGCAGAAACGGAAATAGAATGGAATACAGAACACACGGAAAAATTCTGAAAGGCGTCGGTGGGCTTTACACGATAAAGCTCATCAGCAACGACGACCACAAAAAAATATTTGACAGCGACTCTCCCCTTGCATCAGAGCTTGTCCTCTGCTCTGCAAGCGGTTCGTTTCGCCACAATCATATAAAGCCCCTTGTCGGCGACAACGTTGAAATTATTTATACCGATCACTCTCTTATAAAGCTTGATGAGAAAAATAACGATATAAGAATTTCAACTGTCCTTGAAAGAAAAAACGAGCTTATCCGCCCGCCAATGGCTAATCTCGACGTTATGTTTATCTCGATGGCTGCGGCATCTCCCACACCCGTACTCCCCACGATTGACAAGCTGATTTGCATCGCCGAGCACAATGAGATCGAGCCAATTATTATAATCGGCAAATGCGATCTTGCGCCCGATTATGCAAAGGAGCTGCAAGAAATCTATATTAAAGCGGGATATGATGCCTTTGTGCTGAGCGCAAAAACGGGCGAGGGCACGGACAAAATCCGTGAATTCGTAAGCACTCGCCTTAACGGCAAAACTGCCGCCTTTGCCGGTGCCTCGGGTATTGGTAAATCGACTCTTCTCAATGCTCTTTTTCCGAATTTGTCACTCACCACGAACACGGTAAGCATCAAAATTCAACGTGGCAGGCACACCACTCGCCACGTCGAGCTATATCCTATAAGTGACAAGGAAGATTCGGGATATATCGCAGACACGCCCGGGTTCTCACTCCTCGATTTTGAAAGATTTAATTTCTTTGACAAAGAGGATCTCGCCTATAATATGCGTGAGTTTCGTGATTACATAGGCGAGTGCCGTTACACCAAATGCTCACACACAAAGGAAGAGGGCTGCGCTATCCTTGAAGCTGTAAGAGAGGGAAAAATTTCAAGATCCCGACACGACAGCTTTCTTGAAATCTATGCTGCGCTCAAAAATAAGAATAAGTGGGATAACAAATAATATGAAATCATACATTTTTATCGGCGGTGACGTGGAAAAATGCGCCATTGAGTCCGCCATTTCCGATACTGCTCTTGTTATTGCCGCCGACTCCGGCTACGATAATGCAAAGGCACTCGGATTTGCCGAAAGATTCGACTTTATTGTGGGCGATTTTGACTCCACTAAGGAAAAAGCATTCTGCTCACGGGCAAAAATTGTGCGTGTTCCCGCCGAAAAGAACGAAACCGATACTCAGCTTGCTATTAATATTGCACTTGAAAACGGTGCGGACGAACTGTTTTTGATCGGCGGACTCTCAGGCCGTCTTGACCACACACTTTCAAATCTATATTTGCTCGCTTCCCTTACAAATTGCGGCATCAGCGCCTGCATTTGTGACGGAAAAAACAGAGTGAGATTCCTGAAAGAGCGCTCTTCTCTCCTCGTACCCAAAAGCGACTACAAGTATTTTGGACTGATTCTTGCCGACAGTGAGGCAAAGGTCACCATTGAGGGCGCAAAATATCCACTCAAAAATAAAAAACTGTCGAGGCAGGATCCTTCCTTCGCTATTTCAAACGAGGTCGTTGACAATCTCGCTATGGTAAGTACAAAAAAAGGCGGACTATTTGTAATCGAAAGCAAGGATTTGTCACAATAATACCCTCTCTCATATACTGAAATTGACTACATAGGTCAAATTTTTGTGTTTGAGGTGTTATTTTATGAAAATCGTGCTTTATAAAACTCCAACCCTGATTTCACTCTTACTTAGAAAAATACTTGGTATAAAGAAGCAGAAGATTTAAGTTTAAGAATTGAGTTTAAGAAGTTACAAAGTAAAAACGTGGGGGCTTTTGGGAAAAACTGCCCCCCACGCCCCCGAAAAACTTTTATCGCACAGGACGGTGCTTGTTTTAGTTTAGATGTGAGTTTTATGATTAGTCGAGATGTTCGCACAAACCAATGCGAAAAAATTTTAACCCGCACGGGCGAAACATCGTTCCTTTATAACTTTCAATATCATAACCGTAAATACAAATCCACTTCTTAACAAAAGGAGTAAAAAATGAACAAACAGACAGAAAATATGGGCTTTCTCCCCATTGACCGTCACGAAATGGACGAACGTGGGTGGGACAGGCCAGACTTCGTTTACGTCACGGGTGATGCTTATGTTGACCATCCCTCGTTTGGCGTTTCGATAATATCAAGAGTCCTTGAAGCACAGGGATTCAGAATCGCTATCCTCTCACAGCCCGACTACAAAAGCTGTGAGGCATTCAAGGAATTTGGACGTCCACGTCTTGGCTTTCTTGTAACTGCCGGAAATATTGACTCAATGGTAGCTCACTATTCCGTGGCAAAAAGAAGAAGAAACTATGACTACTATTCCGCAGGCGGAAAGATTGGCAAGCGCCCCGACCGTGCGACGATAGTTTACTGCAACAGAATACGTGAAGCATACGGTGACGTACCGATCATTATTGGCGGTCTTGAAGCGTCCTTGCGCCGCTTTGCCCATTACGACTATTGGGACGACAAGGTGCGCCGTTCAATTTTGGTGGATTCCCGTGCCGACATTCTTACTTACGGTATGGGTGAAAACATTCTGCGCCGAATTGCCTTCCTTCTTGACAAGGGCGTACCCGTTAAAAAAATCCGAGACGTCAGAGGCACCTGCTATATTGCCAATCCGGACGATACGGTGCATTTCCCTATTGCTGCCGAATTTGACTATAACGAGCTGAAAACTAATAAGAAAATTTATGCCGACGCCTTCGGTATTCAGTATAAAAATCAGGACAGCATAAACGGATGTGCGATAATTGAGCATTATGACAGCAAGGTGCTTGTTCAAAATCCGCCAATGCCACCACTCGAAAGGGACGAGCTTGACTCGGTTTATGCCCTGCCCTATATGAGAACATATCACCCCATCTACGAAAAGGAGGGCGGTGTTCCTGCGATTGAGGAAGTGAGATTTTCCATTACTCACAACCGTGGCTGCTTTGGTGCGTGCAATTTCTGCGCACTCGCTTTTCATCAGGGCAGAACTGTGCGTTCAAGAAGCGAAGAAAGCGTTTTAAGAGAGGCGAAAATCATCACCGAAATGCCCGATTTTAAGGGATACATACACGACGTCGGAGGGCCGACAGCTAATTTCCGCTATCCTGCCTGCGACCACCAGCTGACACACGGAGTTTGCTCAAACAAGAAGTGCCTTTCTCCTACACCCTGCAAGAATTTGAAGGTTGATCACAGGGAATATATGGAGATGCTCTCCAAAATTGAAATGCTGCCAAAGGTCAAAAAGGTGTTCATTCGATCCGGCATCAGATTTGACTATCTTATGTATGACAATGACGATTCGTTCTTCAAAAAGCTTGTTTCAAATCACGTTTCGGGGCAACTCAAGGTTGCGCCCGAGCATATCTCCGACAGAGTTCTTGATGCGATGGGCAAGCCACATATCGACGTATATAAGGCATTCAAAAAGAAGTATTTTGAGCTTTGCCGTGAGATTGGCAAGGAGCAGTATCTTGTTCCCTACCTTATGTCAAGCCACCCAGGTTCAACCGTTGACGAGGCAATTGAGCTTGCGTGCTACTTAAAGCAGGAGCATTATGCTCCTGAGCAGGTGCAGGACTATTATCCCACACCCGGAACCGCATCTACGGTTATGTACTACACAGGCATAAATCCATTGACAGGCAAAAAGGTGTTCGTGCCGACTACTTATGAAGAAAAAAGCGAGCAGCGCGCCCTTTTGCAGTTCAACAAGCCCGACAACGCCCAAAAGGTGCGCTCTGCACTCATTAAGGCGGGACGTGAGGATCTTATCGGCTTTGGCTCTGAGTGTCTTGTGCGCCCAGAAAGAGCGCCTCGTTTTGACAAAAAAATCGACGCAAAAGCAAGCAAGAAAAACGATAAGAATAAGTCAAAATATGCTCAAAAAGGCAAAAAATATGACGAAAAGCTATCAAAAAAGGGTAAAAATACTCCCAAATCAAGTAAAAAACCCATAAAAAAGAAATAACAAATCCCCCCCCTGCTTTTAGTGGGGGATTTTTTTGTAAAAAGTTACAAGCTGAATATGTGGGGGCTTTTTTGAAAAGTTACAGACTAAGAATGTGGGGGCTTTTTTGCAAAACCGCCCCCACTCCCCCGAAAAACCTTGAAAAGTTTTTCGTGTGTAGCCGTAGAGTTTGTGCAAAGTTTACTTGATCTTGCGCAAATCGAGCATTGAAATTCTGCGAATATTCAATGCATTGTTATTTTCGTGTATAAACACGAAAAAACCTCGATTTGCTACTGCTTATTGTAGCCGTGAATTTGGATTGTGTCGATTTGTTCGCACTCGCTTGGCGCTGTTGTTTTGCGTCGCTTTTTCAATATGTTAGCACAAACCCAATCTCTGTAACTCTTTACAAACAACATCTTACGTACAAACATTACGTCTATTAACAGAGTAGCAAATCACAGGTTTTCGAGCCG
>JAZURO010000111.1:0-2990 GCA_045606265.1 Eubacteriales bacterium
TGCGGCTGAAGATGTTATTTTTGATAATCCGCAAACAGGAGCAGACCCGGCTTTTGTTGAACAGGGCGAATGCCACATTGATGCGGCTTATGGCGGTGAGGACTACACGGCGTTTACTATCTGCCGAAAGAAAGACGGCAAATATTATGTCTATGGTCGATGTTGGCGAAAGCATATTGACGATGGGCAGGATGATATAATCAAACTGCGGCAATCGTTCAATGCTGGTCGTATTCATTGCGAGAATAACGGCGATAAAGGGTATTTAGGCAAGGCTCTCCGGCAAAAGGGGGAGCGTGTCAACATTTACAGAGAAAGTATGAATAAATTTCTCAAAATCACATCTTACTTAAAAGCCGAATGGAAGAATGTCGTATTTGTTGCTGGAACTGACCAAGAGTATATAAATCAAATATGCGATTACAATGAGCATTGCGAGCACGACGACTGCCCTGATAGCCTTGCCAGCCTTGTTCGAATACTTTGGAAACGCAAAGATACAAGCGAAAGCACCTATACACCAATCTTTATGTAGGTATTGATTTATTTACTTATTTGTGATACAATATACAAGAGGTGATTTTATGCCGTATGTTGTATATTGCCACACAAATAAGGCGAACGGAAAGAAATATTTTGGCATTACTGGAATGAAGCCGGAAAGAAGATGGAGCAACGGCGAGGGATATAAAACAAGCCGCCATTTTTATTTTGCCATACAAAAATATGGGTGGGGCGGATTTGAACACGAAATAGTTGAAGGCGGTTTGACCAAAGAACAAGCCGCAGAGATGGAACAGCGATTGATTGAAAAGCACAAAACAAATCAAGAAGAATTTGGCTACAATATGAGTGCCGGTGGAGAAAGCGGTGCTTATGGCGTGAAGCAATCTGCTGAAACCATCGAAAAAAGATGCAAAAAAATAAGGGGCAGAAAAACAAGCGAGGAAACCAAACGCAAACAAAGCGAAGCCGCAAAGGGTAGAAAGTTTAGCGAAGAAACATTGGAAAAAATGAGAATTGCAAAACTGGGCAAACCTCTTTCGGATCAGCACAAAGAAAACCTTTCTAAAGCATTACAAGGCAGAACTATGAGCGAAAAATCAAAGGCGAAGATGCGTGATGCAAGGAAAGGTGATTTTAAGGCTGTTTATTGCCTTGAAACTGATTGCGTTTATTCAAGCATTCACGAAGCGGCAAGAGAATTGGGATTATTTGCTACAAACATTTCTGCTGTTTGCAGAGGAAGACATAAACATACAAAAGGGTATCATTTTAGATACGCAGACACGGCAACAAGCAATTACACACCGATTTTTATGTAGGGAGTGATAAACCATCAAAACTTATCAAGATTTGTTAGAGATTGGCGAAAACGAACAGGACAGAATGGAGTTTGTGCTATCGGCAATCCGTGAGCATAAGGCAAGCAAGGATTATGCGATTGCTGCCGATGCGGAATTGTACTACAAACACCAAAATCCAACGATTATGCGGTTTCAGAAGTTTGTGCATAACCAATTCGGGCAGAAAGTGCCCGACATTTGGAGCGCAAATAATAAGATTGCATCGAACTGGTACAACTATTTCACCACACAGGCGGTTTCCTATCTGCTGGGCAATGGCGTAACCTTCAAGACCGAAGCGAACAAGAAGAAGCTGGGCAAGGACTTTGACAAGCGTGTGCAGGATTGCGCCACGGCTGCAAAGAACGGCGGTATCGGTTTCGGCTTTTGGAACTATGACCATTTGGAAGTTTTCAAGCTGACCGAGTTTGTGCCTCTGTATGATGAAGACGACGGTGGTTTGAAGGCCGGTATCCGTTTTTGGCAGATTGACGATCAGAAGCCTCTCCGTGCCACTCTGTACGAATTGGACGGCTATACCGACTACATCAAACGCAAGGATGAGGATGTGACCGTCCTGCATGACAAGAGGGCATACAAGCAGATTATCCGCAAGTCTGAGGTTGATGGCGAAACAATCCTTGACGGTGAGAATTATCCCGGCTTCCCCATTGTTCCGCTGTGGAATGTCAACCGACAGAGCGACCTTGTGGGCAATCAAGGTACTATTGATGCCTATGATTTGATGGTTTCCGGCTTGATTAACAATGTCAGCGATGGCGAGTTCATCTACTGGATTTTGAAAAACTGCGGTGGTATGGATGCAATGGACGATGCAAGGTTCATTGAGCAATTGAAACTGACACACACCGCACACGCTGACGGTGATGACGGCGCATCCGTTGAGGCTCACAATGTTTCCGTTGAGTTTGAAGCAACAGCAGAGGCGCTTGACAGGCTCACAGAACAGCTATACACCGATTTTATGGCGCTCAAGGTACAAGACCTTTCTTCTGGAAATAAGACCGCCACGGAGATTACAGCGGCTTACGAGCCTATCAATCAGAAAACAGACCAGTTTGAATATCGCGTGACGGAGTTTATTAACGGTATTCTCGCACTGGCTGGGATTGAGGACGAGCCGACTTATACACGGTCGCAGATGTCTAATCAGTCCGAACTGCTGGAAATGGTGTTGCAGTGTGCTGAGTATCTGGATGATGAATATGTCACCACAAAGATTTTGACCTTGCTTGGCGATGCTGACAAGGCGCAGGAAGTTCTAAAGCGCAAGGACGCAGAAGCGGCTGACCGATACAAAGTGGTTAGTGCAGAAAATGCAACAACCACAGAAGAAACCGTGGAGGTGACGGAAGAATGATGCAGGGCGATCAGTACAGACTTCCCATTGAACTAAAAGATGCAGACGGCACTTTTGTCACGCGAGAAGAAGTAAAAGACCTGGAAGTTTTTGTCGGCACAACGAGAAAGATGCTTTCCAAGGGTGAAATTGAGTTTGAACCGCTTGAAAATGTGTTTTATGTGTTTCTTACGCAAAAGGAAACCTTTATGATGCGTGGAGATGTTTCTGTGCAGGCAAGATTGCTTTTTTTGAGAAGTCGGATCGTAGCCATGTCGTTCTGT
>JAZURO010000112.1:0-5204 GCA_045606265.1 Eubacteriales bacterium
AGGAAGGCTACACCCCCAGGACGTTTAATTACCTCGAAGACGAAGAATATCAATACGAGGATTATCTTATTATAACCGGCACGGGTATGGGTTACTACGTGCATAAGGAAGCAGGCTCTGACGCATACGTTAAGGAGGTCACGCTGTCCTATGAGTATGATGACGAGAATTCATCAAAGGTAGAATATGTTATATTCAACGATGCTCTGACGGTGAACAAGAACACCGAGTTTAACAAAATGGGTGTTACGAAGAATTCACTCAACTATACGAAAAACTCATTTGATTACAATGAGCTGTTCACCAAAAAGCCGATGCGCTCGGAGGCTCTTACTGTGCGTTGGACAAAGGTCAGCAGCGACACCGATCTTAAATACGTCGAGCAGGAGCTGGGTGAATTAAAGAAATACGACTACAATGCCTTTGGCAAAAAAGGTATATACCAGCGCAATGCTCCGTGGGATATTGAGACCGGAGTAGTGCAGGATAGCCCTTATCAGTACTTCTATTATGTAATAGATACAGCTGAAAACGCTCTTAAGGCTACCGCTTATTATGCACTGAAGGAAACGCCCGGCGAAAAGGTCGTGCGTGAATATCAAATAGAGCGTATATCTGATGATTGGAGTATTCTTGTTATCGATGGGGTGGAATGGACACTTGAACAACCCTATAGCACTAATTATTATAACGATACAGACGGTATGAGAACCACACTCAGCCGCGTCAGTAGCGATATATCCGATAAAAGACTTAGTGAGCTGATAGATATGTGGCTCCCCACGGGACAATAAATAATTGAAGATAAATAAGTTATGAAAAGAATAATTCAATTTTGCATTTTGCATTATACTTACGGCTTGCGATAATAGCTGTGAGCAGCATGTTTACGATGACTGTGCAGATACTGAATGTAACGTATGCGGCGAAACAAGAGATTCCATGCACTCGTGGAAGGATGCCGACTGTCTCAATCCTAAGACCTGTACAGTCTGTGGCAAGACAGAAGGCTCTGCTCTCGGACACAAGCCTGCCGAGGATGATGGCATCTTCAAGACCGACGGTATCGCACCCACCGAGTTTGATAAGAAGTTTAGCTTCGAGATCAAGAACGGCGACACCGTGGTGCAGACCTTTGCAGTCAGCGTAAACGACTATATCGGAGCGCAGAAAGATAGCGCAGCAATGGGCAATCTCGTAAAGGCACTTTATAACTACGGCTTATCTAATCCCGAATAATCTCTGGACTTATGGAATCTTTTGTGGTATGTTGTAGTTGCTCAGGCGACAGCATGGAAACGATGTCCTAAACTTAAAAAAGAAAAAAGCCTTGGAACATAATGCTCCAAGGCTCTGGCAGAGGATGGGGGATTTCGTTCTTGATTTTTGCTCAACATTTTGGATCAAAACTAATGTAATGTTTCGCAAAAATCTTCGGTCACCGTTCAAAAACAGCGCACTGTGCTGTTTTTTCACTGCGTTCGAATCCCCCAATGTTATTTCACACAAAACAAAAAAGCATTCACTTGCGTGAATGCTTTATTGCTTTGGCGGAGGATGGGGGATTCGAACCCTCGTGCCCGTAAAGGCAAACGGTTTTCAAGACCGCCTCGTTATGACCACTTCGATAATCCTCCTTAAATGGTCGCTTACGACTTTATTATAATATCATATTTTTCCTTGCTTGTCAAGTGATTTTTGGATTTTGTAATATATTTTTTATTATTTCAGATTTTATTCAGACTGCATACGGGCAATTCGGTAAATTATAAGTATAAAACAAATGGCGGTTAGCTTTGAGTTTTATTTTGAGGTTTGTATTTTTTACAAATACTTTTTCAAAACCCTTGAAAAATAAGGATTTTTTTGCTATAATCGTTTCAATAGACAAAATGAAAGGTGGCATAATTATGAAAAAATTTTCACAAATGAAGTTTAAGAAGCCCGATCTTAAAAAGATTGAGCGTGATTTTGATGCGATAATAAGCGAATTTATCAATGCCGATAGCTTTGAGGAGCAGGACAAGGCGCTTAAAAAGATGTTCAAGTACAGCGACCGTCTTAACACGAATTTCAGCATTGCTTACGTTAAATACACCTGCGACACGCAGGATCCCGTAAACGTAAAGAATCAGGAGCTTATAGATGAGATTTCGCCCTTGATTGCAGTTTTTCAGGACAAGTTCAACAAGGCGCTTGTTAATGCAAAATTCAGAGCAGAGCTTGAAGCAAAATGGGGCAAGCATCTTTTTAATATGGTACAAAATCAGCTTGATACCTTTGATGAAAAGATCGTTCCCGAGCTTCAGGAGATAAACAAGCTGTCAAGCGAATATACAAAGCTGATGGCATCTGCAAAAATTGAGTTCAGAGGAGACATTTACAATCTTTCTCAGATGGGTAAATTCACAACCTCAATCGACAGAAAGACAAGAAAAGAGGCATCAATTGCTTCTGCGAAGTTCTTTGAGGACAATTTTGACAGAATCGGTGAGATTTACGATAAGCTTGTAAAGACCAGACACACAATGGCACAAAAGCTCGGTTATAAGGATTTTATCGATCTTGGATACAAATCTCTTGGAAGAACCGACTATGATTCCAATGATGTCAGAGGTTACAGAGAGCAGATTTACAGAGATCTTGTTCCTTTCACAAACAAGCTCTTTAAGGAGCAGGCGAAAAGATTGAAGATTAGAAATCCTCAATCCTATGACTATAATATCGACTTCCTCAGCGGAAATGCGACTCCCAAAGGAGATAAGGATTATCTTGTAGCCAAAGCGACCGAGATGTATGCCGATCTTTCACGGGAAACTGATGAATTTTTCGCATTTATGAAGGAATATGAGCTTCTTGACCTTGAAGCAAGACAGGGAAAGGCAGGCGGCGGATATATGACGTATTTCCCCGACTATAAGGCGCCCTTTATCTTCTCCAATTTTAACGGAACAAGCGGCGATGTTGACGTGCTGACGCACGAATTCGGGCACGCATTCCAAGGATATATGTCAAGAAACATTACCTGTCCCGATTACCGTATGCCAACTCTTGAAGCGTGCGAGATACACTCAATGAGTATGGAATTTATCACTTATCCGTGGATGGAAAAATTCTTTAACGAAGAAGCGGATAAGTACAGATATTCACACGTTACTGACGGTCTTACGTTTATTCCTTACGGAGTAGCTGTTGACGAATTCCAGCATTTTGTTTATGCAAATCCTGAGATAACGCATGAGCAGAGATGCGCAAAATGGAGAGAAATTGAGAAAAAATATCTTCCACACATCAAATATGATCATATCCCCGTGCTTGACAGGGGAGGATATTGGATGAGACAGTCGCATATATTTGGCTCACCGTTCTATTATATAGACTACACGCTTGCGCAGGTTGTTGCCTTCCAATTCTTCAACGAAACAAGAAAAGATCACGCAAGAGCTTGGAGAAAGTACGTTAAGCTTTGCAAAATGGGAGGAAAATATCCATTTACCGAGCTTCTTGAACGTGCGCACCTTAACAATCCTTTTGTTGAGGGAACGGTCAAAAAAGTAGTAAAGCCCTTGAAAAAGTATCTTAAAGAGTTTGACACTTCAAAATTTTAATGAAATGTGAAAGAATAGGATTCATTTTGGAAATAATATAAAAAAACAAGAAAGGAATTCTATTATGAAGTACATTTGTAACGTTTGCGGTTGGAGATTTGACGAAAAAATCGGTGATCCCGATCACGGAATAGAGGTCGGAATGATTTTCGACGATCTTCCCGAAGATTTTGAATGTCCTCTTTGCGGAGTGGGAAAGGAAATGTTCTCACCCGAGGAAGAATAAACATATACCCACCCGAAATCTCGGGTGGGTATTTTGTTAATTTTTCAACCAACGGTTGAAAACAAGCGAAAAACGAGTTATTGACTTCAATCTGTTAAAGTGTTATCATAAATGTGTAAAGACGTCTTAGAATTAATGAAACGGAGGTTAATATATGGAGCTTGGAAATAAAATAAAGCATTTAAGACACAAATCGGGTTTGACACAGGAGCAGCTTGCGTCCCGTCTTGGAGTGAGTGCGCAATCGGTATCAAAATGGGAGAATTCCGTGACTATGCCGGATATTACGTTATTGCCAATGCTTGCAGGCGAATTTGGAGTGAGTATTGATGAGTTGTTCGATCTGACGGTTGAACAAAAGTTATATCGAATAGAGAAAAGGATAGATACGGAAGGGGAGTTTTCTGCTGATTTGTTCAGTGAATACGAGGAATTTTTGCTTTCTCAGCTTAACGAATACAGCGATCGCACCCGTGTACTGTCCGTTTTAGCGCATTTGTATCATTATAGAATGGAATCCGATGCTCAAAAAGTCAGCAAATATGCACGTGAAGCTATAATGTTAAAGCCGGAGGTCAAGGATTGTCAGTGGCTCTTGCAGATGGCAGAGGGCGAGCGCGCGTGGGATTGGAACGTAGATAATCATTCCTCATTGATAGATTTTTATAAAAATGTAATAGAAAACGATAAAATCACACCTAAAACGCCGCTGCCGTATTACTATTTGCTTGATGACCTCATAGTTGACAAAAGAACCGAAGAAGCGAGAAAATATCTTAAAGTATTAAAAACAATACCCGCCCACAAGCCCTTCTTGATTCCGGTATATGAGGCATACATAGCCTTGGCTGAATATAACGAAAAACGTGCAGACAGTATTATGAATGAAGCGTTGAGCAGTTTTTCCAAAGACAGCGGATTCTTATTTGAAACTGCACAGTATTTTGCTCGGAAATGCCAATATGATAAAGCAATAGAATTTTATGAAAAAAGCTGGATGGCGGAAGAAAACTCTAAACCGAGATATACAGATGCTCTTTTTGGAATTGCCACTGCGTATCAGATAATGGGAGAAAAGAAAAAAGCTGTTGAAACTTATAACAGAGTTCTTGATTGCCTGAAAAACGAATGGGGATTTTCTGATGATGACAGAGCAGTTATCGAAACAAAAAGAGATAGGGATAAGCTTAGTGACAAGTGAAAAACGAATGGGACATTTTTGAAAAGTTACAAAATAAGAACGTGGGGGCTTTTTGAAAGTTACAGAGTGAAAATGTGGGGGCTTTTTTGCAAAACCGCCCCCACGCCCCCGAAAAACTTTTGCTGATTGGTTTCTACAAGCTTTGCGTAAATTTTCGATAATTCACGGG
>JAZURO010000113.1:0-13438 GCA_045606265.1 Eubacteriales bacterium
ATATAAAAGTATAAACAAATCCGTCATTTTGGGAATTGTACTGTTCAACAAAATTTAATAACTGTTCGTGAGAATAAAAATTAATGTTGGCATTAGTTTGGTATCTTATATACTCATCTTCACTATTGAAAATATCGATAAAATCTATGTATCTACAAGAAGAAAACATAAATATAAGCGCACACAATAAAAGTACAAATGCAAGTAATTTGGTTTTCTTAGCTTTGAAAAATTGTTTTTTCATTTTATCCCTCCCAAATTAGTATTCCTAATTGTATTATATATTTCTTTTTTCGATAAATCAATGTATTTTAGAGAAGTAAAATAATTTTTGTGTTTTATATACAATTTGATCTTTTTCTATTTGTTTACCATATACAATATACGATGAAATAAAATAATCCCGACGGAGAATCCGTCGGGATTTATTTACATACAATTAACTACTATCTCTCCGCCACTGATATTAAGGTGTATCTTAGAGATTGTGCGATTATAGTCGGCAATTACTTTTTCCGCAATTGCATCCTCAATATGAGTTTGAATATATCTTCTCATATTTCTTGCACCGAATTTTGCCGAATACGATTTTTCACCAACGTGTTTCAGCACTGCGGGAGTAAATGACAAGTCTATTCCTTTTTCTGAAAGCGCCTCTTTGAGTTCTCCAAGCATTATTGAAGCTATCTTTTCAAAGTTTTCCTCGGTAAGTGAGTTGAAGGTTATAATTTCGTCCACACGGTTAATAAACTCAGGACGCAAGAATCCTTCAAGCGCCTTCATAGTTCTTGCCTCCTCAACTGAGTTATTCTCTGTTGAAAAACCTGCTTTGCCTGAGGAACCAACTGAGCCCGCATTAGTCGTCATAACCAAAATTGTGTTCTCAAAGTTTATAGTTCTTCCCTGCGCATCAGTCACTCTGCCATCGTCAAGAATTTGCAAAAGCACGTTCAAAACGTCGGGGTGCGCCTTTTCAATTTCATCAAAAAGGATCACCGAATAAGGTCTGCGACGTATTTTTTCGGTAAGCTGACCTGCCTCGTCATATCCAACGTATCCTGGAGGTGCTCCGATAATCTTGGATACGGAATGCTTTTCCATAAACTCACTCATATCAAGACGTATTAACGTTTCGGGTGAGTGGAAAAGATCGTTGGCAAGCTGTTTTACAAGCTCGGTTTTTCCCACACCCGTGGGCCCTGCAAATATAAACGAAACGGGCTTTCTCTTATAGGAAATACCTGCTCTGTTTCTCTTTATGGCACGGCAAATTGCATTTATCGCCTTATCCTGACCGATAATGTGTGTTTTGAGACGTTCTTCAAGCTTATCAATCTGCTCATATTCGTTTGCACTGACGGTAAGAGCAGGCACGCCCGTCCAAATCTCAACCACGTCGGCAAGCTCGTCGGTTGTAAGAACGATGCTTTCACATTCACCTTCAAGTGATTTCAACTCGTCAGCAAGCTTGATCTCCTGAGATTTGAGCTTAGCAATTCTCTCATAGGCATCAGCATTATCAGGAGAATCAGGGGGAGTAATTTCAAGCGCCTCCCTCTCATCTTTTATCATAAGAAGCTTTTCTCTTATTTCTATGCTTCTGTTAAGAGATGCAGAATTGAGCGAAAGATTTGCTGCTGCTTCATCAAGAAGGTCTATGGCTTTATCGGGCAAATATCTGTCTGTAATGTATCTTTCAGAAAGTACCACGGCACTTTTAAGAATTTCCTCAGGAATCCTTATCTGGTGGAATGACTCGTAATAATGCTTGATTCCTTTAAGCATTTCAAGTGTTTCTTCAACCGAGGGCTCCTCAACCTTGACGGGCTGGAATCTTCTTTCAAGAGCGCTGTCCTTTTCGATATATTTTCTATATTCGTTAAGCGTGGTTGCACCGATAACCTGAATTTCACCACGAGAAAGTGCGGGCTTTAACATATTTGCTGTGCTTACACTGCCCTCGCTGTTTCCCGCACCGACAATATTATGCACCTCGTCAATTACAAGGATGATGTTTCCTGCCTCCTTAACCTCTTTAAGAAGCCCAAGCAAACGGCTTTCATACTGTCCTCTGAACTGTGTTCCCGCAACAAGTGCCGTTAAATCAAGAAGATGAAGCTCTTTATTTCTGAGCTTATATGGCACATCCCCTTTCACGATTTTTTGTGCAAGCGCCTCTGCTATTGCAGTTTTTCCGACACCCGGCTCACCGATAAGGCAGGGATTATTCTTTTGTCTTCTTGAAAGAATCTGAATAACGCGGGCAAGCTCCTTATCTCTGCCAACTATGGCGTCCAGCTTTCCGTTTATCGCCTCGGCATTAAGATTCTTACAGTAATCTGCAAGGAATTTCGTGCTTTTATTCTCTTTTTTTGTATCTTTTTTCTTATTGCTTGCTTTGGCACCCATGTTTTCGGGTTGATTTGAGGGTTTATTTCCTCCAAAAAGCTTTTGAAGATCTATTGCAGGCACAATGGATTCATCAGAAAAATCCTCGTCGTCAACAATATCGGGTAAATTTCCACCCTCTTCCATCATTTTCGCCATATCATCTTCCATACTTGAAAGCTCCTCTGGCGAAATACCAAATTTATTCATCATATCACCAAGCATATTATCAAGGGGAAGTCCAAGCTCCTTTGCACAGGTTATGCAAACACCCTCGTTCTTCTTTTCTCCGTTTTCAAGCTTGGTAATAAACACAACTGCCATTCTTTTATGACATCTTGAACACATCAACATATAAATACCTCCTCGGTATTAAAAAGTAAATAACCCTATATTATAAATGAATTTTGTAATTACTGTTTCTTGAACAAAATTATTGCCGAAAATAAGTGCAACAACGCACGCAACTGTGCTTGTAATCAGATAAGCACCCGCAATTCCCCAAAGTATTCCCGCCAAGCGATTGAGCCAATTAAGTACGGGAAGCTCAAAGAATTTGTTAATAACAAAAATTGCCACAGTGCAAATAATAAACGCTATAATAAACGCAATAATATATCCGATAACGCTTGATACGATGGCAGAAAGAATGTTCTCAATCTTATTGCCCACCGCTTTTGCAATCTGAGTGCTATCACCGGACAGGCCTGAATGATATTGCTCGATTTCGTCCATCGGCACTATATTTTTAACTATTGCGGGCAAACCGTTCTCAATAGCTTCAAAATCAAGCTCTCCCCCGCTTTGCTCTGCCTGAGCAATAAGTCTTTCGCTTACCGTTCCCTCAAACATAGAGTTTACAAAGGTGTTCTGACAAACTGTAACCACCAGCGAACCGATAAGCAGAGTTACAATAATAACAAAAAACAGCTTTGTACTTTGAAAAAATGATTTTACAAATCCTCTTTTAATTCCCAAAAATACTGATAATGCAATTATCAGCGCCATCAAAACGTCAAACAAAATCTGTAACATACTTATAATAATCTCCATATAAATTCTTTATTTCAACTCGATAAACTTTGCATAATACTCGTTACATATCACAAGCGAATCCTCATCAATTGCAATCATCTTGAAGTCACTTGCTATAAGCTCCGTTCTGTATGATTTACCCGTCTTTGTGTCAATTCGCTCAAATCCGCTTATCTCTTGTATATACAAGCTGTTCTCATACAAAACCAAATCGATCATTCCTTCTTCAAACTGATATTCTTCGTCAATCTTTCCCTTTTTGTCAATCAAAAGAACGCGCGTCTTTCCACCGTTTTCGGGAACGCAGGAAACGGCAATATTATCTTCCCCAAAAGAATAACGATATATTTCACTGTTGCTAAAAAATTCACCACTCAAATTGAGGTTTGAGGTGAATATATTAACTCCGTTTGCTCCAACAACGAATATGCTTCCGTTATCTAAAATGCTTACGGCATAAGGAACTCCGCTAAAACTAATCTCAGCGCTCTTATATTCTTCCTTACCGACGTTGTAAAGACGGATTTCGCTTCTCATCTCGCTGCCGTAAGAATAGGTCAGAAGAACCGCAAGCTCTTTTCCCTTTTCTGAAAGGGCAACAGAGCAAACACGTCCATTTGTAAAGCTGTAATTGTATGTTGTCCCGTTTTGCTTATACACCTTTACAACCGAATCGTATTTTTCGGATTTTGTAATAAGAGCAAAATCACCGTTTTTTGCCATATCGGCACCGAAAATGGCATAATCAAGCTTTTCTTCCTTCGTCTGAGTAAAGGAATTGTAGAGCGAGAACTGTTTGCCTCCCACGTCATAAAGAAGTACTTGCTTTTCGCTGACTTCAAGTGCAGGATTTCCATAGTTATGATTTGAAGTGAGCAATTCTCTGCCACCGGCAGAAAAAATAGATATTCTTTCTCTGCTTGCAACTGCCAATCCGCCTCGATATACTGCAAAAACCTGGGAATTGCCTGCATTATAAGTAATAGTATCGTGAACGGAATTTACGTAATCGTTAGCTAATTTTACATCCTTTACAAGATAAACAAGATTTTGGTAGGACAAATTTCCCGAAAGCAGGAAAAATGCCATTACTATTACCAAAACCACGCACAAAATTCTTTTAACGTAGGCATATCTGTAACTCACCTTGGCAAGATATATATCCGTTCTTCCGTCATAATTCTTTTTTACGGAATTGGGGTTATACTTGAATTTTTCTATTATTTCATTTATATCAAATTTCATATTTCCCCACTTCCTTTCTTAGTATTCTACTTTATTAAGATAAAGCCCACAGGCAGGAGCAGTTGATCCCGCATCCTTCCTATTCTTACCGTCTGTTATTTTTGAAATATCACAAGGTTCTATTTTTCCCTGTGCCACAAGCAATAAAGTTCCCGTCATAATGCGCACCATATTGTATAAAAAACCGTCTGCTGCAACCTTGAAAATAATGAAATCCCCGTCTCGATACACCTTTGCATATTTGACTTCACGAACCGTATCAACAATTTTTGATCCCTGCGCCATATATGCGCAAAAATCGTGTTTTCCGCAAAATCTTTGTGCTGCTTGATTCATTTTGTCAATAATTTCATCAGAATACATTTGCGGGATATGGTATGCCCTATCCGCACAAAACGGATCCTTAATGGGATTATTCCAAATCTTATATACGTATTCTTTATACTTTACGTCATATCTCGGATGAAATTCATCACTGACAATATTTGACTCCAAAACGGCAATATCGTCAGGCAATACGGAATTAAACGCAAGAGGGACCTTTTCCATAGGAATCGTACAATTAAGCATATTTTCACCTTTTTTTGAAACGCAAACGAAAAACTCATTTGCGTGTACACCGCTATCCGTTCTGCTGCAACCGACTATGTCGCATTCAAATCCAAATATCCGCTTTGCAGCTTCATTAAGCTCTTTCTGAACTGTCGGCTTATCGGGTTGAACCTGATAGCCGTTAAATCTTGTTCCGACAAAGCTGATTCTTAGTAATAACTTCATCTCAGAACCTCGTTAAAAGGGCAAAAACGGACTTGCAAATATATTTATGCAAACAACGGATACGCCAAGAGCTACAACAAGACAAAGTGCCAGAATATCTCTTGGGCGGCATTTCAAAATCTTCATTCTCGTTCTTCCCTCTCCACCCTTATAGCAACGGCACTCCATAGCTGTTGCAAGGTCAAGCGCGTGTCTGATTGAGGAGGAAAAAAGAGGTATGAGAATGGGAATTAACGCCTTTGCTCTTTGAATCAAGCTGCCATTTGAAAAATCTGCACCTCTTGCCTTTTGAGCACTCATAATTTTATCCGCCTCTTCCATAAGCGTGGGAATAAATCTCAATGCTATTGTCATAATCATTGCAAAATCGTGAACGGGCAAACCGATTTTTTTAAGGGGTGAAAGCAATCTTTCAATTCCGTCGGTAAGCGAAATCGGAGTTGTGGTATAGGTAAGCAAGCAGCTTGTTGCAATAATCAAAACTGAAATTCTGACTATCACAAATATCGCATTGACAATGCCTGCCATATAGATTTTGATAAATCCCCATTCAACAAGAGGATCTCCCTCTCCCGTTGTCCAAAAAACATTGATAAGTCCTGTAAACGCAATAATAAAGAGTATTGGTTTTAAGGATTTTAACAAAATTTTCATCGGTATTTTTGATAAAAGAACGATCACGAGAGTAGAAAGAATCAGCAATGCAAGTGATAATATATTCGCACACAAAAATACCACCACGATATAAAGTATTGCAAGAACTATTTTGATTCTCGGATCAAGTCGATGTATCAGTGAATCGACAGCATAATACTGTCCTAACGTTATATTCTTCATTTTTTACCTTTCAATAAAGCGGCAATCTCTTTTATTGCTGCTTCCTCAGTATAAATTCCATTATTGACTTTAATACCACGTGCATTAAGCTCGTGCATAAGAAGGGTGATTTGAGGAACTGCAAGTCCTATTTTTTCAAGCATCTCGGAATGAGAGAAAACCTCGTCACGTGTTCCGTTTAATACGACCTCACCGTGTGAAAGCACGATAATATCATCACAAAGACGTGCCATATCCTCCATACTGTGACTGACGATGATTATTGTAGCACCCGTTTTTTCACGGTATTTGAAAATACCGTTCAAAATTACATCACGTCCCTGGGGATCAAGTCCCGCTGCGGGCTCATCAAGTACAAGAACCTCAGGTCGCATAGCTATAACGCCAGCTATTGCAACTCTTCGCTTTTGACCGCCTGAAAGCTCAAAGGGATTTTTTTGTAAAATATCCGAGTCAAGCCCTACGAACTCAATAGCTTCTCTTATTCTGCTTGCTATTTCGGCTTCGTCAAGTCCCATATTTTTAGGGCCAAAGGCAATATCCTTTTCAACTGTTTCTTCAAAAAGCTGATACTCAGGATACTGCATAACAAGTCCTACGCGAAAACGCACCTTGCCTATCTCTTTCGGCTTTTCCCAAATGTCAACACCGTCAAGATAGACCTTGCCCTCGCTTGGAGTTGAGAGTCCGTTGAGAAGTTGAAGTAAAGTACTCTTTCCGCTACCCGTATGACCGATAAGTCCGGTAATAGAGCCCTCTTTAACCTCAACGTTAACTTTTTTCAAAGCTTCTTTACAATATGCCGTTCCCTTTCCGTAAAAGAAGGAAACGTCTTCAAGTTTAATTTTTGCCATTATCTTCTTTTAAGCGCTCTTTCAATCGCATCAGCACAGGCGATTGGTGTGTGGCACTCTCCTTCAATATTGATTCCTTGTTTTTTGAGTGAATGAATAAGACTGACGCACTGCGGTACGTCAAGTCCGCATTCAGCAAGTCTTTCGGGCTGCTCGAATATCTCCTGCGGTGTTCCGTCCATAAGAACCTCACCGTCATTAAGCACAACGATTCTGTTTGCTCTTGCCGCCTCGTCCATATAGTGAGTTATCATAATGATCGTTATTCCGTGCTCACGGTTGAGTTTTTCAATGGTATTCATTATGTCGCGTCTTCCCAGGGGGTCAAGCATAGCTGTTGATTCGTCAAAAATAATGCAATCGGGCTTCATAGCCAAGATTCCCGCTATTGCTATTCTTTGCTTTTGTCCGCCTGAAAGTCGGGCGGGCTCGCTCTTGGTATGCTCACTCATTCCAACAACTGCAAGCGCCTCATCAACTCTGCGACGAATTTCAGCAGGCTCAATTCCCAAATTTTCGGGACCAAATGCCACGTCATCTTCCACTATGGTTGCAACGAGCTGATTGTCGGGATTCTGAAACACCATCCCTACCTTTTTACGAAGATCAAAAACATCCTCCTCCGTCATTTCGGGATCAGTTATGTCCTTGCCCTCAATGTATATCTTACCCGAATCGGGTTCAAGTATCATATTAAGCAGCTTTGCAAGAGTAGATTTTCCCGAACCGTTGTGCCCGAGAACCGCAAGATATTCACCCTTCTTTATTTCAAGGGAGATATTCTTCAAGACATTAGTTCTGTTACCCTCATCCTCTTCATAGCTTGCACATAAATTCTCTATTTTGATATAAGAATCAGAATTCACCTTGTGTTTTCCTTTCTTGGTATTATACTATTTCCTGCCATCTTGCACTTGCTCCGCAGGGCATAAATCCACCCGTGTATTTTACGGGAAGCGCAATCTCACTTGCCTCGCATTTACCACCGTAAATTTTTGATATGCGAAGGTCAACTATATAGCTCATAGTAAGGGGCGAAAGTCCCGTTGTATATGAGTTGATCAAGAAGAACAAGGGCTTATCTGAAAGCACCTTTGAGGTAAGCGCTACAAGATCGTCAATGCTGTCCTCTATCTTCCAGATCTCACCCGAAGGTCCTCTGCCGTAGGACGGTGGGTCCATAATGATGGCATCATACTTATTTCCACGTCTTATCTCACGTTCTACGAACTTTTTGCAGTCGTCCACGATATAGCGAATCGGCGCATTTTCAAGACCCGAGAGCTTTGCATTTTCCTTTGCCTGAGCTACCATTCCCTTTGCCGCATCAACGTGGCATACCGATGCGCCCGCTTTGGCTGCCGCAACTGTTGCTCCACCGGTGTATGCGAAAAGATTCAATACCTTAATCGGTCTACCGGCTCCTCTGATAAGCTCAGAAAACCAATCCCAGTTTGCAGCCTGCTCCGGAAAGAGCCCTGTATGCTTGAATCCCATTGGACGAAGTACAAATCCGAGATCACCGTAGCTGATATTCCATTCTTCAGGGAGATTCTTTTTAACCCATTTGCCGCCACCCGTGTTAGCTCTGCGATAGATACCGTCGGCACGCTTCCATTCGGGTGCGTTTCTTTCGCTATGCCATATTATTTGCGGATCAGGACGAATAAGTATGTATTTTCCCCATCTTTCAAGACGCTCTCCGTCAGAGGCGTCAAGAAGCTGATAGTCCTTCCAATTATTTGCACTCCACATATTAATATACCTTTCCGTAAGTTTGCTTTTTGTTATAGTATTTAGAAATTCTTGACGAGCCGGCGTGTGCGTGGCAAATTGCTATTGCCAATGCGTCGGCAGCGTCGTCAGGACTGATTTTTTCTTTTATGTTAAGGAACATTTGTACCATAGAAATAACCTGATTTTTCTCTGCTCTTCCATATCCAACTACACTTTGTTTAACCTGAAGTGGAGTATATTCAAAAATCTCCACACCCAAAAGCTCTGCACAAAGGAGTATTACGCCACGTGCCTCTGCAACTGCAATACCTGTTTTTTGGTTGGTATTCCAGAAAAGCTCTTCAACCGCCATTGCCTCAGGGTGATACTTTTCGATTATATCTTTAAGCTCACGGTATATGGTGGCAAGACGTTTTTCGGTGTCAGTATGTGCTGGGGTGCGAATTACTCCGTAATCAAGTGTACGAAACTTAGAACCGCTGTATTCAATTACTCCAAAACCCACTATGGCAACACCGGGGTCAATTCCAAGAATTATCACAATATCACTCCTTCGCATACTTTATCAATTTATCATTATACCATAAAAATCCTGAAAAGTCAAACATTTTATATTTAATATATAATAATATTATTTCAAAAATATTTTATTTTTCCATTTACTTGTAACGAATTTTGTGCTATAATGTCTATGTATATATTTTTTACGGGGGCAATTATGAAAATAATAAAGCTATTCGTCGGTGACGTGGTGGAAATGAAGAAAAATCATCCCTGCGGCTCCAATCAGTTCAAGATAATGCGCGTCGGCAGTGAGGTTCGGGTAATTTGTCTCGGTTGCTCACGTGATATGACCATAGATAGAATTAAATTTGAGAAATCAATCAAAAAGTTTATTGTTTCTCACAATCCCGAAACCGTTTAGAAGGAGGCAAAAATGAAGTTCAAAAATCCATTTGCAAAAATCAAAACCAATCAAAAGCTGCTTGCAGTAAAAAATGAATACGGGTATCTCGGTTTTTCATTTCTTCTTCCCGCAGCGCTGATGCTGGCAATATATATTGCGCTCGGGCATAAGCCATTCGGCGACCTCTCGGTTCTCACTCTTGATTTGAACGCTCAATACGTTTATTTCTATGAGGCACTCAGAGAGTTTATATTCGGAGATGCCTCGCTTCTCTACTCCTTCTCCCGTTCACTCGGCGGAGAGTTTATGGGAATTTATGCTTACTATATTGCAAGTCCCCTTTCATATATAGTTGCACTTTTCCCAAAATCAATGATGCTTTATGCACTTTTGACAATTATCGTTATCAAAATCGGTCTTTGCGGTCTTTTCTTTGGCTTCTATCTTCACAAGCACACGAAAAATCCGAACAAGATGAATATTATACTATTCTCAGTAATGTATGCGCTCAGCGCGTATGCTATCACTTACCAGAATAATATAATGTGGCTTGACGGTCTCTTCCTTTTACCCATTCTCACATACTCAATAGAAAAGCTTATTAAAGAGAGAAAATATCTTCTCTTTGTAGGTGTTCTTGCACTTGTGATGATTTCCCATTACTATATCGGCTATATGCTTTGCTGGTACACGTTTTTCTATTTCTTCTTTGCGTATTTCAAGGACGAGGACAGAAGTCTTATCAACCCAAGCGGTGAAAAAGCGCATTTTATCAAATCGTTATTAAGAATAGGCGGCTCCGCTATTCTCGGAATAGGTATTTCTGCCTTTATGATAGGCACGGCTTATTATTCTCTCCAATTCGGAAAGAATGAATTTACCGATCCAAACTGGGATATGTTTGCAAGATTCGATCTTTTCGATCTCTTCCCCAAGCTTCTTCCCGGCTCTTATGACACAGTTATGCACGAGGGCTTGCCGCTTCTCTACTGTGGTGTATTAGCACTCTTTATGGTGCCTATTTACATTATGGCTAAGCGTGTAAAATCAAGAGAAAAGGTCTTCTATTGCGGATTCGTTCTGCTTTACGTTCTGTTTATGGTTATAAATCCCATTGACCTTGTTATGCACGGCTTCCAACCGCCCAACTGCTTGAATTACCGATACAGCTTTATTGTTATCTTCCTTTTGCTTATTATGGCATACAAGGGATTTTGCGAAATTGAAGAACATTCCTCAAAGAAGATTCTTGCAACGGGCGGAGCGTTACTTGCCTTGCTGCTTGTTGCGCAAAAGATGACCTTCCCCAACTTCGTTCTTCAAGATACCGAGGACTTCAAATACGGCTTTGTATTTAATAAGCTCCCATTTATGTGGGTAGTAGTATTCTCTATCATAGCTATTTTCGCAACCGGAGTTGCGCTTTGTTACCTCATCAAATCTGCAAACAAAGAAAGAATGAAGAAGATTCTTTTAGTCGTCGTTTGCGTTGAGCTTATGGTGAACGGTATTGTGACCTTTGCCTCTATGAGATACGATATAGGTTGGGGTACTTATTCTTCATATGCCGACTATTTCGGCGCTTTGTCACCCGTCGTTGAAACTGTTCAGGAGCAGGACAAGACCTTCTACCGTTCCGAAAAAACGACTCACCGTTGCACAAATGATAATATGGCACTTAACATCAAGGGTCTTTCCAACTCTACGTCAACCCTCAATCAAAAGGCGATAGACCTTCTTAATTATCTTGGATTTTACGTTGATGCGCATTGGACTCAGTATTATGGCTCAACCGTATTTACGGATTCGCTTTTCGGTGTTAAGTACATCTATTCCAACGTAAATAACGATTATAACAAAGAGTCTTTGGCACAGAACGAATTTATGGACAAGTTCTATGAAAAGGTTGCTGAGGATGCAAATTATTATGCATACAAAAACCCCTATGCACTTGGAATTGCTTTCGGTGTTGATGAATCTATAATGGATCTTGAAACCGATTTGCACTATAATTACGAGGAAAAAGAAGGACTTAAAAATCCCTTTGAAGCTCAGAATATTTTGCTTAACGCTCTGCTTGGACACACCGAGGATGATTACGTCGAATATTTCACGGGAATACAGCTCAGAAAGAATCAGGAAATCAACGGAAATCTTGGCTCGGTAGGTCTTGGAATGGAGTATTCTTCAACATCTGACGATCTTGAAGAAAATGCATTTGAGTTCAATTTCAAGGTTAAAGAAAGCGGTCCCCTCTATCTCTTCCTGCCAACAGGATATGAACGCTCTTTCATTGTTTATATCAACGGTGAAAGATACGTTGAAGTAAGCTCACATTCACGTATTGTGTTCCTCGGTTACAGAGAAAGCGGCGAGGAAATTGATCTCGGCTTCCGTTTACCGGAAGGAAAGCTATATTTCTTCAAGAATACAAATTACCTTTATACTCTCAATATGGACGAGTTCGAGCACGCCTATGAAGAGCTTGCAAGGACAAGTCTTTCAACAACCGAAGATTCTACTGACGACCATATCTACGGCTCCATCACCACTTACGAGGATGACAAGCTTATTATGACTACAATCCCCTATGATGACGGATGGAGAGTTTACGTTGACGGTGAGCCGGTAGCAATTCATAAAACCTACGGTGACTCACTTATGTCCTTCTATATCGAGGATGCGGGCGAGCACGATATAGAGTTCAGATATTTGCCGAATCTCTATATTACAACAATGATTATTTCAATCACTTCACTGCTTATTTTCGGACTTTTGATTATTTTGAACTGCATCAAAAACTATAAGCGCACACACGCAACCGTAAACACCCCGGCAGTTGAGAGTGGTAAAGATGAAACGACCAAAACAGAAGGAGATAACTGATGTTTTATTATATCGAGGGCAAGCTTGCCCATCTTGATTATGGCTTTGCCGTTATAGATGCTAACGGTGTTGGCTATAAAATGACAATAACCCAAACGACCTATGAGGCAATGCCGCCACACCTGTCCGTAAGCGAAGCTCCAACCGTTCGCCTTTACACATATATGGCGGTTCGTGAGGACGGAATTGAGCTTTTTGGCTTTGCAAGTGAAGCAGAGCTTGAAGCTTTCAAGCTTCTTATCACGGTTTCCGGTGTTGGCCCCAAGGCGGCTATTGCGATCCTTTCGGTATTCTCTCCCGACAAGCTCGCAATCACGATTATGAACGAGGATACTAAGGCAATCGCAAAGGCAAACGGAATAGGCGCAAAAACTGCCGCACGAATAGTTCTTGAACTTAAAGACAAGGTTTCAAAAACATATGGAGAGAGTATTTCAGTGTCTCAGAATACTGTTTCAAGTAAAGGAACTGCTATTGCAGGAAGCTCCAAGCTTTCAGATGCTCAAAGCGCACTTTTGGTTCTTGGCTATACCAAGACCGAAATCCTTGCAGCTTTGCGTGGAGTTGACATTTCAAACAAAGAAACTGACGATATTATTCGTCTTGCGCTGAAAAATCTTAGTAAATAAGGAGGAGAATGGATATGCGTTACGAAGAAGATTACGATTTTGAGAACAGCTATGAGGATCGCACAGTCTCCCCATCAATGACGGGCGATGACAAAAATGAAAACGTTCTCCGTCCCCAAAATCTTGATGAATATATAGGACAG
>JAZURO010000114.1:0-57666 GCA_045606265.1 Eubacteriales bacterium
GCTGTCCGCCGATTAAAGTGGTACGCGAGCTGGGTTCAGAACGTCGTGAGACAGTTCGGTCCCTATCTGTCGTGGGCGTTGGATATTTGAGAGGAGTTGACCTTAGTACGAGAGGACCGGGTCGAACGTACCTCCGGTGCATCAGTTGTTCTGCCAAGGGCATAGCTGAGTAGCCGCGTACGGACGGGATAAACGCTGAAGGCATCTAAGCGTGAAGCCCACCTCAAGATTAGATATCCCACTAGACTCGATCTAGTAAGGGCACTTGAAGACTACGAGTTTGATAGGTCAGGGGTGTAAGTGCAGTAATGTATTTAGCTGACTGATACTAATAGCCCGAGGGCTTGAACCTTCCTACAAAAGTTCAAGCGTTACACAATTACTTGAGTTTCACTCAACAACCCAACTTCTTTATTCGGTTTTCAATGCTCAATCGAGCAAGTCAAGCACCTGATTTCAGGTGCTTTTTTGTTTTTATATACATTGACAATTTTTAAGAATTATGATACAATATCAATACAAATTTTCGTAGATTAATGGAGAATTGAAATGACTACAGACGAAAAAAACAGGTTGAAAGTATTATATCTTGGATGTAAATACTGCGCAAAAATCTTAAAATCTCACGAAATAGACAATTTGTTGCGTCAGCTAAATGACGTAAAAGTTTTTATGCCCGTTATAACATATGATAAAAATGATCCGCATCCATTTTTAGGAGATATTGTCGGAATTATCAAGGGAGAAACCGAAAACATTTCATATAATCCTCACATTCAAGATAGAGTAGGAGGTTATTTGGTAATTCAAACCTTTGTAAGCTTAGATATATATAATACCTATTATCCTGATCGCGATTATTTGGAAATACCCTTTACGGAGGTAATGTCGATTGCTGAGCAAATGGGAAAGGATATTAACATCACCATTAAAGTTTCAAATGTAGGTCAAAGCAGGCCGTACAATAAAGGTGAGTTGCCGATTGCCCCCTCTACCTTCCAGCGAATAAGAGATGTAGCACTGAATTAACGTTAGCGACGCAAATTTTGCGTCGCTTTTTATAATATACATGCGGAGCTATAAAAAATAAGTGTTTTCTCTTATTTTACTTGACTTTTCCCATCGCTTTGGGTATAATAAAAATATAAAATGAGGTAGTGTATGCCTCAAATAAGTTTTTGTGAGGGCAGATATGAACGAAGCAAGAATAATTGATCTTAAAAATATTGCAAACAACGTTAGAATCGGCATTATTGACGCGACGCACTCAGCTAAGTGTGGACATCCTGGCGGATCGCTTTCTATTGCTGATATTTTGACATATTTATATTTTGAAAAGATGAATGTTGATCCCAAGAATCCTCAGATGCAGAATAGAGATAGATTCGTTCTCTCCAAGGGACACACAGCCCCCGGACTTTATGCTACGCTTGCGCATAGAGGATTTTTCCCCGTGGAAGATCTTATTACTCTGCGTAAAATTGACTCATATTTGCAGGGACATCCCGATATGAACAAGGTTCCCGGCGTGGATATGACAACGGGTTCTTTAGGACTTGGTATTTCTGCTGCTTGCGGTATGGCGCTTGCAGGCAAAATTGAAAATAAGAATTACCGTGTTTACACCATTATTGGTGATGGCGAGAGTGAGGAAGGTCAGGTTTGGGAGGCATCAATGTTTGCTTCTCACTACAAGCTTGACAATCTTTGCGTGATACTTGATCTTAACGGACTTCAAATTGACGGTCCTATCACAGAGGTTATGAATCCCACACCACACGACAAGAAATTTGAGGCATTTGGATTCCACGTTATCACGATCGACGGGCACGATTTTAATCAGATTGAAGCCGCTTTTGCCGAAGCTGAAACAATTAAAGGCAAGCCCACGGTTATTATTGCAAAGACGACCAAGGGTAAGGACGTATCATTTATGGAAAACTCGGTCAATTGGCACGGTGCAGCTCCCAACGACGAGCAGCACGCTGTTGCTATTGCCGAACTTAATGAAAGATTTATTTAAGGAGGGCGAGATAATGGCAGACGTTAAGAAAATGGCTACAAGAGAAGCTTACGGAAACGCACTCTGCGAGCTTGCTCCCAAATATGATTTCGTGGTGCTTGACGCAGACCTTGCGGCAGCCACCAAGACAGGTATTTTTAAGAAGCAGTATCCTGAAAGATTTTTCGATTGCGGTATTGCAGAGGGGAATATGATGAGCGTTGCTGCGGGCATTGCGACTACGGGAAAGACAGTTTTTGCTTCATCATTTGCTATGTTTGCATCGGGACGTGCATTTGAGCAGGTAAGAAACTCAATAGGTTACCCCCACCTCAACGTAAAGATTGGCGCAACTCACGGTGGCATTTCCGTTGGCGAGGACGGCGCGACACATCAATGTAATGAGGACTTTGCGACGATGCGTTCAATTCCTGAGATGGTTATTATTAATCCTTGTGATGCAGTTGAAACACGTGCGGCAGTTGAAGCTGCAATTTTGCACGACGGTCCTGTATATATGCGATTTGGAAGATATGCTCTCCCGATTCTCAACGGTGAGGATTACAAATTTGAGCTTGGACGCGGTGTACTTATGGCTGACGGAAGCGACGTGACACTTGTTGGAACGGGATTTATGGTAAGCATCTGCCTTGAAGCAAGAGAGCTTCTTGCAAAAGAGGGTATTTCTGCACGTGTTATCAATATTCACACGATCAAGCCGATTGACAGGGATATTCTTGTTAAGGCGGCAAAGGAAACAGGCGCACTTGTTACAGCAGAGGAGCATACAATTTACGGCGGACTCGGTTCAGCTGTTGCGGAAGTTCTTGTTGAGAACTGTCCTGTTCCTATGGCGAGAGTGGGTGTTGAGGATACCTTTGGTCGCTCAGGAACTGTTCCTGCGCTTATGGAATATTACGGTCTTACTGCCGAGAATATTGCAAAGAAAGCCAAGGAAGTTATTCTTAGAAAATAAAGTTAGTTATAGAGGTCAAAAATGCGATATTTTAAGAACAGATTTTTCATAATATGCTTTACCGTGGTGCTTTGCCTGACGGTTTTTTCCGTCGTGCTTTCAGCAAGCGGTAATGCGTGGTTCTTGAAAGACGCAATAAATGTTATTTCAACTCCTATCAGAGTTGCGTTCAACTACTGTGCAGACGGAATTGAGGGTTTTTTTGACTACTTTACCGAATTTGACCGAATTGTAGCTGAAAATGAGCAGCTTCGTGCTGAGAATGAGGAGCTTAATAAGCTAAAAACAGACATTGAGGTGCTTAAAGAGGAAAATGCTTGGCTCAAAGATTTTCTTGACGTTAAAAATCATAACACTACCTTTGAATTTGAGGATGCAACCGTTGTTGGGAAAAATTCCAGCGCAGCACATAGCACGTTGATGCTCAATAAGGGTTCACTTCACGGAATTGAAAAGGGAATGGTCGTAATTGCGGGCGAAGGTCTTGTGGGCAGGGTAACCGAGGTTGGACTTAATACTTGTGAGGTGCTTTGCATCACTGACATTTCCTCGTCTATAGGCGCATTGGTTGAGCGTTCTGCGATGATCGGAATTGTTGAGGGATATTATGAAAACGAATGCCGTTTTCTTTACACAACGGGATTTTCGGATATTTCAAATATTGCAGTCGGTGACGTGATCATCAGCAGCGGAAGCGGCAGTATATATCCATACGGGCTCAAAATCGGTACCGTTACGGACGTTAAAATAGACGAAGCAAGTCGCTCTGTTATTGCAACGGTAAAATCATCCGTTGACGTTGAAAGCATAAGCAGAGTGATGATTATTACCTCATATAAGGTTGAATGATATGAAAAAATCAGAAAAAAAAGAGAGAATAGCCGGGATTATAGTGGAATTGAAAAAGATATATCCCGATGCAGCTTGTGCGCTCGAATTTGGCGGTGAACCTTGGAAGCTCTTGGTTATGGGACGTCTGTCGGCACAATGTACCGACGCACGTGTAAATATCGTTTGTAGGGAGCTGTTCAGGAAATTTCCCACCTGCGAGAGCTTGGCGCACGCAAGCTATGGAGAGATTGAAGATATTATTCGCCCTTGTGGGCTTTTCAGAACAAAGGCAAAGAACATAAAGGATGCGTGCTTGATGCTTTGTGATGATTATGGCGGAGAGTTACCCGACGATATGGACGAGCTACTGAAATTTCCGGGCGTTGGACGTAAAATCGCTAATCTTTTGCTTGGAGATATATTCAAGCGGCCTGCCATTGTGGCTGATACGCATATGATAAGAATTTGCGGAAGATTTGGAATGTATCCCCAAAAGCTTAAAGATCCTCACAAGGTTGAGCTGATTATGGCTGAGCTTGTAGTGCCTGAGGAACAAAGTGATTTGTGTCATAGAATAGTTCAGTTCGGACGTGACGTATGCTCTGCACGTGCGCCCAAATGCAATAAATGTCCTATATCTCATTTGTGTGAGAACGGAAGGAAGGCAAATAATGTTTGAAGCAAATATAACACTTATCGGTATGCCGGGTGCGGGCAAAAGCACGGTCGGAATCGTTCTTGCCAAGCTTCTTTGCAAAACCTTTATTGATGCTGACTTGGTTATTCAAAACAATGAAGGAAAAAGATTGCATAAAATTATAGAGGAAATTGGTAACGATAGATTTTTGAAGCTCGAAAATGATACTTTGGCTAATTTGAAGGTACATAATTCGATTATTTCAACAGGTGGCAGTGCGATTTTCGGTAAAGAGGCGATGATACATCTTAAAAAGACCTCGACAGTGGTATATCTCAAGGTGCCTTATGAAGTGATTGAAAAAAGACTCAGAAGCTTAAAGCGCAGGGGCGTGGTTTTTGATGCAGGTCAGACCTTGCGTGATATTTATGATATTCGCACACCTCTTTATGAGAAATATGCCGATATAGTGATTGAGTGTGATAATGAGAGTGATATTCAGGCAACTGCGATGAAGATTGCAGAACTTTTTGAAGGAAAATAAACGGATGACTTTACCTTGTTTTTGTGCATTTTTTACAGTGAAATCCCCATTAAATTATACTTTTTGTACAATGGGGAGAATTGAAAAAATCCGACAAAAATCCTTTGACAAATGACAAAAAACATTATATAATGTATGAGTAAAAATAAAAAACAAAGGAGAATTGCGATGAACAAGGTAATTTGCAAGGTTACATATGATACAGAAGTAGATACTCTCGTTAAGAAGGTTACTTTTGGTTATTATGGTGATCCCGCAGGTTATGAAGAGATTCTTTTCGTAACAGCAAAGGGCAACTACTACCTCTATGGTAACGGCGGAGCTGAATCCGTATATCCCACAGAGAGCATCAAGAGAATGAGCAAAGCAAACGCTGAGGCTTGGCTTGAAGCACACAACTAATTGAAAACAAAAAGGGGAGCATAAGCTCCCCAAAATGCACCAATGGCGGAATTGGCAGACGCGCTGGACTTAGGATCCAGTGTCCCCGACGTGAAGGTTCAAGTCCTTTTTGGTGCACCAAAAACCAAAAAGAGAGGGCTTGTCCCTCTCTTTTGGTTTTTCATACAAATTATATGCATTAACTTCAATTTGCTCTGTAAATTGTGCTTTTAGAAACTGTAGTGTTTTTAGTAAAAAATATTTACAACTTAAAAACAATGTGATATAATGGAAAAAAAGGACAAAACGGAGGTTATTATGATGAAAAAACTGATAGCTTTGATGCTGGTTTTGATTATGATAGTTTCGATGACTTCCTGCGAGCTTTTTGCAGGCGGTAATAACGGCGGGGATAGTAAAAAAACAACTTCTGCCACGACAACTACCACAACTACTGAAAAAACGACAACGACTAAACCTACCACAACAAAACCCACGACCACCACGTCAAGTACAGGTGGCTCTCAGGGAAGCAATCCCCCAGAGGATCACGTTTACAATGCTTTTACATCGAGCGAAAAGCAGATTATGAATGATCTTTTCGGTGAGGTTATTCCTTTTATCCCCAATGATGAATACTATTTTGAAACGTCCACGTTTGATAATGATGACGGAACTACCACATACCAAGTTAGCTTCTATACCTTTGGAAATACAAAGGAAGAGTTTGATGCTTACAGAGAGATGTTCGCCAACTACGAATACGTCGGAACTGAAAATGACGAGTACGGTGATCCTTGGTATTTCTATGATTCAGCTGACGGAACTTACTTTATCGATATATCATATTATTATTATGAAGGTGAATACGTAGTTGACGTGCTTGCATATTTTTATGCCGAAAGCAGTGGAACGGGCGGTGGCACTGACACTACTCACACTTATAATGATTTCACAGCGGCAGAAAAATCCTTGCTTATGGAATACGTAGGAGTAGTTATTCCATTTATCCCCAATAACGATTATATGTTTGAGGATTACACCCTCGATTATGAAGATGGAACGGGAGAATACGGTCTGAATTTCTATACCTTCGGCAACACAAATGCAGAATTTTCGGATTACAAATCAACAATAGATCTTTTGTACAGCTTTGACGGTTCAGAACAGGACGACTACGGCGACACTTGGTATTTTTATACTATAAGTGACAATGCTTACCTTGATTTGACGTATTATTACTATGAAGGTACATACGTTCTTGAAGTTTACGTTTATTATATTGATGAAATGGGCAGTAGCTCAGGAAGCGGATCCGGCAGCGGCAGTACGGATTCTGACGTTATCACTAATGCAGGACAGGGATTGCCAAACGATAGTGACGGCATTTTCGACGTTGATTTTACAAAAGCCGATAACGTTAAAGATGTTACGGATCAGGGCTACTACCTTGACGGTTGCCCGACAACGGGTTCACCCGCAGTGCTTGTTATTCCCGTACAGTTCAGCGACGTAACTGCCGCAAGCAAGGGATACAGTACTGACGTGCTTGTGGATGCTTTCTCCCAGGGTGGACAAACCGATTATTACTCAGTTTATGACTATTACTATATTTCAAGCTACGGACAGCTCACACTTGATATAACCGTGCTTGATTATTGGTTCACTCCTCAGTATAACAGCAGCTATTATTATAATGCTACTTATGAATACTATGATGAGCAGGTAGCTATTGGCGACCAGCTTATTATGGATGAGGCACTTGCATACCTTGAAGATAAGATGGATCTTTCCAAGTTCGACTCCGATGGAAATGACATTATAGATGCAGTTGTTCTTATCAACACGCTTGATATAGGGGAAGAGGACTTCTATTGGGCATATCGCTATTGGAATATTTACACTGACGATCAGGGATATTACTATGAATATGACGGTGTTAGTGCAAACGATTATCTTTGGGCTTCATATCAGTTCTTGAATGAGAGCTATGACGCAGAGGGCAATATTAATTATGATGATGCATCTGCAAGAAATACATATACCTATATTCACGAATTCGGACATATTCTCGGGCTTGACGATTATTATGATACGGAATACGAAGGCGCACCGCTTGAAGGAGCAGATATGATGGACTCAATGCTTGGTGATCACAATGCGTATTCTAAGTTTAATCTCGGTTGGCTCACAACATCCCGCCTTGTTGTTACAGATAGCACCGTAACGTTGACGCTTGAAGATTTCTCAAAGAACGGTGATACGATCATTATTGCTAACAACTGGGACGAAAAGCTCGGTGCATATCAGGAATACTACGTTCTTATGTACTATACCAATAATGGCTTGAACTCAGGCGACGGAGCAGGATTCTTCTCACGTGACGGTGTTGTTGTGTATCACGTTAATTCTTCGCTGTATGCCGATACGATAGAGGGCGAAACCTATTATGATGTATATAACAATAATAACTCAGCATCAAGCCAATACGGAACAGAGAATAATCTTATAGAATTTGTTAAATCTGCAAATGACACGTTTACCTATGTGGTGGGCGATACAATGCCTTCTGTAACTGACGATAACGGACAAATTCTTGGATATAACTTTGTAATTGATGCGATTACAAGTGATTATGTAACGATCACTTTTACAGCTAAATAAAAATGAAAAAGAGAGCTTGGATATTTCCAAGCTCTTTTTATCTTGTTTTGCCAAGCTCCCAAAATGCAATGGCACCCGCAGCGCCCACATTGAGCGAGTCAACGTTGTGTGACATTGGAATTTTGACGGTATAATCGCAATTTTCAATGGTCTTAGGTGTAAGTCCCGTGCCCTCGGTTCCAAGAATTATTGCAAGCTTTTCTTCCTTGTGAAGTCGCTCGTCGTCAATATTTATCGTATCGTTTCTTAGAGCCATAGCAAGTGTTTTGAAGCCAAGCGCTTTCAAATCTTTCATTTTGGCGGGCCAATCGGTGTGACTTTCGCCAATGCGTGTCCACGGAACCTGAAAAATGGTACCCATACTGACTCTCACAGCTCTTCTGCAAAGGGGATCGCAGCAGGTGGGTGTAATAAGTACGGCATCAATATTCAAAGCGGCGGCAGAACGGAAAAGCGCACCGATATTAGTAGAGTCGGTAATTTCTTCAAAAACGGCAATTCTGCGTGTGTTTTTGCAAAGCTCTTCAACCGACGGAAGAGAGGGACGCCTCATAGCGCAAAGCGCACCTCGGGTAAGCTCAAATCCTGTGAGTGAGGTCAAAAGCTCACGTGAAGCAGTATAAATCGGTGTGCTTTTGGGGAGCTTAGTCAGTATATTCTCAACCGCACCGCTTTTTATAAGTCGCTCGTCTGTCAGAAATGAAACGGGAACACACCCGGAATTCATAGCCACCTCGATAACGGTGGGACTTTCAGCGATAAAGATACCCTTGTCGGGCTCCAATTTATTTCTTAGCTGTGAGCCGGTAAGACGCACGTAAACGTCAAGGGCGCTGTCATTAAAATCGGTAATTTGAATAATATTTGGCATAGTAAATCCTTTTTACTTTTTATTAGTATTATTGTAACTTTTTTATATCAATTTGTCAATAATTTATTGACAAATAGAATAAAAATGTGATATAATTTTATCAACCAAAGGTTGATTTTGCGAGGTGATAAAAATATGAGAAGTCAAGGCGAAAGAATCAAAAAGCTTAGAAAATCCAAGGGCGTGACTCAGCGTGAATTAGCAGTGCGTCTTGGTATTTCAGAACAGGCGGTTTCTAAATGGGAGAAAAATCTCTCAAACCCATCAACTAAAAACCTTTTGCAGATAGCCAAGATTTTCGGTGTTTCTATAACTTATTTTTATCAGGATGAAGAAACGCAAAGCAAAAAGATTGCCAAAGAGGGCGGAATGTCGTCTTTGCGAGAGCTCTATAAGATAGGACGTGGGCCTTCAAGCTCACACACCATCGGGCCTGAACGCGCCTGCCTCAGATTTAAGAACGAGCATCCTGCAGAGAGCTACAAGGCAGTTCTTTACGGATCACTTTCAAAAACGGGTAAGGGACACGGTACCGATTACGTTATAAGACAAACGTTTTTGCCTCAGATTTGTGAGGTTGAATTTGATTTTCACACCGAATGTACCGTTCACCCCAACACAATGGATCTGATTGCCATAAATGACGGTAAGGAAATCGCAAAACAGCGTTTTTACAGTGTTGGCGGAGGAAGTATCGTTGCCGAAGGCGAAACTCTTGCAAAAAGTAAGATGATCTATTCGCTTGACACCTTCAAGGATATTGCAGATTATTGCAGAAGTAGGGGCATCAGAATATGGGAATATGCCTTTGAAATTGAGGGCGAGGGCTTTTATGCCTATATGGAGCAAATATGGGATGCAATGAAAAACTCAATGTGGGCAGGAATGAAGGACGAAGGAATACTTCCGGGCGGTCTTAACGTGCACAAAAAAGCGAAACAGCTGTATAATAGTTATAAAGAGAACGAAAACCGTGAAACGAGGGAAGACCGTCTTGTTTGTGCTCTTGCGTTTGCAGTTGGAGAGCAAAATGCAGGCGGAGAGAAGATCGTTACGGCACCCACCTGCGGTGCTGCGGGTGTAGTTCCTGCCGTTATGCTTTATCATAAGCACAAAAAGGGAGCAACAGATGACGATATTATTAAGGCGCTCACAACTGCCGGAATTGTCGGTAATCTTATCAAGCACAATGCATCTATTTCGGGTGCTGAGTGCGGCTGCCAGGCAGAAATAGGCAGTGCGTGCTCAATGGCTGCGGCTGCTTTGGCTGAGCTTTACGGAATGGACATTGATAAGATAGAATATGCAGCTGAAATTGCGCTTGAACATCATTTAGGACTTACGTGCGATCCGATTTGCGGGCTTGTGCAAATTCCCTGTATTGAGAGGAATGCGGTTGCTGCTATGCGTGCAATCAATGCGGCAAATCTTGCCGATCTGCTTTTTGATACAAGAAAAATATCATTTGACAAGGTGGTTATCGCTATGAAGGAAACGGGGGACGATATGTCGCCTGCATATAAGGAAACAAGCGAAGCCGGTCTTGCAAAAATTGCGCTTGAATAGAGGTGTTATTAATGAAAATAGTAGTTTTGGCCGGAGGGCTCAGTATGGAGCGTGACGTATCCTTGGCAAGCGGTTCTCTTATTGCGAACGCCTTGCGTGACTGTGGACACAACGCAATTCTTGTTGACCTTTATTATGGCATAGAAAAGGAAAAAATGAGCTTTGATAACGTATCGGGAAGGTATAAATACAAAATCCCCGAGATCGAACCCGATCTTGAAGCCATTATCAAAGAAAACGGTGGCAGACGTGAGTACGTGGGTGAAAATGTTATTGATTTCTGTAAAATGGCAGACGTAACGTTTTTAGCACTTCACGGAGGAGTTGGTGAGAACGGAAAGCTTCAGGCACTTCTTGAAATGAACGGAATCAGATTTACGGGAAGCAGTTCAATCGGATGTATGCTTTCTATGGATAAGATAATTTCAAAGGAGCTTATTGCCCAGGCGAATATTCCAACTGCACGTTGGATGACAAATGCGGACAGCAAGGAAGATTTGCACACACTTATTCCTTGCTTTGTAAAACCGAGCGACAACGGTTCAAGTGTTGGCATCAGTAAGGTGATAAGCCATCTCGAGCTTGAAGATGCTATCAAGGAAGCTGAGAAATATTCAAAACAGGTGCTTGTTGAAGAGCAGATTGTGGGAAGGGAATTTTCTGTTGGTGTTCTTGACGGGAAGGCACTCCCGCCAATTGAGATTATAGCATCGGGCGATTTTTATAACTACAAGGTTAAATATCAGGCAGGTCTTGCACACGAGGAATGTCCTGCTCATATTGACGGAAAATCGACTAAAAAGATTCAGAAGTATGCAGAGAAAGCTCATAAGGTGCTTCGTCTTGGATCATATTCACGAATTGACTTCATTATGGATGAGCACGGTGAATTTTTCTTCCTTGAAGCCAATGCACTTCCGGGAATGACCCCCACAAGTCTATTGCCACAGGAAGCTGCGGCAGAGGGAATGAGCTATACCAAGCTTTGCCTCAGACTTATTGAATTAGCGAAATAGAAATAAAAAATAATGCAGTTTTGTGAAACTGCATTATTTTTTTATATATTTGATATATTCGCAGTTGCTTTCCTTTGATCTTTCCTGCATTTTATTGAATACGCAATCTCTTAAAAAGCTTGCTTTTTCACTTGTAGTGTTTCCGCAGGGAATAAATGGGCCGTCAACGAATACTGTGATTTTGGGCTTTTTACCAAGCTTTCTTTTTTGATACGTTGTGGTCATACAAAACACGGGCATATCCGCTTTGATCGGATAATAAAACGCAGCTTCTCCAAACGGTCTTATTTTCGTGTAATATTCCCATAGATGGGCCTCAGGATAGATTATTATGGGGTGTGAGTCCTTTACACGGGTCATAATTGCCTTATTGAAGCTCTTCATACCCGAAATCGTATCGGGCAAGGGAAGAGCGCCAAGCGGTCGCAACAGCTTTCCTATAACGGGCAAATGAAGATTTGCAGGACTCACTACCGTGTATATCCTTTTTGGGAAGCAGGCAAGAGCAGGATTAAAAACGTCGCCTATGGGTTGGGTGTGATTTCCGTAAATAAACATGCCGCCCTTGTGATTGCGCACCTTCTTTGCTCCAACGAAGCGCACGTGCAAAAAAAGACGACAATAGATATTTGAGAAAATAAGAGCAATTCCGTATAAAAGAGACGCCCAGATTTTGTGCGGAAGAGAAGCTTTTATATACTCATAATCTTTTTCGAGTGTATATTTCTTATCTGCTTGAAAAAAGTCTTCTTCAAAGCTCGAATAATATTGAGTTTTGTTTCGGCTCATATGTTATTTATCCATCCTGCAATATCGCTGTACTCAAAATCGTATGAAAGTGGCTTTTTGTATATACTTTCATAGGCGTTTTTTTTCATCTCATAATCTTTTTCGCACATTTCCTTGCAATTTTCCTTAACCGTTTTGCTTTCATCGGGATAAATAACCCCAAGAATGTGCAAACGGTACTTTGTTTTATGAAAATCGGGTCTGTCAATATCTTCCTTATCTATTATTTCAACAAAGCAAGAAATTATAGGTCTGTTCAGCTTGGCAGCAAAGTGATATGCTCCTTCCTTGTGCGGACGCGGCTTGCGATAATTGAACCACATCTCCTGTTCGGGATAGATAAGAATTGCCTCGCCCTTATTCAACTTTTCCTTCAAAACACCGATAAGGTCACGGGCAATGTATCTTGCGTCAAAGGAGAGGGGAATTGTGTCTGCATATTTCATCAGAAAGCCAACGAGTCCACCCATAGCAAAGTTTGTTACTTGACTTACAACGCTCATTCTTACACCGCCTTTTTTGCGTGCAAATTCACGAATTACGGTGTTTTCAAGAGGGGAAAAATGATTACTTGTAATAATAACACCGTTGCTGAAAATGTCGGTGTCAGCATTTCCTACTATTTCAGTATCTTTATTGATTAGAGAACCGCCGATATTAGCGATAAGTCTTGCAAAAAAAGATTTGAATTTATAGCCAAAGCTGTTTCGCAAAAGAAGATAATTGTTTGTTATGTTCTTTACCTCGTCAGTTGAAAGGACTGGATCATTAATTTCTACCTTGGAATGAAAGTTACCGCTTTCTGCATTTTTTCTTATGTTCTCGATAACGGGTAATCTATCTCCTCCGAGTATCATATTCTTATTTTTACTCCTTTATCGTACATTTTTTTGAAAGTGATTTCGTCATCACAGAAAAGTTCACCGTTCTGAATAAGAATTGATAAGCACTTGCTGTCATTGTCTTTTTGAACGTCGGTATAGTCCTTTTTGTTTTCAAGTATTTCTCTCAGATATCCCGAATCCTCTGCATAGAACCAGAAATAATCCTCGTATTGAATATTGTCATAGCACCAGGGCTTGGAGAAGAGATTGTAGTGGATGAGCTTTGGATCAGTTACCTCTTTTGCATTATCGTTCGGCATTGTATCCCACGCCTCGCTCAGATAGTGGATTTTACCGTTGCATATAGCGTTGATATAATCCTGATCGGGAGCAATGCTGTTAAAGTGATAAGTGTTGAGGAGATTCAAAAAATGCTCGTCGAATTTGCAGTCACGAAGCGCCTTGAGATTCATTAAAAGAACGCCGGAGTTGATATATTCGTATTTGTTTACTCCCACGCATTCCTCCATATATTTAGCAAGTGGAGGAACATCAATTACACTCTTGTCCTGACACGCACCGATAAGATTTGAGCCAAGATCCGTATCGTAAAGCTCTGCTATATCGGAGAGGACAACAACGTCGCTGTCGATATATATTGCTTTATCAAGCTCCTTGAACATTGTGGCAATAAAGAGTCTGAAATAAATTGTGAGTGTAAAATAGTCGCAGCGCAAATAATTTGACTCCCTGTCGGTAATAGCATCAAGTCCCTGTGTCATCTCATAGAACTCAATTGAAAAGTTTTCAGTTTCAAGCTCTGCCAAGCGACTCATATTTTCGTCACTCAACTCACGGTGAAGAACTATTGCTCTGTAATCTCTGTTCTTTGATGAGTTTTTTATAGCAGAATTGAGTGCCACCGCAAGATAGGGGGCATAAGAGTTGTCAATTGAAAAGAAAATTGGAATTGCATTATAATTATTCATAAGTTTTCGTCTCCTTTGCATATTTTTCTTTAATAATCAAATATTCCTCCAAGAGCGAGTCGTAGGCGTGCAGCTTTAAGATATTGTGCATACCGTCGATATTCCAGGGCTTCACGTTTACAGAATGAAAATAGGGGAAAAATCTGAAACTTGTTGTGAAATGCTGAAATACCGTATCGTCTTTAAGTTGTCTTTGCTCGTTGTATTTTCTTGGACATATTATTTTATTTTTGCATAATTTGTTTAAGGCGGATTGATCGGGCATAAACATCTTTTTATTTATGCACATATTTCGGCTGTTTTCGAACAGCTTGCTCTCTTTGATTTTCGGCATATTCAAAAGCAGCACGCCCGAATTAAGATAATCTCTTTTATATATTTTTTGCCTGAAAAAATGGGAACCGTAGTAGTCAAGTATACCCGCAATTGGGGAGTCGCCCATATCCTGATTATAGAAAGGGAGGGGGTCACCTCGGCAAATAACGTCATTGTCAAGATACAGTATCTTGCTTGGGAGGGCTTCAATCTCGTCTGCAAATAATCTGAGCATACAGCAGGGAGTGAAGCGTGTATTCATATTTGCGTCGGGTAGCTGATCTTTGAAATTTTCACTTATGTCGATAAGACAAACTGTGTGTTCGGGATTATATTTCTTTAAGTGCTTTTCGAGGAATATGCAAAAATCTTCTTGTAAAGCAGGACGGTAAACTCCGTCATATTCAACCGACGCCGTGAGAATATAAAAGTGCAACGGCACCTTTACGCATTTAGCGAGTGAAAGCGATGATATGATAACGCCGTCCAAAATATTGCAGTCGCCGCTGTAAAGAACATTCATACTATACCTCCTTATTGATTCTTGACATAATTTTATATCATAATATAAGTATAATCAACCTACTTATCAGTATATAGATTCTATAATAAAAAAATCCACAGTAGAGTTTTCTCTAAAGGAACTCTACTGTGGGTAGAATAAAGAAAAAACCTTGAAAAATCAAGGTTTTTCTTTGTTGCTGCTCGGATTTTTCCTGATGATTGACCAAAGAATGATTATCAATTCACCGGGCAAGCCAAGCAAATAAATATGATATATATTGATATTAAAAATGGATAGAGTGAAATTCAAGCAAGCGAAAATCGACCACATAAGGATTGAAACGATCAAATAATTTCTTCTTTGGTTAAACCAAATGCTGTTGAAAACGAGCCACACAATTGCGCTTGCGGGAACTGCCCATACGAAGCAGAGCCACTTGCCGTCACCGTTTGGCCATATAAGAGATATTGGGACAAAGCAGATTATTGCAACAAGCCATACTGCTTGAATTGCGATGCCCGTTATTGCTTTGCGGTTATTATGTAATGCTTGTGCGTTTTTAGCTTTAAGCTTTTCGTGGCTCTCAAGCTGTTCTATCTGTTCTGCGGTATGTTCCTCTGTAACAATGTAGTCAACGGTAACCGAAAAAAGCTCTGCGATTTTCACAAGAACCGTGATGTCGGGAACAGATTCACCACGCTCCCATTTAGAAATTGCCTTGTCGGAATAGTTGAGATGCTCAGCAAGTTGGAGCTGAGTCATTCCACGTTCCTTTCGTAAGTCTGATATATTTTTAGCTATAATACTTTTCAAATCATTCATAGTGATGCTCCTAAAATTACATATTAATATTTTAACACCAAAATGTGAACAAAAAGTTAACACATGCCTTCATTATTTGTAAAGAAAAATCAAATATCGTTGAGCAAACAAAAAATATTATCTTTTAGCGAGTTTTTCTTTGATTTCTTTGATGTGGGCTTTGTTTCCGTAGAATACCGTATTCTCACTTGGAAGAATGAATTCTTCACAAGCGGAAACGGTTTTGACTTTTATTCTGTGATGCAGCTTAAAATCATTTTCTCCCTCATAAAAAAGAATAGCGGGGGAGAGGGAGTATAGTTCTAAATCGTGTGGTACACGGGCGCTGTCGAGCCCCTTGTAGATATACGGTCTTGGAGCAGAAAACAGAATGCTTGCCGACTCTATGGCAAGATGAGCAACAGATACGTTGTTTATATCCAAAGTTGAAATATGATACAAATAAGAATAGTGATAAAAGCTTGTACCAAGCAGATTTGAATCTTTTATTGTGACTTTGTTTGGAGAGGCATAGCTTACTCTTGTGCCGTTTGCATTTTGCTTGGTTGATATGTAATCAAAATCATCTTTTTGAGAAAGCGATATTATTTCTTTCGTCCCGATGGGTGCTGTATCAATAATACTTTTTGTGCGTTCATCATCATTTGTAGCAAGAATTATTGCAAAGGGTGGGAAAATATCCTTTATGTGATAATAATATTCATCTTCCAACTCGATTATAGTGTATTGCGTATCCCGAAAGGAGAGTGCAAGCAAAAAATACAAATCGTCACCGGACAAAGCTTTTTTGGATAATTTAATTATTTTCTCAGCATTTTCGCAAAGTGATTCCATTGAAATGGGAGTACTGTTTTTCAAAAACCTGAGGTTCAATGCAATACTTTTATCATTTGTAAAACGGTAATAATCCATCTCACAGGCAGACATAATTGAAGCGAGAAAGGATGATGTATTACTCTTTTTCTCGCCCAAAATGAATATAATTTTTGACTTGATAATTGTACTTATCAAGTCAAAAATTTTTGCATTATTGGGTTGGTTATTGTTGTTTATGAAGTATTTGAATGTTCTGTAAGTCATCATTCACCAAGTAAAAATTTTTTTGCTTTTTCATATTCCTGAGCAGCCGCATCTGCTTTTTTTAGATTTGCGGGTGTGCTCGGCTTTTTTATTGCACGGAGAAGAATATTTTTGGGTGTTTCTTCGGGGTCAATAAGCTCTACTGCTATGCAGGAATAGTTATTTGCTTCAAGTCGCTTTAAGCGAAGTGCATCTGTTGCCGCATCGCACAGCTTTTGGCGAAGCATTGAGTATTCAGTCACAAATGAAAGCTCCTTGCACTTTATTGTGTGGTTTAATTCGTGGTGACAGCAGGGGGTTGACAAAATCACCTTCGCCCCCTCTTTTATTGCCTTGTCGATTACAATATCGGTTGCAATATCGCAAGCATGAAGGGAGATAACGAGATCGGGCTTCTTCTTACATTCGTATTTAGTTATATCGGCACAGTAAAATTTAAGATTGTCAAATCCGATATCCTCAGCCACTTTATTGCAGTATTCTATAACGTCGGATTTCAAATCAACACCGTACATAACAACGTCACGTCCAAGGACGTTTTTTAGATAGTGATAAACAGCGAATGAAAGATAGCTTTTTCCGCAGCATAGGTCATAGACAATAAGCTCGCCATCACTTGAAAGATGAGGATAAATATCACGCACATTTTCAACAAATTTGTTGATTTGACGAAATTTTGACTGCTTTTTATCGTGAATTCTTCCGTTTTTATCGCTTACTCCAAGATATCTGAGAAATGGAGCATCGGGAGTGATTATGTGATTCTTCTCTTGATTATTGCCAGCGATCTCAGCTTTTTGATTGTTTCCGGAGTTTATCCTCTGAACAAGACTGCTAACACCGATAAGAGTTATTTTGCCGGATTTTGCCGCCTTATATTCACATTCACCCGCAGTTGTAATCAAATTAACTTGCAGGCAGGAATCAATAAGAGAGCAAAGTCTGATATGCGCATTGTCATCAAGATAGATATTATCGTGCTTTGCTTTATTGTCCGTGTGAAAGCTCTCGGCTTGAAGGCATAGCTTACCCGAAATGTTTTTAAGAGTCAAAACGGTCTTTGTAATGCTTTTGTCCTTGTGCTTTGAAAAAACCGCTTTTTTAATCACCTGATTGTTGGCTGAGCAAAGGATTGCAGCAGCAAAATCCTGTGTTTTTTTATCAAATTCAATCATATTTTAGGAGGTCTCCTGTGTCTTGTCATATTAAAGATTCTTCTCATTCTTTGAGAAACCTCTTCTTTTTTCTTTTCGGTTTCTTCTTTTAAGAGAACGGGGGATGAAAAGCTCTCACCGTCAAATTCGATATTAAAAATATCGTTAACCTGAATATTTCCGAGAATTTCTTTTGAGATGAGATATCGTTTGTCATCGAAATCAAGACAAACACCGATATTTCCTTCGTATCTGTCAAGAATTAATTTCAAAGTCATAATTTAGTCCTTTTAATCAAAATAACCTTTTTTATAAAGAAGCTCTGCGATAAGAACGGCGCCGCCCGCAGCTCCTCTTAAAGTGTTGTGTGAGAGACCTACGAACTTATAGTCGTAAACGTGATCTTCACGAAGGCGTCCGACAGTTACACCCATTCCACCGTAGATATCACGGTCGAGCTTTGCCTGTGGGCGATTATCCTCTTCAAAATAAGTAATAAACTGCTTTGGTGCGTGGGGAAGCTCAAGCTTCTGGGGCTCTCCCTCAAAATTTGCCCAAGCGGAAATAATTTCTTCCTTTGAGGGCTTCTTTCTGAATTTTACAAATACTGCCGCAGTATGTCCGTCGGTTACGGGAACTCTGATGCACTGAGTAGTAATTACGGGAAGCTCGGCTTTTACAATCTCATTATTATTGATCTTGCCCCAAACTTTAAGCGGCTCCTGCTCGCTCTTTTCTTCCTCACCGCCAATGTAGGGAATAACGTTGTCAATCATTTCGGGCCATTCGTTAAAAGTTTTTCCCGCACCCGAGATTGCCTGATATGTGGTTGCCACGATCTCGTACGGTTCGTAGCAAAGAAGGGGAGTGAGAGCAGGCACGTATGACTGAATTGAACAATTCGGCTTAACTGCAATAAAACCTCTCTTTGTTCCAAGACGGGCTTTCTGATGCTCTATTATTTCAAGATGCTCAGGATTGACCTCGGGAATCACCATAGGAACGTCGGGAGTAAATCGGTGAGCCGAGTTATTGGAAACAACGGGAATCTCTGCTTTTGCATATGCCTCTTCGAGTGCACGTATATCTTCTTTTTTCATATCTACTGCGCAAAAAACAAAATCAACTGATTTTGATATTTCATCTATATTCTGCGCATCAACAATAGTCATATTCTTGTATTTCTCGGAAATGGGGGTGTTCATTTTCCAACGCTCGCCAACTGCATCCACATAAGTCTTTCCCGCACTTCTGGAAGAAGCGGCAAGAAGGCAAACCTCAAAATACGGATGATTTTCAAGCAACGTGAGAAATCTTTGACCAACCATACCGGTTGCTCCAATAATACCGACTCTTTTTTTCATAAGGTGTACTCCTTAATTGCAAATTTCTTTATAGATTACGTTTTTGTGAACCCCACGGTCCTTGGCACAGCTCTTTATTGCGTCCATTTTTGAAAGACCGTTTGAAATATAGAAGTTCACGTGTTCTTCAATGCTCATATTTTCAAAGAAGGCATCACTTTGTTTTTTCTTGTTACTGCCCTCAACTATAAGCACGTATTCGCCGCGTGGGGCGTTGTTTTCATAGTATTCAACGGCAGAGGCAAGGGTTAAACGCAGAACCTCCTCGTTTTTCTTGGTCAGTTCTCGGCAAAGTGAGATTCTTCTATCCTCGCCGAATGAGTTTTTCATATCTTCAAGTGTTGCCTTCAATTTATGAGGCGCCTCGTGAAAAATCATTGTTCGCTTTTCATTTTCAAGCTCCAAAAGACGTTCACGGCGCTCGCCCTTGTTAGCCGATAGAAAGCCCTCGAAACAAAATCTTCCCGTTGGTAGCCCTGAAAGAGTGAGTGCCACAATGCCTGCGCACGCACCCGGAATTGAGGTCACGGGAACGTTTTGCTCTGCGCAAAGAGCCACAATATCTTCACCGGGATCGCTTATTGCGGGAGTTCCCGCATCAGTGATTAGCGCACAGCTTTCACCGTTTTTAAGACGATCGACAATAACTTGTCCTCGTTCACGCTTGTTGTGTTCGAAATACGACACCATTGGTTTGCTTATTTCAAGATAGGAAAGGAGCTTTAATGAATTTCTCGTATCCTCGGCTGCGATAAAATCTACCTCTGAAAGCACCTTTATCGCACGGTCAGAGAGATCTGCAAGGTTTCCGATGGGAGTTGCCACAAGATAGAGCATTCCTTTTTCTATTTTATTTTTTTCATAATCCGTATTAGTGGATTTTATGCTGCTCATATTACTCCTTTCACACAAATTGTGTTGATTCATAGAATGATATTAATGAAAAGTTGGGGGTTAGTTATGGCTATAAAAGTATATATAGATCAGGGACACAACCCTGCATCTCCAAATGCAGGCGCCGAGGGTAACGGATACATTGAGCAGGACATCACCTATGAGATAGGGATTCGTCTTGCAGCTCTTTTGCGTCAGAACGGAAATTTTGACGTCAGAGTTTCACGTCCGACACCTGAAAGCTCACTCGGGACTTCGAATGCAAGCAGTCTAAGAATTCGAGTTGACGAGGCAAACGCATTTGGTGCCGATTATTTTATCAGTCTGCATACGAATGCTTCAAGCAATTCGTCGGTTTCTGGTAGTGAAGCACTAGTTTATGATGAGCCGAGTGTTGCAAGCGAGCTTGGAGAGGATATTTTAGTTTGGTTGAACAGAATAACGGGATTACGCAACAGAGGAATAGTAGAGCGCCCCGGCCTTTACGTTCTCAGAAAAACGAGAATGCCTGCCGTACTTGTTGAAATGGGATTTATTTCAAATCCGGGGGATGCATCTCTTATGAACAATAGCCCCGGACTTTTTGCAGAGGGTATTTACAATGGAATACTGCAATATACGGGGCTACTATAACAAAATATCAGTTACACATTTTAAGAAATTCTTCTTCATCAATAATGCTGATTCCAAGATTCTTTGCTTTGACGAGCTTACTTCCCGCATCCTCGCCAGCAAGAACGTAGCTTGTTTTACCGGATACGGAGCCAGCTACCTTGCCGCCCCTGTCCTTGATCATATTGCTTGCAGTATCTCTGCTCATTGATGGCAATGTTCCCGTAAGAACGAAGGTGAGACCTTCAAAGCGATTGTCAAGTTGAACGAAGGTGGAGCTTGTGTTGAGGCCAAGAGAGATAAGCTTATTGCAAAGCTCAATGTTTTGCTCGTGTGAGAAAAAATCAACAACGCAATCAGCGGTTATTTCACCGAAGTCCTGAATTTCGCAAAGCTCATCACGGGTGGCGAGCATAAGTGCTTCAAGCGTCTTGTATCTGCTTGCAAGAGATTCTGCCGCAACCTCGCCGATATTTCTTATACCAAGGGCATAGGTGAGGCGTTCGAGACCTGCATTTTTTGAATTATTGATGGAATTAATAAGATTTTGCGCACTTTTTTTACCCATTCGTTCAATCTTTGAAACACTTTGAACGTCAAGAGTATAAAGATCTGCGCAATCTTTGATCAATTTATTGTCAAGAAGTGCGTTGACGATCTGTGGGCCAAGTCCGTCAATGTTCATAGCACCCTTGGACGCAAAATGCTCAATGCTACGTGAAAGTTGAGCGGGACAGGATGAATTTGTGCAGCGTATTGCTGCACCGTCATTATCATCACGCACAACGGGCTCTCCGCAAGAAGGACAGTGAGATGGCATATAGAACTCTGTCTCGCTTCCGTCACGCTTGTCTGCGTGGGCGCAAAGTACCTCGGGGATAATGTCGCCCGCTTTTCTGACGGTTACCGTATCGCCGAGTTTTATATCTCTCTCACGAATGAAATCAAGATTGTGCAAGGTCGCACGGGAAACGCTTGTGCCCGCAAGACGCACAGGTTCAAGGATGGCGGTTGGGGTGAGAACTCCCGTTCTGCCCACTGCGATCGTTATATCAACGAGCTTCGTTTGTTTTTCTTCGGGGGGGAATTTATATGCAACCGCCCATTTGGGAGTATTTGTGCCCTCACCGATTTTAACTCTGTCAGAAAGATTGTCAATTTTAATAACAACCCCGTCAATGTCATAGGGAAGATCGTCACGCATACTGCCAAGCTTTTCAATGTGAGCGATGATTTCTTCATAAGAAGAAACGCATACTCTGTCACGAAGAACCGTAAATCCAAGATCCTTGACAGTATCAAGAGTGTGAGTGTGAGAAGTCGGTACATTTCCGTCGCCGAAAACATCTCCCGATTGAAGATTGAAAATAAAAATGTCAAGCTTTCTTTCAGCACAAATCTTAGGATCAAGCTGACGGAGTGAACCGGCAGCGGCATTTCTTGGATTTGCAAGCAGCTGCTGTCCGTTCTTTTCACGCTCGGTATTCAATGCATAGAATACCTTTCTTGGCATATATACCTCACCTCTGAGGCAAAAAGAAAGGGGAGCTTCTATTGAAAGAGGAATTGAATTTATGGTTTTAATATTTTGTGTTACGTCCTCGCCGACAGTGCCGTCGCCACGGGTTGCCCCGTTAATAAGAACACCGTTTTCATAGGTGAGGGCAACTGAAAGTCCGTCAATTTTGGGCTCAACCGAAAAAACCGGATTTTCAACAATGCCTGCCATTCTGTCAACGAATTCTTTTATTTCTTCATAGTCAAATACGTCTGAGAGGGAATTCATCTGCACCGTATGGGTAACCTTTTCGAATTTATCAAGCGGTTTACCGCCTACACGGCAAGTAGGCGAGGTGGGATCAAAATACTGTGGATTTTCTTCTTCAAGACGAACAAGCTCTGCATAAAGACGGTCATATTCAAAGTCCGAAATTTCCGGATCGTCATAAACGTAATATCTTTTTGCGTGATATGAAAGCGTCTTTCTCAGCTCTTTAATTCTTTCAAAAACTTCGTTCATATTTTTCTCCCCAAAAATAGATTAAAATTAATCTTCAAGAAGGAATTTTGTAATTCTCTCCATTGAATCGTTGAATTCAACTGTATTAGAGTTAAAGAATTTTACAAGACAGCCCGAAAGTGCGGGAAGGTCGGGGGTGGAGTAATCTCTGCCGGCAACGTATTTATCCCAGTTAGCGAGCTTCCAAGTATCTCTTGGTGAATTTCTTGCAATCATTCTCTTGCGGCTGACCTCAATATCGGTTACAACCCAGATTACTACAAGCTCAGCACCTCGTTTTGATAGCTTTGTTCTAAGATTTTTAATGTATTCGTTATCTCTGACTTCACGGGTAAAGGGTGCATTGATAAGAACGAGATCTTCATATTCAAGCGCCTCAAAACCAATATCAAGAATTGCTTCATATTCAAAGTTTCTGATATGCTCCTCAAAGAAATCGGACGAACGGTTATTCTCCTGACCTGCAACGTGGAAAATTCTGTTTGAAAGGGGAATAAGAGCGTCCTTATCAAGATAAACGATATGTGGGAGCTTTTTAGCAAGCTGTTGTGAAACGAACGTTTTGCCGGATGCCGGAGGTGACGTTACTAAAATCATTCTTTTCTTCATTTTATTGTCTCCTGTATTTTATATAATTATATTTATTACTAACATAACATTTTATCATATTTTCTGATAAAAGTCAATATTAAGGGCATATTTATAGCTAATTTATTATAATCAATTTATTATTTCCGTTTGGAATTTTTTGTTGCATATTAAGAGAAAATATGTTATATTTATTGTGTACTATAAAAAAAGGAAGGTATTTATTGTGAAAAATCCGAGAATTATTAAATCTTTGGCAGTAATAATCAGTGTGATGTTGATTTCGGCTGTATTATTGGCGAGCTGTTCATTTGGTGATGAAAAAGTGAGATATAACGTAAACGATACCTTGCCTGAGGGAGAAGGCAAACAGGCAAGAATAGTCCTTCTCGGCGGACAGTCCAACGCATCGGGATGCAGCCGTGACGATTATTTGGAAATGAACGTTTCAAAGGAAAAGTATGAAGAATATAAAAATGGCTATGACAACGTTTACATCAACTATCTTTCGGGAGCTAAAATGTCCGGTGGATTTGTAAATTGCGCTACACTGCAAGGAGAGATGGACAAATGCTTTGGCCCTGAGCTTGGACTTGCAGAAAAGCTTAGCGAACTTTATCCAAACGAAACAATTTTTATTATCAAATGTGCGTGGGGAGGTACAAACCTTTTTGAACAGTGGCTCTCTCCGTCAAGCTGGGGAAAAACAGGTGACCTTTACAATAAGTTTATCGGTTTTGTTCACAGTAGTATAGATTATCTCGAAAGTAAGAATTACAACATTAAAATTGAGGCAATGTGCTGGATGCAGGGCGAATCCGATTCGTTCAGTGTTGATGACGCAGAGGACTATGAAAAGCATTTGAATAATTTTATTAAGGATATAAGAAAAGAATTTGAAGATTATGCTTCAAACGACGGTATTGCCTTTGTTGATGCATATATTGCAGACAACCCTGCTTATTGGGTATATTGCGATTTGGTAAATGCTTCTAAAAAAGCGGTGGCAGATTCTTCGTCAATCAATGTGGTTGTAGATACTCTTTCTCACGGACTTTCCTGTTCTGCGGAGCCGTATGATAATCCCGATCTTGCTCACTATGATTCAATGAGTCAGATAAAGCTTGGACATCTGTTTGCAGAAGAAGTAACAAAATTTTTTGATTAAATAAAACTATCCCCCAAACGAGTGCTTGGGGGATTTTTATTTTGCGTTAAATGAAGGCATTTTCGTCAATATATACCTTTGAGATGTCAGCGCCAAGCTCACGGAGCTTGCCGACAATATCAAGATAGCCACGTTCAATGGTGAAAATATCGGTCACCTCTGTTGTTCCCTCGGCAACAAGACCTGCAATAACTATTGCGGCGCCTGCTCTCAGGTCAACTGAGCGAACTGATGCACCGTGGAGCTTTTCAACTCCCTTAAATGCGGCAAAGGGTTCGTTTACCATAACGTTAGCTCCCATTTTTTCAAGCTCGTGAACGTATTTGAAGCGGTTTTTCCAAATCGTTTCATAGACCGTGCTTTCACCGTCGGCAATTGCTAGCAACGTTGAAAACTGCGGATGCATATCCGTCGGGAAACCCGGATAGGGAAGAGTTTGAATATTGGTGGGTTTTAACTTACCCGTTGAACGAACGGTAAGATAATCGTCATAGGTTTCAATCTCAACGCCCATTTCAACGAGCTTGGTAGAAATAATTTCAAGGTGCTTGGGAATAACGTTCTTGATATTAACCTCACCGCCCGTAGCCGCAACAGCACACATATACGAGCCGGCTTCAATCATATCGGGAATTATATCGTAAACGCATCCGTGGAGCTTTGGCACACCGTTTATTTTGATAATGCCCGTACCTGCGCCCTTAATATCAGCGCCGCAGGTGTTAAGGAAGTTTGCAAGGTCAACTATATGGGGCTCACGGGCAGCATTTTCAATAATTGTCTGTCCCTCTGCCAAGGTTGCCGCAAGCATAATATTTACGGTTGCGCCAACAGAAACTATATCAAAATAAATGGAATTGGCACAAAGACCGTTTGGTGCTTCGGCATAAACGTAGTTTTCATCCTGAGAAACGGTTGCTCCAAGCGCTTCAAAGCCCTTGATGTGCATATCTATCGGTCTTGTTCCGAAATTACAGCCACCGGGGAATGCAACCTTTGAGCTGTGAAATCTTGCAAGCTCGGCACCGAGAAGATAGGTGGAACCCCTCATTTTTGAAACAAGCTCAAAGGGAGTGTCACCGCCTTTAAGATTTTTTGTGTCTATTGATACGGTCGTTTCATTAAGATATTTTATTTTTGCTCCCATAGCACGAAGAATATCGAATGACATAGTAATGTCACTTACCTTGGGAACGTTCTCTATTACGCATTTATCGGATGTGAGGATGGTTGCAAAAATTATTGGAAGGGCAGCGTTTTTCATACCGTTGATATATACGTCGCCGTGCAGCTCCTTACCACCGTTGATTATTATTTTCTCCATATGTAATCCTCCAAAAAAGATTGGCAGTTATATTCTCTTATATCTATAAACATAGTATAACATATAACTGCCAAAAATGGAATAGTTTTTTTAAGATTTAATGAATAATTTATTAATTCTAAAATAAATTCCTTTAATATGATATTCAATTTTCAATTTCTTTGTGAAAATATGCAACTGCAAGGTCAACCACAAGGCCATAGCTCTTTGTACCCTCTGTTCCGTTAGCTTGGAGATATGCATCGTTTATTGCACCGCTGATCTCACCCACAATGTTATCCTGATACTTTTCATAGAAATCGTAGGTGGCGTTCATTTCATAAAGTACACGCTTGTCAAGCTTTACGTACGTTTCTTCATACAGCTTTGCGTCAGCAGTGTAAAGCGCATTAAGAACATATTCGCAAAGATTCATATATCCGCAATACTGTATATATGCGTCATTTGAGTTGATGCACACCAAAAACGCAATAAAGTTTGCCTCGTCCTCACGCGCTATTCCTCTTTGATGAGCAAGCTCGTGCGCAATGGTATAAGGAATAGAATAATCGGGGCCGTTTGTATTTACGTTAGCTTCTCCCGTAAAGTGAGTATATACTCCCGAAATATGCGTATAGGTCATTGGTTTACTCAGAATTACCGGCTTTACGTAGGAAGTGAGCTTTGGAAGGAAATCATACTTATCACTCATTGAATCATAGGAACTGAGCAGAATATTATTCGTTTCACGAATTGTGTGAGGATTTATTGACGGACCTTTTTCTTGAAAATTGACAGTATCAACAGAAGCATTTAATTCTTCGATCAACCAGTCGGCTGTTTGCGAAAGATCTTTCGTACTTACTTCCTTTTTGTCAAGCTCTAATTTTACGTCAAGTCCGCTTGTATAATATCCTATTCCGAAAACGAAGATGAAGGTACTTAAAAGCATTGTAATTATTGAAAGCACAATAATACAAAAAATACCCACGTCCCTCCAACTTTTGCCGTATTTTTTGAGAGCTATTCTGATTATGAAAAACAGAATTACGGGGGAAGAAATAATAAGTAATTCGGCAAGGGATAGGGGAAGAATATTAGTCAGCGTGGCTAAAATTCCACGAAAAACGGACGATATATGTCTGTTAAAGAAATCGGCAAACGGTGTGTTAACAATTGCAATTATATAGGTGATAATTGCCAAGAGGGTTATTCCGAAAAATACGTATGAAACTTTCGGTATTTTAATTCTGTTTTCTTGTTCCATTATCAATAATATCCTTTCCAAAATATTTTTGAATTATCTTGTTCATATCATTTGGTACGGGGGCAAAAAGCTCGGTTTCTTTCTGAGTTATCGGGTGCTTGAAGCTGAGCTTATATGCGTGCAGAGCGTGACGGTCGATAAGATCGGATGCGCTTCCGTACAGATCGTCACCAAGTATCTGTGCGCCAAGGTGAGCAAAGTGAATGCGAAGCTGATGTGTTCTGCCCGTAATTGGAGTTGCAATAACAAGTGACATACCGTTTTTCTTTGCTAAAACACGGTATGAGGTGATTGCAATCTTAGAGTCCTCGGTTTTTTCACAGACCTCACGCAGAATAATACTTTTTTCTTTGCGACGTATGTACGTTTGAATAATTCCTTCATCAAGACTAAGCTCACCCTGTAAAATGGCAATATAGTTTTTGCTTATTCCGTCATTTTTCATCTGATTTGACAGCTTTGAGGATGCAAGTCTGTTTTTCGCAACAAGTACTATACCGCTTGTATTTCTGTCAAGTCTGTTAACAGAGCGAAAGACAAACGGGCGGCTTTGCTGCGAAAAATAGTAGGCAAGGGAATTTGCCAAGGTGTCATAAAAATGCCCTTGCGATTGATGAGTGGGCATAAAAGGGGGTTTGTTAACTGCAATTATATCCTCGTCCTCATAAATTATCTCGGGAAGAACGGATGAGGGAATCAGCTTATCTTGATTGTTGTCAACGTCATCACAGTTTATAACCAAAACGTCATTTTCTTTTATTTTCGCACGCACCGTTGCGTGACTTCCGTTTATCAGTATTCCGTCCTCACGGGATTTTAAGGAGGTGATTGCTCTTTTTGAAAATCCGAGTTCATTTATAAGTATCTCTTTGACCGTGAGCCCGACGAATTCGTTTTCAAATCTCATTTTTGCCTCCTTAACTTGTTAGTGCTTATATTATACACCAAATCTCAGCCAATTACAATATTTGCCCACTTTTTTGCATAAAATTTCTTTTGAAAATATATAATTTAGTAAGTTAACTTTACAGAGAGGAATTTTATGAAAAGATTTATTACTTTTTCCCTTATTGCGATGGCATTTCTGTTTACCGTTATCGGTATTATAAGAGCGCAGAACAGCAGCGCCACACTTGACGTGTCAAGCGGCCTTAACGTAATAGCTTCAAAAAATGATATGGCAAAATGCGCAACGGTAAACAACAAAATCGTTTTTTCTGCTGACGATTTTGAAAAATATCTGAACGTTGCCAATATCAGTCATATTACCGTTACAAAGGTTCCGGAGCTTACCGATGGATGCCTCTGCCTTGGGGACGTTAACGTCAATGCGGGGCAAACTATATCCAAAGAGAATCTGAATCTGCTTAATTACAGAGCCGCAAACAATGAAATAAAGCAATCGTCATTCAAATTTAAGGTCAATGGCGGAGAATACGAAATGACGTGCAATTTGTATTTTTTGGCTCGTGAAAATACAGCACCCACGCTTTCTCTGGAGGATGAGCGAACCTTTTCGGTAAGCACCCATCAAACCATTTCCGTTTACGGCAAGGTAGGTGGCTATGATGCTGACGGTGACGAGCTGAGATATGAAATTGTCTGCTATGCCAAAAACGGAGTTCTTGATTTTGACTGCAATACGGGTGAATACACATACACTCCTCAGGGCAGGTATTTCGGTGAAGATAAATTTGAATACGTTGCAGTCGATAAATACGGAAATTACTCTGAATCAAAGTGGGTTAAACTGACGGTTGAAAAGCTTCAAAGCGATATAGTTTATTGTGATATGCAAGGGCACAGAGATCATCACGCAGCAATGACTATGACAGAAAAAGGTGTTATGAGTGGCACAAATATCGGAAATAATACTTATTTTATGCCCGATAAGGAGGTCAGTCGCATTGATTTTGTAGTGATGCTTATGAATGCTATCGGCCAGAATAAGGTTGAAAATGTGTTTGATACGGGATTTGATGATGACTCTGAAATTCCTGCAAGTATGAAGGGATATGTGAAGAAGGCACGTGAGATGGGACTTGTCAGTGGCGCAGTTAATTCAAGTGGCGAATATCTCTTTGAACCCAACCGTGAGATAACACGAGCAGAAGCGGCATTGATTGTCAGCAAGATTGTTGATGGAGAGGTGCCAACGGTCAAGCCGATCTTCCCAGACAGAAACGATATACCTGCGTGGGCGCACGATGCAATATACGTTCTTAACGATCTTGGAATACTGACGAGTGTGGACGGTGCAATTTCACCGAATTCAAGTATTACTCGCTCACAGGTAGCCAATATGCTGTATTCCTTGACTCAGTACTTGAAATAATAATCAGAAAAAACTCTTAAAAGCATAAAAGCCCCGTTTTTTGAAGAAATAGGGCTTTTTCTTCTTGTATTTTTCTTCGATTTATGTTACAATGTTCTATATCGATTTGAAAGGGGGGAATATTTATGGCATTTGATGCAGGTATGCTGTCCTGTATGACGCATGAGATACTGTCACTTTCACGTGGCGCACGTGTTGAAAAGGTTTATCAACCGGATAGGGACGAAATTCATATTCAGATAAGATCTCTTGCGGGCGGAAAAAGATTGCTGATAAATGCGGGATCTAACAATCCACGAATCGGATTTACCGAGATAGCCAAAGAAAATCCTCAAAATCCCCCAATGTTCTGTGTGCTTCTTCGCAAGCATTTGCAGGGCGCAAAGCTTGCGGATATTGAACAGCTTGGATTTGAAAGAGCGATTATGCTCTCGTTCGACACCCGTGATGAGATGGGATTTGATACAAGATGCTATCTTGTTGCAGAGCTTATGGGCAAGTATTCAAATCTCATATTTCTTGATGCTGAAAAACGTATAATTTCAGCATTGAAAACGGTGGATTTCACCACAAGCTCATTGCGTCAGGTTTTGCCCGGAATGTTCTATGAGCTTCCTCCAAAGCAAGATAAAAACGATCCTCTTGAATGTACAAAGGAAGAGTTTTTTGCTCTTTATGATGATGCTCTTGCCGACCACAGAGCAGATAAATTCATAATTTCTAATTTTCTTGGAATTTCAAGCGCCGTTGCAAGAGAAATTTCATACCGCGCCTGTTCGGATATTGACGCAACCTTGCGAAATTGTCCTTGCGAAAAGCTGTATAGGGCATTTTGCGAAATAACAGACCATATTAAAAACAATGACTATCATCCGACAACGGTTTTTGACGGTGAGCGTGCAGTTGAATACGCATTTTGCCGACTGACGCATTACAGCGGACTTGAAATAAGAGATTTTGAAAGCCCCTCGAAGATGATAGACGCCTTTTTTGAAGGCAAGGATAGGGAAGTCAGAGTTAAACAAAAGGCAACCGATATTTTGAAAATACTCACCAATTCCGAAACAAGACTTCTTAAAAAAATGGACAAGCAAAGAATCGAGCTTGAAGAATGCAGGCAGGGTGATAAATATAAAAAGCAGGGTGATCTCATCATTGGCAATATCTATGCCATAGAGCGAGGAATGAAACGTGTTGAGCTTATCGACTATGAGGCATATAACGAGCAGGACGGAACCTATGATAAGGTGGTTATTGAGCTTGATTCAAGACTGTCTCCCTCGGCAAATGCGCAAAGAATGTATAAGAAATACAACAAATGCAAAAATGCCGAAAAGGAGCTTGCAGTTCAGCTTGAAAAGGCGCAAAGGGAGCTCGATTATATTTATTCGGTTTTTGATGCGCTTGCACATGCAGAAAATACAAGTGACCTCGTTGAAATTCGTGATGAGCTCTACACCTCCGGTTATGCTTCAAAAATGAAGAACTACCGACCTCAAAAGAGAAAGAGCACTTCGTTTATGAGGTTTAGGACAACTGACGGATATACAGTTTTGTGCGGTAAGAATAATATTCAGAACGAGAATATTACCTTTAATCTTGCACACAAGAGCGATTATTGGTTCCACGTTAAAAACAAGGCGGGCAGTCACGTGGTAATGCTCTGTAACGGAGAGGAGCCCGACAGTATTAACTTTACGGAGGCGGCTGAAATTGCTGCATATTATTCGAGCGTTCAGGGGGGAGTTAACGTACCCGTTGACTATACTTTTGCCAAGAACGTCAAGAAAATTCAGGGAGCCAACCCCGGTCTTGTAATATACCATACAAACTGGACAGCTTATGTAACTCCCAATGCCGAAAAGATTGCAAAGCTTCGTGAAATATAAAAAATAAACAAAAAACCGACGATTTTGAACTAATCGTCGGTTTTTTTCATAGATTTATATTGTAATAAATTTATGGAGGGTAATATGTACGAAAATTATTTTGCCGCATCAAATTCAAGTGAAGGATTTTGCTCTTATTATGATGAGATTTTTGATCCTCAAAATCTATATAAGATATACGTAATAAAAGGCGGCTCGGGAACGGGAAAGGCATTTTTTATGAAGGAAGTTGCCAAAAGTGCCGAGCTTAACGGCTTCAGCGTCAGATATATTTATTGTTCATCTGACTCAAGCAGTCTTGACGGAATAATTATAAACGAATCAAAAATTGCCGTGCTTGACGGAACCTCGCCTCACGTTTATGAGCCAAGATTTATCGGTGCAGTTGAAAGCTTTGTAAATCTTGCCGATTTTTTGGATGAACGGTTACTGACTTCAAGCCGCAAGCTGATTGAAAATATATCTAAAGAAAAGCAAAGGGGCTTCAAAAGAGCTTATGCCGATCTTAAAGCATATAAGGAGCTTAGCGAGAATATTTCGGATATTGTTGCACCCTGCTTAAAGCTTGATAAGATTAAAAAATATGCAAAAAGATTTTCAGACGGACTTGAAAGAGAGAACGGGGAAGAGGAACATCTTCTTGCCCGTGCTATCGGTATGCGTGGATTATCTTCATTTGATACTTATTTCCAAAATGCGAGTATATATTACACGGTGAACGACTATTTTGAAAGCGCACATTTTATGATGCGTGAAATATATAAATCTATGAAAGAAAAGGGTGTAAATCTCCGTATTTCAAATAATCCGATAATCAAGGAAAGAATTGATATTCTTTGCGCAAAGTCAAGCGGTCTTACGTTCGAAATATCGAATGAAACAAGCGACGCCCGTTCCATCAATATGAAGCGCTTTGTTGACGGCGGTGCGATTGGTAAAATAAGACAACAGTACCGTTCTGTTGTTCGTGTCAGGGACAGCATTCTGAATCTGGCGCTTGAAGAATTTGAAGGTATTAAAAAATATCACTTTATTTTAGAAGAAATATATGGTTCGGCTATGGATTTTGACGCAAAAGAACAATTCACACGTGAGTTTTGTAATAAAATTTTCTAAAATAATTGAAAAAGCAAAAAAAGGTGGTATAATGTATGTGGAAATTCAATTAATAACGGAGTAAAAATGAAAGTCGTATTATTTGGTCTTAACGGTTCATATTCACATACGTGTCTGGCGCTTAGATGTCTCAGAGCGCCTCTTGAAAATGCAGGATATGAAACCGTTATCTGTGAATACAATCTAAGAGATATGAATTCGTCAATTCTCGCCCGTCTTGTTGGGGAGAGGGCAGACGTTTACAGCTTTTCCTGTTATATATGGAACATTGCATCAATGCTTGATATTGCAGCTGATTTGAAGGCACTTTTGCCCGATTCCAAAATCGTTTTCGGTGGCCCTGAGGTATCCTTCAACTGTGAAAGATTTGATTTCAGCTTTGTTGACTGTATCGTTTGCGGCGAGGGTGAGGATGCAATCGTGGCAATATGCGATTCTATAAAAAACGGTAAAGAGATAAACAGGATAATTGACGGAGGTGTTCCAAAAGTTATGAACGACGAGGGCATACTTTACCGTGAGGGCGATTTTGAAAGTGGGACAATGCTTTATTATGAGTCGAGCCGAGGATGCCCGTACAGATGTGCCTATTGTCTTTCGTCGGTAACGTGGGGAGTAAGAGCCAAAAGCGTGGAGCAAACTCTTGCCGATCTGCGTGCGTTTGAAGCACTTGATTCCAAAATCAAGATAATCAAATTTGTTGACAGAACCTTTAATTTTGATATAAAGAGGGCAAACGAAATCTGGTGTGCGCTTTTGTCGGATGAGTTTACGAAAAACTATCATTTTGAGATTTGCGCAAATCTTTTGAATGAAGATAGCTTTAAGATCTTTGAGAAGATGCCCAAGGGCAAGATTCAGCTTGAAATCGGACTTCAAAGCACAAACTGTGAAACACTTGAAACGATTTCCCGTCATCTTGATGCTCAAAAAATCATCTCTGCATCCTCGCGCATAAAGGCGCTCGGCAATATTCACGTCCATCTGGATCTGATCGCCGGCTTGCCCTATGAGGATATGGCGAGTTTTAAGCGCTCGTTTGATGAATCCTATTTTGCGTGCGATATGCTTCAACTCGGATTTTTGAAGCTGTTATACGGAACGCAGCTTCGCAACAGGGCAGATGAATATGGCTACGTAGCATCAAAAAAAGCACCCTATACGGTGCTTAAATCAAATTGGATGAGCTTTGAAGAGTTATCCTTGCTTCAAGAAATTGCCGATATCCTTGACCGTTACAGAGAGGGTGGAGGATTTGATGCCTCACTTGCATATGCTCTTGAAGGAGTGAAATCACCTTTTGATTTTTATCTTGGACTTCGCAATTTTATTGCAGACCGTGATGGACGAAGCATCAGGAAAATTTCACAAAATGATGCCTATGCGCTTTTGTATCAGTATATGGCGCTTAATTATCCCGAAAAAGAAGAAAAGTTTTCTTCTCTTATGCACGAGGACTATGCAAAAAAGCAAGTCAGAAAAATGCCGAGATTTAAGAAATAACCTCATTTCAACCAAAAATAAAACGGTTGCCACTTTTGTGGCAACCGTAAAAATCAAATATTAAAGTGCTTTAACAAGTGCTTCTGTATCCTGTGCGATTACAAGCTCCTCGTTTGTGGGGATCATATAAACTGCAACCTTAGAAGAGTCTGTTGAAAGCTTTGTTACACCGGAAGAACCTCTTGTTCCGGCATTGATCTCTTTGTTAAGCTCAATACCGAGGAATTCAAGACCTGCGAGCGCGCCTTCACGAATATTGGGTGTGTTTTCGCCGATACCTGCTGTGAATACAACTGCATCAAGTCCGCCCATAGCTGCTGCGAATGAGCCGATATATTTCTTGATCTGGTAAATAAGAATATCCATAGCAAGCTGTGCTCTGTGATTACCATCTTTTGCTGCTGCTTCAAGGTCACGGCAGTCGGATGATACACCGGAAATACCAAGGAAACCGCATTTCTTGTTGAGGTAGCTGTTAACCTCATCAATTGAGTAGCCCTTCTTTTCCATAATATATGTTACAAGAGCAGGGTCGATGTCACCGCAACGAGTACCCATAATTGTACCTGCCAAGGGTGTAAAGCCCATTGTTGTATCAATGCACTTGCCGTCCTTAACAGCGCTTATGGATGATCCGTTACCAAGATGGCAGGTAACTATCTTTGTACCCTCGGCATTGCCGCCAAGAAGCTTAATCATTTCGCCTGCAACAAAGCGGTGGGATGTTCCGTGCATACCGTAGCGGCGGATTCCGTATTCTTCATAAAGGTCATAAGAAACACCGTACATATATGCTTCCTCGGGCATTGTTTGATGGAAAGCAGTATCGAAAACGAGCGCCTGAGGAGTATTGGGAAGAATATCAAGACAAGCCTGAATACCCTGAAGAGATGCAGGAGTGTGAAGAGGAGCAAGATCACGGCACTTCTTATCGATTATTTCATAAATTTCATCTGTGAGAATAACTGACTGTGAGAAATACTGACCGCCGTGAACGGCTCTGTGGCCAACTGCTTCGATTTCACTCATTGAGGAGATGCAACCGTGTTCAGCGTGAACAAGTGCATCAACAACTGCCTGCATAGCAACGGTGTGATTGGGCATTGCGATGTCAGCAGAGTAGGTAACACCCTTAACAAGCTGCTTGTGAGTGAGCTTGCCGTCGATACCTATTCTTTCGCAAAGACCTTTTGCAATAACACTTCCGTTAGTGGTATCAAAAAGCTGATATTTAAGCGAGCTTGAGCCCGCATTTACAACGAGAACATTCATAAAATGAACCTCCAAAAATTTTATTCATACGATTATTATACACCATATTTTATATAATTTCAATAGATTTTTCAAAAAAGGGGAATTAAAATGGCTTTTGGAATAGTTTGCGAATACAATCCGTTTCACAACGGACATTTGCACCAGATTGAAACAATAAAAAGGGCTTCGGACGAGCCGATAATTTGCGTTATGAGTGGGAATTTTACTCAACGTGGCGAAATTGCGATTGCCGACAAATACGTACGTGCCGAAATGGCATTGAATTGCGGAGCCGACCTTGTAGTTGAGTTGCCCGTGCCTTTTTGTCTTGCAAGTGCAGAGTATTTTGCAGCAGCTGCGGTAAAAATTCTTGCGCAGCTTGGAGTGAACAAGCTGTCATTTGGCTCCGAAAGTGCAGACGCCGAAAAGATAATAAAAATTGCAAGAATTGCTGCATCTGATGAATTCAGGAGTGAGTGTGCGACACTTTCCCAAAACGCAGGCAGCGCAGGTGCTTATTTTGAGCTTCTTGCGAAAAAAACGGGCGAGGATAATATACTGTCAAATGATATCTTGGGTATTGAATATACTAAGGCGATCATCAAAAATGGATATGATATCAAAATTTATCCCATAAAGCGAGAGGGAAGTGCATACCTTGATACCGAGCTTTTTGCGGGAGATTTTCCAAGCGCAAGTGCTGTAAGAGAAGCGATTAAAAAAGGTAATACAGAGCAAATTTCAAGCTTTGTCCCTCATTCTGTATATGAAATTTTGAAGAATGTTTCCCTTGCTGATTTTGATAAAGTCAAAGATGGAATTTTACTTACTTTGCGTCTTATTGACAGTGAAAAGCTCGATGTTGCAATAAGTGATACGGGACTTGTTAACAGAATTCTCGCTACAGCTAACGAGAGCGCCTCATTTGACGGGTTTGAAGAAAAATTGCAAACCAAAAAATATACTAAAAGCGCAATAAGAAGAGCTGTTTTGTATATTTTGCTTGGAATAAAGCAAAGTGATATTGATGCCTTACCAAGCTATACCGTTTTACTTGGCGCAAATAAAAAAGGCAGGGAATATCTTTCCTCAATTCGCAAAAATGCAAATGGAATCAAGGTAATAACCAAGCCCTCGGATGCTGAGGGAAATGGCCAATTTGAACTTTCCAAAAAGGCAGATGCTCTTTATACTCTGTGCTTTAACAATAAGAAGGAAAGCGGATTTTATATAAAAAAATCGCCAATAATCTTGTGATTTGCCACTCATTTTCCCACCAAAAGTGAATATAATTAAACAAAAGGTGGTGGGGTATGAAAAACAATATGTGTGATATGGCGGATAAAGACAAAAGTCGTTCAACAGCTCTCCTTTTTGCGTGTGTAACGGTTTATTTTTTGTGCTTTATTTTGAGTGAGTCGCTTGAAAATTATCATTTTCCGGAATGGATGTATCAAACATATAGGAATTTATAGAACAAAAGCGTGATGCAATCAGCATCACGCTTTGTCTTATTTACTGTTTATAGCATTTTTGAAAACATCTATATAATTATCATTTATTTTATAAAACTTAATGTTTGCAGAATTAAAACCTATTTTAAGGAATAATTCTCCGCCAAGATCGTATAAATCTGTTTCAGCGAGATATATGGTTTTGTATTCCTTGAAAAATACGTATATGGATCCTTTTCGCTGTTCATAGGAAAACTCAATTTCATCAACCTCGGTCATAATATCTCTCAACAACACATCGCTTTCAGCAAAATTTATTACTTCAATATCGTTTTCTTGATGTATGTAATGTTGTCCTAAATAGATATTACTTGGCTTAAGGGTTGTATAATCGGGGAATTCAAAATCGGATTTGATATAGTACCAATATCTTGATGGCATAGGGAATTCACTCAGTATTCTAAGGCAAACATCTTCTCCGAAATCCTCAATTCCAAAAGCAGTTACGGGATGTATTGAAAAATCTCCTTCCCAATGCCCAACTGTGTGCCCTGTCTCATTAATAAAACAATAAACTCCATAGTTTAGATATGTTTCTAAGTATGAGCTGCCGTTATATATAAAATTTCCGTCCGTATCGCATTCGATTTTGGGCAGGTCTTTCAGCATTTGCTTCTCTTGATACATATCATAAAAAATGCAGCTGTTAAAAGATGATAAAACTGTTATTATCAAAAGAAAGAGCATCAACACTCGGCTTTTCATATTTTTCTCCTTTTGAAAAAATATATTAACATTTTTATTGTATATTGATAATATTTTTGTCAAGCAAAAACGTAATGCGTGTGGCATCACGTTTTACCTTTATTTAGTAATAAATTTCAAATAAGCATTAATAAAACCGTCAATGTCGCCGTCCATAACTGCTTGAATATTACCGTTTTCGTGACCCGTTCTTGTATCCTTTGCAAGAGTGTAGGGCATAAATACGTATGAGCGAATTTGAGATCCCCACTCAATATTTGCCTTGTTGCCCTGAATATCTTCAACTCTTTCAAGATTTTCTCTGATCTTGATTTCAAGGAGCTTGGATTTGAGCATTTTCATTGCGGTTTCCTTGTTTTGAAGCTGGCTTCTTTCAGTTTGGCAACCTACTACAATGCCCGTGGGCTTATGCAAAATTCTGATTGCGGAGTCTGTTTTATTAATATGCTGACCGCCTGCACCACTTGAACGGTGTGCTGTTATTTCAAGATCCTCCATACGAAGCTCAATCGTGTTGTCGTCCTCAAATTCGGGCATAACTTCAATTGAAGCAAATGATGTCTGACGTCTGCCGTTTGCATCAAAAGGAGAAACACGCACAAGGCGGTGAACTCCGTTTTCGCTCTTCAAATAGCCGTAGGCATTTTCGCCCTCGACCATAATAGTTGCGCTCTTGATACCTGCAGCATCACCGTCGAGCCAATCAAGGAGCTTAACAGTATAATCGTGCTGTTCAGCCCAACGTGTAATCATTCTGTAAAGCATTTGCGCCCAGTCCTGTGCCTCGGTACCACCTGCGCCGGGATGGAACGAAACGATTGCGTTGTTTCTGTCATACTGACCCGAAAGAAGAATTTCAATTCTCATTCTTTCTTCTTCCTTTTCAATAAATTCAAGCTCTGCCTTTACTTCCTCAGCATAGCCCTCTTCGTTTTCTTCAATAGCCATATCTGCAAGAGCGATTGCGTCTTCAAGGCGTTGTGCAAGACCGTTAAATTCGTCGAGCTTTTTCTTGCCCTGCTTTATGGACTGCAAAATTTTGGATGAGTTCGTCTGATCCGACCAAAAATCAGGGTCAAGAGTTTTTTCTTCCATCTCGTTCACCTGTTTTGTAAGCTCTGCGATACGAAGCGCATCGTGAAGCTCGGAAATGTCCTTTCTCATTCCAATTAATTTATATTTGTATTCTTCAAGTTCGATAATCATATTTTACTCCAATCACAAATTAATCCATTTTATATATTACCATATTTTATCCATTTTTGCAAGTGATATTGCAAAAAAATAACGACCGAGCACTCGGCCATTATTTTTTATGTAATTATTCAAGAATTTCAAACTTATATCCAACGCCCCAAACGGTTTTAAGAATCCATTTGTCGCTGATGCCCTCAAGCTTTTCACGCAAACGCTTAACGTGAACGTCAACCGTTCTTGAATCGCCGAGGTAATCAAAGCCCCATACCTTGTCAAGCAGCTGATCACGGGTGAACACACGGTTTCTGTTGTAAGCAAGGAAGTAGAGAAGCTCCAATTCCTTGGGAGGAATGTCAACGGACTTTCCGCAGAGCTTTAACTCATATTTTTGAAGACTGATCTCTATATTTTCAAATTTGATAATCTCATTATCGTTCTTGGGCGCACTGTGTGAACGGGTACGGCGAAGAACTGCTTTGACACGGGCAGAAAGCTCTTTGATATCAAATGGCTTAACAAGATAATCGTCAGCCCCGAGTTCAAGTCCAAGAACCTTGTCAAAGGTTTCATTTTTTGCGCTTATCATAATAATCGGCTTGTTTGAAACCTCCCTGATCTCACGGCAGACCTGCCAACCGTCTTTTTGGGGAAGAACGATGTCGAGCAAAACTATATCCGGGTCATAGAGCTTAAAGCTGTCAATACCTGAAAAACCGTCATTGACGGCCTTGACTTCGTATCCTTCTTTTTCAAAATAATTTTTTAACATTTCGCATATTGCAAGATCGTCGTCAATAACCAAGATTTTAGTATCCAACATCCTTGTCACCTCCCTGAGCGAATTTCAAAATCAACAAAATAAAAATTTAACAATTATACTATAAAATGAAAAGCTTAAAAAAACTTGAAAATATTAAAAAATATTAAAAATTTTGACTAAATTTTCAAAATTGTTGACAAACATCGAATAAATTTTGAACCAATTGTTATGTTCATAAAAAATTATACCATACGTTTGATAAAAATGCAACAGCTTTTTGAAATTTATTGAGTATATTGTTAAAATATTGAAAAAGTTGCCTTTTTATAATTTGTTCGGCTGTGAAATTCATTGATTTTTATATTACTCTAAAAGAGGAGGGAGCTCTTCTTTTTTATTTTTTACAAAACTTACCTCTTGACAAACGAATGTTCGTGTGATAAAATAACAAAGAACAAATGTTCTGTTAAAGCAAAATGAGCATTCAAACGGAGGAGAGGTGAGATAATGGCAACAAAGTTTGTGCGAACTCCTATTGGAGTTGAGGCGATATTTATGCCCGATGGGAGCTTTGTACCGAAAAAGTTATGGTACAAGGGAAAGAGCTTTGAAATAATACGGGTTGTGAGAGAAAGAAAATATTCGCCTTGGCAGGTGCGTGCAGTTGCAACGACCGAATATACCGTTGTTATTGATGATTCCGAACGACAGATATATTACGAGCCGGAGTCTAACCGATGGTTTTCTATAAAAGAGGTGGAAAAATGAGTGAAAGAGCGATACTTCACAGCGATGCAAACGGATTTTATGCCTCGGTTGAGATGGTGCTTAACCCCGAATTGCGAGGAAAAGCGATTGCCGTTTGCGGTAGTATTGAAGACAGGCACGGAATAGTTCTTGCTAAGAGTGAGAAGGCAAAGAAGTCAGGTGTCAAGACGGGAATGGTTGCTTGGCAGGCACGTCAGAAATGTCCCGAGCTTATTTTAGTATCGCCACATTACGATTACTATGTTAAGTATTCAAAAATGATCCAAAAAATATATGCCAGATATACCGATCAAATAGAGCCGTTTGGTATGGACGAGTGTTGGCTCGACGTTACTCATTCACCGATGAAACCGATGGAGATTGCCGAGAGCATCAGACGGGAGGTAAAGGAGGAGCTGGCGCTTACGGTTTCAATTGGAGTTTCATTTAATAAGGTTTTTGCAAAGCTGGGCTCCGATATGAAAAAGCCCGATGCAATAACGGAAATTACTAAGGAAAATTTTAAGGAAAAAATATGGAATTTGCCTTGCTCGGAGTTGCTTTATTGCGGCAGAGCAACAACACAAAAATTAGAAAGCATCGGTGTGCAGACAATAGGTCAATTAGCCAACCTAAGTGCTGATATACTCAAATACAAGCTCGGAAAAAGCGGTTTGATGCTTTGGAATTACGCAAACGGACGTGATTTCTCACGTGTGGCGCACGAGAATTATTCTGCGCCTGCAAAATCGGTGGGGCACGGAATAACCTGTACCGAGGATCTTGCAAGTATAGAAGAAGCACAAAAGGTTATTTTTGCGCTGTCGCAGGATATTGGAGCAAAGCTTCGCTCTATGGGATTGCGAGCGAAGGGGGTTCATTTATCGGTGCGAGATAATACACTTTGCATGGTGGGGTGGCAGACTTTGTTGAATACTCCCACCCAGGACGAGCTTGATATTGCCAATGAAGCATTTTCAATTCTTATTTCAAAATATCACTGGGAAAAGCGGATACGTTCGCTGACCGTAACGGCAATAAATCTTGAAAGTGCCGAGGAACCGATACAGCTTTCGCTTTTTGACGAGCCGACATTTGAAAAACGAAAATTATTGACACGCACGATCGACGAAATTCACGAGCTTTTCGGCAAGGATTCGCTTGTTCCCGCACTTATTCTTGACGAAAGAAAAATGCCACATGGAATATGCGACGAGTTGATTATGCCCGGGTGGATGTACGTGTGAAAAATCCTTGTATTGACGATAATATTTTTTAACAGCTCTTGAAAAATGTCACTTTATATGATATAATGTACAAGTTAACATGGATAAATATGGTCTGTAAAAGGAGATTAATATATGAAACTTGGTATAGTTGGACTTCCAAACGTGGGAAAAAGCACGTTGTTTAATGCGTTAACTAATGCGGGGGCTGAATCGGCGAACTATCCGTTCTGCACTATTGAGCCCAATGTGGGCATTGTTGCTGTGCCTGATCACCGCCTTGACGTGTTGGCTGAAATGTATAACCCCGAAAAGTTTACACCCGCAGTTATTGAATTCGTTGATATAGCAGGTCTTGTTAAGGGCGCATCAAAGGGTGAAGGCCTTGGTAATAAGTTCCTTGACAATATTCGCCAGGTGGATGCTATCGTTCACGTTGTTCGCTGCTTTGAAGATGACAATATTATTCACGTTGATGGGAATATTAATCCTATCCGTGACCTTGAAACAATAAATCTTGAACTTATCTTTTCTGATATGGAAATTCTTGAAAGAAGAATTGACCGTGTTAAAAAGGCAATGAAGGGTGATAAAACACTCGCTTCTACGGTTGAGCTTCTTGAAAGAATTCACGCAACTCTTGAAGAGGGCAAATGCGCACGCACGATGGAGCTTGATGCTGATGAGCTTGAGCTTCTTGGTGAGACACAGCTTCTTACAATGAAGCCCGTTATCTACGTTGCAAACGTCAGCGAGGGTGAAGCTGATCACGAGCCGCTTGAAAATCCTCTTTATTGTGAGCTTAAAGAGTTTGCTGCCGCTGAGCATTCTGAAATCATTGCAATCTGCGCTCAGATTGAGGCAGAGATAAGTGAGCTTGATGCTGAGGAAAAAAAGATGTTCCTTGAAGATATGGGCATCGCCGAAAGCGGTCTTGACCGTCTTATTAAGGCAAGCTATTCACTCCTTGGACTCATATCCTATCTCACTGCGGGACCGAAAGAGGTTCGTGCGTGGACAATCACCAAGGGAATGAAAGCACCACAGGCGGCAGGTAAGATTCACAGCGATTTTGAACGTGGATTTATCAGAGCCGAGGTGGTTGACTTTGACGTTCTTACAAAGCTTGGTTCAATGGCAGCCGTTAAGGATGCGGGATTACTTCGAAGCGAGGGTAAGGACTACGTTGTTAAAGACGGAGACATAGTGCTTTTCAGATTTAACGTTTAATAATTGACAAAAAATGCCTGTTGGCATAAAAGCCAACAGGCAAATTAAATATTCTTTATCTTGATGCTTTTGCTTCTTCATAGAAGATAGCAGTTGAAGTTTGAAGATAGGGTTCAGCCCAGAACGAACCGATAACTACGAAAGCAGTACCAACAATGAACCAACCGATATGGCTGATTTGAAGTCTGAACAGCTTGAAGCGTCTGCCTTCCATAAGGCGTTCACTTTCGTCAAAGCAATATTTCCAGCTGTATTCGGGGTGATCTGCTTTAACGTGGAATACAAGAGCATAGGTATATGCCATATAAATTCCGGGCACTACAAAAAACAATGACCAAAGCGCAACCTGGAGCATAAACATAAATCCAAGAATTGCATTTGCAAAAAAGCTCTTAAAACCGGTAAAGAATTTTCTGATTGTAACTTTGCCTTCACCCTTTACAAGATTCATATAAACAGCTGCAAAGCCGATTTCGATTGGGCCGATAAGTGAGTACAATACAAGCAATTCGAGTAATGCAATTAAAACGGGAATGCTGTAATACAAAATTATGGATTTATCTATTACCAAATTCATTAAATACGGTATAACAGAAGAATTTAATGCGGTAAATAAGCCACCGCCTATAAGGCCGATGATAACGTCAACCAATATGTGAACAAAAGCAGCTTTTGTCCAATCCTTTCCGAAAATATTATCGTCGAGCAAATAGCGGGCTTGAACACGAATTTGTGAATTTTTGCTATTCATGAAAGCGCCTCCAAAGAACAAATATAGTACTATATGATAATTATAATGCTTTTTTATCGAATTGTCAAGGTATATTTGTCATTTTTTATCCAAATAAATAAAAATAATCTGCCAAAATCAATTGGCAGATTGCATATTTGTATATTTCAAATTTTATTCATACATACTTTGTTCTTTAAGCTCATCGTAGAAGATAGCCGTTGCGGTATGCATATATACGTTCAGCCAGAGAGCGCCGATTCCAAATGTTAATATTGAAAGAAGAAACCAGCCGATCATACTGAGATGGAGCTTAAAGAGCTTCATTTTATTTCCCTGCATTAAATATGCACTTTCGTCAAGACATTCACGGTAGGTGTATTCAGGATTGTCCGCTTTTACGTAATATGCCATAGCATAGCTGTAATATTTGATGATACCCGGAACGATAAGAAGCAGACTCCAAAGAGTTATTATCAGGGTGTGCATAATCCCAAGGGACAGATTTTGACCGAAGTTATAGCAGCCCTCAAAAACGCAGTCAAAGGTGATATCTTCATCCTTTCGCGCTATTTTAAGAAAGCTCTTGTATAATCCGACGTATAGTGGGCCGCACAAAAGCAGAGTGCCGATACCGAGGCAAAGATAGTTTGCGGCAAATAATACAATAGAAACCACAAGCATCATTCCAATGGGCAAAAGCCACGGTCTGCTGAAAATATTACCGCCGAGAGTGACTAATGCTCTGGCTCTTATTTCCGAATTTGAAATATTCATAAACTGTACCTCATAGATAGCTTTATACTAATATAATACATTTTTTGAAAACAAATGTCAATACTTGAAACAAAGAAAGGACGTTACATATATGAGAATGAGAAAGAAAAAACACGGTGCCGAGAGGATTGAGGCGTGCGCACATTTGCTTATCAACCCCAATGAAGAGTTCAAAGCGAATATTCAATCGGCATTTGGAGAAGCAAGACCGATACATCTTGAAATCGGTTGTGGAAAGGGCAATTTTGCCGTTGGAATGAGTGCGCTTCACCACGACATAAACTTCATCGCTATGGAAAAAATAGCCGACGTGGCCTGTCTTGCGCTTGAAAAGGCAGAAAGAGCCAAAGAAGAACGTCCGGATAACCTTCGTTTTATTATCGGTGATGCTAAGAATCTCGTTGAATATTTTCCCGCACACAGCATTGATTGCATCTATCTTAATTTCAGCGATCCGTGGCCCAAGGCAGGACACGCAAAGCGACGTCTGACTTATAAGAGCTTCCTTGAAATATATAAAACACTTCTTAAAGAGGGTGGGCTCCTTCGTCTTAAAACCGATAACGAAGGGCTTTTCGACTTCTCGATTGAAGAATTTGAGGAATTTGGCTTAAAATTTGAATTTGTAACACGTGATTTACATAATTCTGAGAAAAATGAAGGCAATGTTATGACCGAATATGAAAAGAATTTCTCTGATAAAGGTCAGCCGATATATTCGGCACACGTCAGATTTTGAGGAATAAATATGGATAGTATTAAAATTGAGCCAAACGGAGTTTTGATAGTAAATAAACCGCAGGGGATAACCTCCCACGACGTTGTTGGCAAGATTAGAAAGCTGTACGGAACACGCAAGGTAGGACACACGGGAACACTTGATCCACTTGCGACTGGTGTGCTTGTGATACTTCTTGGCAGGGCGGCAAAGGCGGCGGAATATCTTGTCGCAGACAGAAAGATATATCAAGCGAGATTGACACTCGGACTTACAACCGATACTGAGGATATTACGGGAAAAATCCTCACGCAAAGTGAAAATATTCCAAGTGCTGATGCGGTTATGAGTGGCTGCGGCGAATTTGTGGGAAAAATCAAACAAACTCCGCCAATGTACAGCGCACTTAAAGTGGACGGAAAGAAGCTCTATGACCTCGCACGAGAGGGGATTGAGGTAGAGCGAAAAGCGAGGGATATTGAGATATTTCAGCTTGTTTGTACTCCGACCGAGAATAAAAACGAATACGATTTGCTTGTTGAATGCTCGTCGGGAACGTATATCAGAACACTTTGCGCAGATATTGGCGAACGTCTTTCTTGTGGCGGTGTAATGAGTGCGTTACACAGAATCAGAGCAGGTGGATTTGATATAGAAAATTCCCACACGCTTGAAGAAATTGAAGCGCTTGAAATAAATGAAAGATGTAATCTTTTAGCGCCCACAGAATCGCTTTTTTGCGATTTGCCGAGTGTAAAATTACCTGCATTTTATGAAAAGCTTTGCCGAAGTGGATGCGAGATATATCAAAATAAAATAAAAACGGGCTTTGAAATTGGACAAAGAGTGCGTTTTTACACGCAAGGAGGCGAGTTTTTCGCCCTTGGCGAGGTCCGTGAATACGAAAACGGCACGGCAATAAAAGCGATTAAGACTTTTAGCTTATAATTTAATTAAACACCCCACGCAATATGCGTGGGGTGTTTTGATAAAGAGATTGAGAATACTAATTTTGATTTATATAGCTGTTTGTTCGCACAAACCAAGCTGTTGTTTTGCCCCGCTTTTTCAAAAGCGGGCGCCCAGCGGCGTGAGCGAGAAAACAGTCTTTTCTTTTTGCAAAGCTTTTTCTTTTGGGCCTTTTTCCTCAAAAGAAAAAGCGTCTAACAAATCTTGATACCAAAAGGGTTTAGCGGCATATCTTTGCCATTATAGGCACAAAGAAAAGCTAACAAAAGAAATGCCGAGATGCGCTCGTGCCGCGCAGGCACCACCTTTGAAAAGGTGGACGAAACAATAGCACGGGGTTTGTGCTAACATTTCTATAAACCCCAATTTATCATTTCTTAACCCTAAAAATCATTCGTTTTAGTGCCTTTGCGTTAAATGGAATGAGTGGATATAGATATGATCTTTTTCCGTTTAGTGTTTTGTTTGAAATGAGTAGAGCAAAGCAGAGGAGTAGTCCTGCAAAAAAGCCCCAAAAATTGAAGAACCAAGTCAAAATAAGCAAAATCAGACGCAAGAATTTGAAGGCATATCCAAGCTCATAATTCCTTTGTGAGAAATTTGCAATCGCAACAAATGCCCCGTAAAGCACTACCTCGGGAATGAGCCAACCTATTTGTATAGAAAAATCCCCCAAAATCAGTCCGCCGATAACCGAGAGGGAGTTTGCAAGCATACCGGGAGTGTTCATTGAAGCAAGGCGCAGTCCATCGATGATGAACTCGGCGAGGAAGAGCTGTACGATTATCGGCAATCGCCCGTGCTCTTGGGGGAGTACGAATTCAAGCCATTCAGGAACTGCCTCTGCGTTGTGAATTGCAATCAGCCAAAGCGGCATAAAAAGAAGAGTCATAAAGAAAATGACGTATCTTAAAATTCTGAGATAGCTGCCCGTAAGCGGCGGAAAATAAAAATCGTTTGTGTCTTGCATAAAATCGAAAAGGGAAGCGGGAAGCACCATTACCTCGGGTGAATTATCGCAAATAACCAATACGTTGCCCTCCATAATCTGAGCTGCTGCTGCATCGGGACGCTCGGTTGTGCGCACTTTGGGAAAGGGATTGTACCACCTGCTTGGAATAAGACACTCTATAAGGGATTGCATTCCGACGGTGAGCGACTCAACGTTTATATTCTTGATTTTTTCTTTGATATCATTGACGTAATTCAAATCCGCCTTATCCTCAATATAACAAACGACAACATCGGTTTTGGAGCGTGTGCCCACTGTCATATATGACATTTTCAGCTTGGGATCACGAATTCTTCTTCTGATTAGTGCAGTATTGAAAATAAGTGTTTCAACAAAGCCGTCGCGTGCGCCCTTGATAACACGATCGTTTTCGGGCTCTGCTGTTTCTCTTGCAGGATACGTTCGTGCATCAATGATAATTCCTTTGTTCAAAAATGCCGAGCCGATTATAACGGTAGCACCCGAGAGCATCATTTGTACCATAACGTCCATATCGTCGGTAACGTCTGCCTCGACGTACGGAATGTTGTGGAACAAGAAATCCTGCGCACTTCTGTCAGTACGCTCGCCGAGAGATTTTAGGGACAAAAAATGCACCATCATTTTTTGCATCACGGCATCCTTGACAAAACCGTCTATAAAATATAAAGTCAGCTCATCCTCGCCTATAATAAGTGTTTTTTTAAGTATATCGAAATTCTCCTTGACCGAAAAAATTCCGTCAAGAGATGCGACGTTTTCTCTGTAATCACTTGATAATTTTCTCATAATAACGCCTTTCTGTCTTTTATGATTAGTATTGACAAAAACGGCGCAAAAATACAAATCCCACTCGTTTTAGCGAGTGGGATTAATTTTAATATACTATTTTTTGCCTAAACCGAATAACTGTCTGAAAAAGTTAACAATCCAAGCCCAAATTCTTGCAAAGAAATTTTGATTATCTTGGTTAACATTGTTATTATCGTTGGATTGGTTGTGGTCGTTTCCGGGTTTATCTCCGGGTTTGTTGTTACCGTGTTTGGGATCCTCCATTCCACAGTTTGTGCAATTTCCACCCTTAAAATGATGTCCTGTAGCGGTATCGGTTGCCTCTCTTGTATCCAATATGTCACAGTAATCGCATTTTGCAGTTTCAGTACCGTTTTCCTCACAGGTTGCGTCATTATTGTATGCATAGTGTGTAAAACTGTGAACACATTTTTCCGGCTTGCTATCATAAGCTTCAATCAATGCTTGTGCTATCGTCTGATGTCCGTCTGCAGACGGGTGGGCAGCAAGTCCCCAAGCTAATTTAGTGCGTTCGTAAATTTGCAAATAAAGATATGTGGCGTTGTTGTTGCATAATTCTTCTTTTATTGAATCGGTACCAATATACATACGGCATACTTGTAATATGTAGATTGATATTTGACTGTACAATGAATCATACTGGGGTAGTGTTTCAAAAATGTAGAGGGCTTCTTCAGTTGTAAGTTCTTTGCCGACATTCTGTTCAATGGAAGGTTTAACGTAGAAAACAAAGTAATGCAAGTATAGATCATTTACTAAATTGTTGTTTGCCAACTTGTCTTCCATATTTTTATTAACGCTGTCGCTTATTTCTGATGCAGCATATGAAAGAACTGAAATTGCGTTGAAATTATCAGAGCCGTTATCGATATTGATCTCATCCAAATTCACGGTAAAGCTTTTGTCAACATTCGAAAGAATAGCGTCTATAAACCCAAGATAATATGTAATATATGCGGCCTTTTGAAAATCAGGCAAATATATAAGATATGTCAGAAATGCCTCGGGTCCCTCTGCCTTGTGCATTTCATACTCCATAACGTCGTATTCGTCAAACTCGGCATCGGTTATTCCAAAGAATATAGGGAAGAAATTATCAACAATATTATCGATAAACCTGGAGTGACAGAAAAGTCTGGTTGCGGGGTATTCTTCTCCGGGAACAATAGGAGTATACAGTTTTTGGAATGCTGAATGGAAAAACTGTATATTTTCATTTACAGGCACACGGATAAGCACCGCTTCTTTATATGCATCCGTTGCTTGCTTGCTTTCAATGAGGTCGGAAACATATTCGTTTATCGGATTTATGTACTCTTCCCAGTTAACTGATACGGTCTCACCGTTTTTGATATATTGATAATCATAGTCTTTGGGATCGAGAATGGTGGGAAGACAGAGTATTTCAACGTCAGGATTGAGCTCTATGATTTTATCAAGAATTTTTTCATAGGTGATGATGTAGCTTGCCACTGTATATGCATAATAATCTCCAATTCGCCCTGTGGTGCTTTCTGAAAAACCGATCTGCTGATAATGAGTTACTGTTTTTGTATAAATATCTATAATCAAATTAGCAAGAGATTCGTTTTCTGCGCACAAAAGCAGAGCATTTTCAATTGTCATATATCCATATATCTCATTATCTTTGGAAATCTCAGAATCGCTAGCAAAACCCATAAGATTCATAATTCTTCCAAACAGAAAAACCCCAAAATTAGCATCTCCGATTGACAAAGAGATAATGTCGGCATTTTTTACTGAATCCTGAAAAACAGAAGCAACCATATCGTTGTGCGGTTTGTCATCCTCGTTGTTTGGATCTCCCCAACGGTCGCTGTTTTCAAGGAATTCACTTTTCGTGAAGTAATCAGGTTCAAATTCATCATCAGTGCCACGTGTAAGCATATAATAAATATCCTCTGCACGGGCAGCAGACGTTGCCAGCTGAGTGTGATTTACCTTTACGGAAGGTCCTTTGTTATCTTGCAGCCATGCTGCAAAAATAGCAGGATACGCATCGGGAGCAATTTCCAAAAAGCCGTTGCGTCCATCGTTATACGAGTCGGGATTGTCGGTATTATCATATCCTTCAAGGCCAAGGCCGTTACTCATTGAATCACCAATTGAAACGTAATTGATTACATCTATTTCAACTGGAATATCAAGTGCGGAAACCGTATTTGCACAAATACTTGTTAAAATAAACAGAGCGAGTGCTAAAACAATTATTCTTTTCATTTTTCAAAACTCCTTTCTTGGTCTATTTATACTTTCTTTCTGTAAACTCTTGTTGACTCGTTATTAATATCCGTCATTTCGGATAAAAACTCATAGCCGAATTTTTCATAAAGACCGATATGGTTAGTTGAAATGTACGTATATTCGGCACCATCCTGCTTTGCGACGGATTCTGCGTGGGAGAGCAGCTTTTCACACATTCTTTTTCCTCTGAACGGAGGGAAGGTATAAACCCACCCAATCCAAGGAGTAAGAGATGTCGGCTGAACGTCATCCATTTTTGCAAGCGTGCAGAAGGATATAAGATTTTCACCGTCGGTAAGCATTAAAATTCGTGAATTTTCACCCACAAGCTTAAAAAAGCTGTTATTTTTAATCAGATCGCAAAGAAAGCGGGCAGCGTCCCAATCGCTTTTTTCTATTTGGGATAGCCAATAATTCCTATTATCCGAACTGAAATATTCTATAAACGTCATTTTTCACCTAACAAATTCATAATAAATTGCTTCTATTGTTTTTTCGTAGTCGCTCTCATATACTGCGATAACGATATTAAGCTCGCTTGCACCCTGGTCAATCATACGCACGTTAACGCCTGCATTTGAAATAGCTTTGAATATGCGTGCCGCAGTACCCTTGCTCTCCTTCATTCCTCGACCAACGACCGCAACAAGAGCTAGGCCTGTGTCAACGGTAATATTATCCGCATCTGTGATCTTGTGAAGCTCGGGGATAAACTCGTCAAGCTTTGAATTAAGCTCGTGTTCACTGACAATGTGGCTCATTGAGTCAATTCCTGATGCAAGATGCTCGGTGTGAATATCATACAAATCAAGGCATTTGAAAACACGTGCAGCAAAACCGAACTCGCTTCCCATATGGTTCTTTTCAATATTGATAACCGAAAAGCCCTTTTTGCCCGCAATACCCGTGATAACGTGCTGACTGTGATTTTCGGATGCAAGTGGAACGATAATCGTGCCCTTGTCCTCCGGGTGATTTGTGTTTCTGATATTTATCGGAATGCCTTCCTTTTGCACGGGGAAAATGGCATCCTCGTGAAGAACTGTCGCACCGTTGTAGGAAAGCTCACGAAGCTCTCTGTAAGTGATGGTTGAAATGGGGAGAGGATTGTCAATTATTCTCGGATCTGCCATAAGGAAGCCTGAAACATCCGTCCAGTTCTCATAAAGATCTGCACCTGCTGCACGGGCAACTATCGAGCCGGTAATATCCGAGCCGCCTCGTGAGAAGGTTTTTATCGTTCCGTTTGGCATACAGCCGTAAAAACCGGGAATTACAGCACAGGTGTGCTTTGCAAGCTCCTCTTTCATAGCGGCATTAGTTTTTTCTTCATCAAATTCGCTGTTTTCCTTGAAGAAAATAACGTTTTCTGCATCAATAAAGTCAAAACCAAGGTATTTGGCAAGAATAAGACTGTTCAAATACTCGCCCCTGCTTGCAGCATAGTCACGTCCCGAGCGTGCCATCATAGCATTTTTTATGTATTCAAGCTCACCCGTGATGTCAAAATCCAAACCAAGACCCTTTATGATATCGGTGTATCTTTTAACAATATTTTGATAGTATTCGGTAATATCCTCACGGTTGCGGATCATACTGTAACAGTCATACAGCATATCGGTGACCTTAACGTCATCTCCGTTTCTTTTACCGGGAGCAGAAGCCACAACGTAACGGCGTGAGGGGTCTGCTTTTATTATTTCAGCCACACGAATAAAATGCTCGGCATCGGCTAAGGAGGTACCGCCGAATTTTACAACCTTTAATTGCATTGATAATTTCCTTTCAAGTTAAAATTGTTTATAACATTTTATGTAAAACAAAATATTTTGTCAAATTCACAATCATTGTATCACAAAAAATATAATAAGTAAATAGAAAAAATGAAATTGTCCCACACTTTGACAATATTTGAGCGCACTTTTCACTATAATAAGAATGAAACGGTATAAAGGAGGGAGCGTTATGGTAGTTTACGGTGATTTACTCTTTCTTGTAAATTTCAGTATGGATTTTTTGTGCTTTTACATATCTTGCCGACTTTTGCACCAAAAATTGCCCACGCTCCGTGCGTGTATAGCCGCATTTGCAGGGGGAATATACTCGGTGGTATCACTCTTTCTTGAAATTGACCCAAAAGAAGCATTGGCTTTGGACATTTCCGTGCTTTTTATAATGTGCCTTACGGTCTATTTGCAAAAGAGTGTGAGTTTTAAGAAAATATTGAAGGGAATATTTCTTTATTTTTTTGTCTCAGCTCTTCTTGGAGGACTTATGACGGCACTGTTTTCTCTTTTCAACAGGATGGAGATTTTTGCATCCGATGTGGGAATGAGCGAGGGGATCGATGTTTGGATATTTGCACTTCTTGTGGTGATCGGCTCATTTTTTACATTGAAAGGAGGAAAAGTCTTTCGCTCGTCTGCGGCAAGAAAGGTTGTATATCTTGAAATCGAAAGTGATATAGGAGTTGTCAACTTGCGTGCGCTCGTTGACAGCGGTAATCTTGCAAGTGAACCGATAAGCGGAAAATCCGTTGCTTTTGTAAGTGTAGAAAAATGCAAGAATATTGTAGATAAATCTATATATAATGTCATAAATAATAATAGCAATTTATCTGATGCACCTTTGAACGCTTTTTCAAAAATCAGAATGATTCCAACACGGGCTTTGTCGGGAAAATCATTTTTGCCTGCACTGAAATTCAAAAAAGTGACGGTAAAAAACGGGAGCAAAAAGAAGAATATTGACGTATATATCGCCTTCGTAGGCGCAGAAAGTCTTGGAGAATATGATGCAATAATATCGGACGAAACTATTGTATAATATTAAAAATAATAAAATAATACAAAAAAATAATATAAAAATACTAATATATAAATTTTGAATGGGGAACTGTTATGGCTAAGAAAAATAAGTTTGTTTTATTTCATAAAGGTATATTTGGGTGTGTTGGAGATTTCTTCAAAAAAACAAATTTCAAAATCAAGCTGCTTTTGGCTAAAATTTTGTCAAGAGGAGCCGAGAAGGGAGTATATTACGTCAACGGTCCCGATACGCTTCCGCCGCCGCTTTCAAAGGAGGATGAAGCAAGATATCTCGATGAGCTTCCGTTCAATCAGGAGGCACGTGATATCCTTGTCGAGCATAATCTGAGACTTGTAGTCTATATTGCCAAAAAATTTGAGAGCACGGGCATTGGTATTGAAGATCTTGTGTCCATAGGTACGATTGGACTTATTAAGGGAATAAATACCTTTCGCAGTGACAAAAACATAAAGCTTGCAACGTACGCATCCCGTTGTATTGAAAATGAGATACTTATGTATATAAGGAAAAACTCGCAGTCAAGGGGCGATATTTCCATAGACGAGCCATTGAACGTCGATTGGGACGGAAACGAGCTATTACTTTCTGACGTGCTTGGAAACGAGGAGGATAACGTTTCCTATGAGCTTGAAAAGGAGGAGGAACGCAGGATTATCAGAGAAGCTGTTGAGCATCTTGACGAGCGAGAGCGTCTTATAATAGAAATGAGATTTGGACTTTTCGGACGCAAGGAAATGACGCAAAAGGATGTGGCGCAGGAGCTTGGAATATCGCAATCCTACATATCAAGACTTGAAAAAAAGATAATTTCGCAGCTCAGAGAGGAAATAGAAAATAAAATTTGAAAAAATTTGAAAAAACTATTGCAAAATGAATTGAATTGTGTTATAATCATATGCAATGTGAATAATTTTGCTAAAAAGTGAGGTGTAAATAAAATGAAGACAGGTATCCATCCTAAGTATGAAGAAGTTACAATTAAGTGTGCTTGTGGTGAGACAGTTACAACAAAGTCCACAAAGGGCGGAGAAGTAAGAGTTGAAATTTGCTCTAAATGTCATCCTTTCTTTACCGGTAAGCAGAAATTCGTTGATGCTGGTGGTAGAGTTGATAAGTTCAAGAAGAGATTGCAGGCTAGCGCAAGATAATTCAGAATTTATTAAATTTAGTACATTCGCAACTACGGGCAAGCTATGTGTTTTTGCACATACTTGCCCTTATTGTGTTTTTTTGAGGTGTTTATGTTGAAAAAGAGTTCTCCCATTGCGGTATTTGACTCCGGGATTGGCGGAATAAGTGTGTTAAAGGAACTTATTTCCACTCTTCCGAATGAAAATTTCATATATTTTGGCGATACTGCAAATGCCCCTTACGGCGTCAAGAGTGCCTCTCAGGTGCGTGCGCTCTCTTTTTCTGCGTATGAGCGCCTCAAAAAAGAGGGGATCAAGGCATTCGTTATTGCCTGTAATACTGCGACGAGTGTTGCGGTTGCATCTCTGCGTGAAAAATATCCGAATGATATCATCATTGGAGTTGAGCCCGCTTTGAAGCCTGCAACAAAGTGCTGTGATAACCCAACAGTTGCGGTGCTTGCAACTCCCCTTACGTTGAAGGAAGAAAAATTTGCGCTTTTGCTTGACAGATTCGGAAGCGGGGCACGTGTTATTCCGTTTGCTTGTCCCGGGCTTGTTGAGTTCGTCGAAAGAGGAGAAATAAAGGGTGAGCGCCTGCACTCCTTTCTTGAAGAGCTTTTAGCTCCCCTCAAAGAAGAAAGACTTGATGCAGTTGTGCTTGGTTGCACTCATTATCCCTTCGTAAAGGCAGAAATTTCTAAGGTTTTGGGGGCAAACGTGCAGATTTTTGACGGAAGTGTAGGAACAGCGCTTCAAACTCGCCGTCGCCTTGAAGAAAACGGATTACTGAATGACTCTGACAAAAAAGGAAGCATAATTTTCATTGATTCATCACATCCTGACACAAAAGACGCAAGTGATTCAATGCTTGTGAGATTTGGAGGTGAATATATATGCAGTTGAATTTTAGTGATGCCAAGGAACATATTTCGAAAGCGGTTCTTGTTGGCATAGTTTCAAGAGATACAAATGCCGAGGAGGTCGAAAAGGAGCTTGACGAGCTTGCAAGACTTCTTGATACGGCAGGGGGCGAGGAGTTTGCCCGTCTTGTGCAAAACAAGGAAACTCCCGATCCGAGAACGGTTATCGGAAGCGGAAAGATTAACGAGTTGAAAGAGCTTTGCGAAAATAACGGAGTGAAGCTCGTTATCTTTGATGCTGAGCTTTCGCCGTCACAAATAAGAAATATCGAGGACGATCTTGGTGCAGATATAAGCGTTATTGACCGTTCAATGCTGATATTGGATATTTTTGCTCTTCACGCAACAACGGGAGAGGGAAAATTGCAGGTTGAATTGGCTCAGCTCAAATACACGGCGCCACGTCTTGTTGGCAAGGGAACGCAGCTTTCACGTCTTGGAGGCGGAATTGGTACAAGAGGCCCGGGTGAAAGTAAGCTTGAAAGTGACCGACGTCATATGAAGCGCCGTATTGTTGCCCTTGAAAGTGAGCTTGCTGAGCTTGAAAAAAACAGAATGACAATGCGTGCAAGCAGGGATAAGAGCCAGATTCCACAGATTGCAATCGTTGGATATACAAACGCAGGTAAATCCACCTTGCTTAATACCTTGACGGATGCCGGAATTTTGGCTGAAAATAAGCTCTTTGCAACGCTTGATCCCACAACGAGAAAGTTGAAATTGCCCTGTGGTGAAACGGTTTTACTGACGGATACCGTCGGGTTTATCAGAAAACTGCCCCACCATCTTGTTAAGGCATTCAAATCAACGCTTGACGAGGCGGTTTATGCCGATATTCTGATGATAGTTATTGATGCGCACGACGACGAAGCAAAGTCACAGCTTGACGTTACCGAGAGCTTACTTGCAGAGCTTGGTGCCGCAGGAAAACCCACCATTTACGTTTACAACAAATGCGATTTGGGAATTTCGGCAGAGTTGCCCTCGTATATTGCAAATAATGAGGATCCTAACCGTGTTGTTTGCGCTATTTCCGCAAAAAGCGGAGAGGGAATTGATACTTTGCTTCAAAAGGTGGAGGATATTATCCATCAGGGCAAAAGCAAAGTGACCTTTGTTATTCCCAATTCCGAGCAGGGCGCACTCAATATTCTTTATAAAAACGCAACCGTGGAGAGCGTTGATTACGGATATGAGGGCGTGACGGTTGTAGCAACCGTGGATTCAAAGGTTCGCGGAATGCTTAAAAAATATGATGTGAACAGACCGACGGACATTGAGGAGTATTAAAGTAACAAAATAAAGATGTGGGGCTTTTTTGAAAAAACGCTCCACATCCCTAAAAACTTATATAAATGAGTTTTTGCTTTGTTTTTTTTGTCTTACCCTCAATGGAGAGGCAATTTCTGAAAGGAGCTGAACCTATGGCAGAGGAAAAATTGTATATAACGGTTAAGGGCTATGGTGAAGCTCGTTTTGAGGAGAAGCGCTCGGTGTTTATCGGTTATTGCGAACACGTAACGAGTGAGGACGAGGCACTTGCCTTTATTAAGAGGATAAAGGAGAAGCATAAGGACGCAACACATAATTGCTACGGTTACGTTATGAAGGGCGGAATCTTGTGCCGTTACAGTGATGACGGAGAGCCGCAGGGAACGGCGGGAAAGCCGATTCTTGATATGCTCAAAAAAAGCGGAGTTGATGACGTTTGCGTGGTTGTTACACGATATTTCGGCGGTACTTTGCTTGGCACGGGAGGACTTGTTCACGCATATTCGCTTGGAGCAAAAATGGCAGTTGAGACAGCGGGAATTGCTCAATTTGAGAATTATGCTGTTTTGAAGGTTGAGTGTTCGTATTCGGATTACCAAAGAATAGGGCTTGAACTTGAAAGATGTGAAGCAATAATTGATTCAACGGATTATTCGGACAGCGTTGAGGTTCAATTTGCGGTAAAAGAGCAGTTTGAGGGCGAAATTTCAAGAAAAATATCCGAGATCACATCCGGCAAAAGCCAAGCTGTAAAAATCGAAGAAAGATTTGATGCAAAATAAAGAAAAGAGCACCATTTGTCTGCTATCCTTAGCGGAGAACTCGTGTCGGTGTATAAGCGGAAGGCGTTTTGCCTTCCGCTTTTCGCTTTGCTTTAGGCTATTTCTGCTTGTTCTGCTTCGAGAAGCTCATCTCTGAAGTTCATCGTAATAAAATCCGTATCGGCGTGTGGTTGGAATGTGAAGTGGATTATAATCGGATTGCCTGCGGTACGGGAGTATTTCTCCGTTTTTTCAAAGATCTGAATCTTGCGGATAAACACTTGTAGCAGTTCGGGCGTGAGCTTCTCCATCTCAACATACGCCTTGGCTTGTTCAATGAACTCTTTGATGCATACTTCTCGCATATCCATCTCCTCAATCTTTTTGGTAATGGTTGCAAGTTATTGCTTCAGTTCGGCTTGCTCAATTTCGTATCCCACAGCCATGGCATCATAGCGTTCCACGAAAATTCTTCCGCATACTCTGTCCTCGTATAAGCAACGGATGATATTGTCGAGTTCCTTCACTCGGCCCTCGATCCGTTGTTTTTCTTTTTCTGCCGTTGCATAGAATTGCTTTGCCTCGGCTTCGCCGTTCTCGCTTGCCATCTCGTAAAACTCTTGCGGACCTTTCGAGCGAGGTGTCGCTCTTGAAAATTCAACCGAATATGCCGCTTCCCAGATTGTCACGAATTTTTGAAGGCATAAGTAAAGCCCTCGCCGAACATTCAAGCGAAGGCTTTTTATATTATACATATAAAGTAGTTATTCCACCCTCAACATTCTGTATCCAACGCCGATGTGCGTTTGGATATACTGCGGTGAGTCGGG
>JAZURO010000115.1:0-4095 GCA_045606265.1 Eubacteriales bacterium
ATGGAACGTGGTAAAGCAATTCTTGCAGAATCTCTCTATGCACTTTATGAGGAGGCGGGTGTTTTTGAAGATTCGCCTAACTGGAGAGAATTTGTTCCTAAACGTTCTGCACAGGTCACTTTTCCGAGACTTTATGAGCGAATGAATCGCATCAAATTGGAACTGGAAGATCCGTTAAAGTCCGGTAAAGGCAGAATGGGTAACGAAGCAAGAGATGCCTACACCCGTGTTCTTGACCGTTTGCAGATTTTCGGCAGAAAATTCTCCATTGAAACGAGAATGTTCGGGCAAGAAGACGGTATCGGTGTTGATGAGCTTATCGGTAAGGATGATGTGATAGTCCTTGAAAGCTATGGTTTGGAAACGACCTTTAAGAACTTTGTTTTCGGTTGTGTTACAAGCGGATTTTTCAAGTATGCCCAAGGTCACGAAAAGGGCTTCTTGGCAGATGATCAGTACGAAACTGTTCTTGTTATTGAAGAAGCAAATGAAGTTCTTACAGGATCTGACACTGCAGGCACAGGCAATAGCAGTATGCCGTCCTTCGGTGGACAATCTGAATTTGAAAAGATTCTTGACCAGTCTGCAGGACTCGGCCTCTTCATCTTCTCAATTACCCAAAAGGTAGCAGATATGCCTTCTTCGGTAATTGCGAACTCCGGTTTGATTTTTGCAGGAAAGATTTCAAGACCTGATGACGTTATGACCATCATACGTAAGATCGGTCGTGAAGAAAGATATGACGACCGTGATATCTTGAAATGGTTCCCGAGAAGTCCTATCGGTTGGTTTGTTTGCCGAAGCTCAAGAAACTTCGACTTTAAGGAGTCGGAACCTGTTCTTGTTCGTGTTGAACCTTTGAATGTTGAAACACCGAACAACTATGAACTTGAAACGAGAATGCTTCAGAGAAGTGCAATCTCGCTACTGTAAAATAAGCGGCTCGGATTCATCCGAGAGTCCGAGCCGCACAATAAATTGAGAAGGAGGGAAAGCCTTATGACAAAAGGAATTTATTTTCTTGATAAAAATGTAAATCTGCTATCTGATATTGAGAGTTTCTTCGTCGTTAACGATATGGTAAGCTACAGAGGCGGTTCCGGTCTGTTGCAACAGGCTAAGAACGAGCTTGCAACTCGTAAGGATGTAGATGTTATCGTGATTTCCGATAATCTTGTAGATGCTACCTGCATTGAAGCCCTTAAAGCCTTAATGAGTCACCCTGCAAAGAAAATCGTAGCCCTCAGAAATAAAGATGAAATGTTGAGGACCAAGATTGAGGAGCACGCCATCGTAATTTCCTATCCGTTTTCCTGTAATTTGATTGAGGAAACGATTAAACGCATGGCTGATGCTCCTGAATACAGTGAGGAAGACTTAGACCGGATTGCCGAAAGCAACATTGATACCGATAATCCGTTCTTTTCTGCACCGACATTTGGTGAGCAAAAACCGAAGGTTGAGCCACCGAAGAAAAAGACCGCAACCTTTCAGGAAAGACTTAGAAATATTCAGATCAATCGCAATAAGCAGAATATTGTACGCTTGTTCCCGCAGCGTGTTATCGCCGTTCATTCCCAAAAAGGCGGCGTCGGAAAGAGCACGGTGTCTCGTGAACTTGCAATAGCAATCAGAACAGCGCACATCGAACGAGATATGACGGAATATGTTCCCAAGGTTTGCCTCTGTGATTTTGACTTTGAGGCATCAGATATCGCAGTTATTATGGGACTTAACCCTACAGTCAATATTATGAATTGGTGCGATGATATTGAGTATGAGGCAAGCAGAACAGGGGATAAGCTCGAAGATATTCGCTTTACCGATAATGCCATCCTCGACAGATATCTTGTAAAGCACGAGTCCGGTGTATATGTTTTGTCTGCCCCTGAAGTGAAGACAGATTGCTTTAAAATCAAAAAGGAATATATTCATGCAATCATTGAGAACCTGAAACTCTGTGATTTTGATATTATTCTGCTTGATACCGGACCTAACATTCTTGATTATACGCTTACTGCGTTATCGCTTTGTACCGATATATTTGCGGTTTGCAACTGTGATATGCTATCATCTCGACGCCTTGATAGTATGATGGCTGACGTGTTTTCCAAGATTAACGGATTTGACTTTGGGAAGATTAAGTTGCTTGTCAACAACGTGAACGAAAAATCATCGGTAACCGCGCAGGATGTTTCCAATGCTTTGAATTTACCCCTTGTAGGTGTCCTGCCGTATTATCCCGATATTGTCGATATCAATAACGAAGGACATTCGGTATTTTACAATCGCAAGAAAGCCGTTGGAAAGGCTGCGGAGTATGCAAATGCTTTTCGGAATATTGCAAGAGACCTTGTTTGCAGTGCTCCTGCAGATCCAAAACAAGGACCTCAGTCATCCGTAGACGGACTGGATGCGGTTCATAGAAGGGGTAGCTTTAACTTATTCCGCAAATGATTACCCATTTATCTTGACAAAAACAAATAAATACACTATAATAATAGATACAAAATACAAGTATCAATATAAAAGGTGTATAAAATGAAAAAAGCGATTATTTACATAGCGGCGATTTTGGTCATTATATTTGGGCTGTTCTTTGCAATCTACTATAGACAGCCGCTTGGTTTCTATGTTGTGGGAGCTGCTGTTATAGCACTAATATACTTTATCTTTTTTGAGTAGGTAAGTATCAATTACACAACGAAAGGAGACTAATTGATATAGATAGGGGGTAATATGCAACAACCTGAATCTATACTTGTGTATGAAAGAGTTCTCAAGGGAGAGAGGTGGCCGACAAAATATGTCGGGACGGAAACCACCAAGGAACGTTCAGTTGAAATACTACGTTATCTCTTCTTTGAGAAACTTCAGATATATGATTATGAAACGGCAAGAGCAACATTGTGTCAGGAATTCGTTTCTGAATACAAGTTGCAAAAGGTCATCAGTCCGTTTCCTAAACCCGTAGAGCTTATGCCGTATGATTATGACCATATTTTATGGTTGCTTTTCCCTGAAAGGACCAAGGGAAAGCAGAAACTGATAATCAAGGTTTATATGGATGTTCTTTCGGGAAAGAGAAAGAACTTTCCAAGAGGATATTTTACAGATCCTGAACATGGCAAAGATAGAGCACGAACCTGCTTTAAACATATGTGTAGGAAAATCCTGCGGTTATCAGGCAATCAAATCGCCTGGGAGTTTTGCCACTCTGACGGAATTAAAATCCTTGTAAAGTACAAGCTAAAAATCTTACTTAACCACGTTTATCAGTCATTAACAGAGCTTATTGCGGATATCTATCCTCAATACTTTGAACAGTTGGTTATTTATCAGTATGAAAGGGATAAGCGACACGAAGGTAAGATAAGGAGAAAACGAAATGGACCTAAGTAATGCATTTGCAACACATCCCGGTGTTAAAGCGGAGAAAGCAGAAGCACTCAATGAGGACTATGCTCACGCTTGGAACAAAGACGGGATATATTATCAGGCCGTTGCCGATGGTAATGGCAGAGATGAAGAACTAAACCCTGCAGCATTCGTAATCAACGAAGTTCAGCGCTTTATTGATTCTTATTCTGAACCCGGAATGACGGCTAAGGAAATCAAACGAATGATTAAAGGTGCTGTTCAATGTGCCAACAGAGTTTTTGTTGCCTACAAAAAAGCAAAGGGCGATGCGACAAGCAAAACGGCATTTGCATCCTTTGATTTGACGGCGGTGTTTAACGATACACAGTTGATCAACGCCCACGTAGGTGATACAAGAACTTATCTTGTTAGGGATAACAAGCTTCATCAGTTGACTAAAGATCAAACCGAAGCACAAAGGTTGTGTGACGAAGGTAAAATTGCAAAAGAGCAAATCTTCACGCATCCTGACCGTGATATTCTGACTTCTGCTTTGGGCGTGGATACTCCGAAGGTGGATGTTCGGGAAGGGAAAATCAAACAGGGTGATATCTTACTCATCCTATCAGACGGAGCTCATAAAGTTTTGAGCCCAAGTCAAATTCAAGAAATTGTTTTATCAGCCGGGAATTGTATAGACTCATGTAACGGAATTGTAGACGGAGCGAATATGCT
>JAZURO010000116.1:0-11087 GCA_045606265.1 Eubacteriales bacterium
GGTGCTGCTTGACGGCACAGCTCGGGGATAAGGAAATCACGGTGAGAATCCGTAGCAACAGCCATTACCGTATCTTATCATAGGATAACAAGTCGGAATGCTTATCGTTCTGTGACACGTAAAAGGACTTTCGGGCAAACAGGAAAGACCGTGTAAAGGGAGTACGGCAGGGTACTCTCATTTTGTCGCGCGCTTTTTCCTTGGGAGAGGGCGCTTTTATTTTATCCTTTTGAAAAAGAAAGGAAAAACAAAATGAAAAACACAATTATTCAAAAATTATCGCTTGTACTGATCATATTTACAGTACTTGCACTTGCCTCATGTGATCTTTTTAACAAGAAAGCGCCTGAGGGTATTTGGAAAGATGCAATTTATACTGAGGACACAGAGCTTGGCGAAGGCTCAAAGAGGGTTCAGGTAGAAGTTAAAATTGAGGAGAAATCCATAACATTTACTATCAATACTGATGCTGCAACCCTTGGTGAAGCGCTTGTATCTTTGGGACTTGTTGAGGGGGAGGATAGCCAATACGGTCTTTATATCAAAAAGGTTAACGGAATAGTAGCCGACTATGATATAGATCAAAGCTATTGGGGATTCTATCAAAACGGAGAATATATGATGAGTGGCATTGATACAACTGATATAAACGGTGGAGAGCATTTTGAATTAGTTTATGAAAGATAAGCATTTGTCAATAAAGGAAATATGTCTGTTCGGTATTCTTGCTGCACTTATGTTTATTTCTAAAATCGTAATGGAGGCACTGCCCAACATTCACCTGCTCGGAATGTTGACAGTAACATATACCGTGGCTTTCCGAAAAAAAGCATTGATACCGATATATATTTACGTCTTGCTTAACGGTCTTTATGCCGGATTTAACGCCTGGTGGGTTCCGTATCTGTATATTTGGACTATTCTTTGGGGAGCTACTATGATTTTGCCCAAAAATATGCCAAAGGCGGTTGCCTGCGTTGTTTATCCACTTCTTTGCGCGTTGCACGGGCTGTTTTTCGGTGTGCTCTATGCTCCTTTGCAAGCGCTGATGTTTCGTTTCAGCTTTGAACAAACACTTGCTTGGATAGCCGCGGGATTTACTTTTGACATTATCCATATGATAGGTAATTTTGCTGTCGGATTGTTGATTTTTCCAGTTAGTGAGGTGCTGAAACGATTAACTAAAAACATATAAAAAAACGCCTGCGAAGCCACTTCGCAGGCAATTTTTTATTGATTATTATCCGTTAGCTTTTTAATAAAGTCGGTAATCTCGTTTCCAATCAGAATAAGCTCATCAACAAACTCCTTAACGGTCATTCTTGATATTCCGGAATGAACCGCCGCAAACTGAACAAGTCGGTCGCCCGTAACCACTCTGATTTTATAGTTTGGACCAAGCTCGTGCATCATTTTTTCAATAAATGCGTCGGCAGTTTGGTTTTCCTTGGTGAAAACAACTCTGTATCCATCGTGAGAGAAATCAGAACCGATTCCTTCCTTCACAAGATAAGCGTCAAATACCAAAATCAAGTTTTCTTTGGTAAATGCAACGTAATTGCTCAGAATATCCATAAGGGTTTCACGTGCTTTTTCAAGTGAGTAATCCGAAATCTCTTTAAGTGGCTCCCAAGCATATATTAAGTTATATCCGTCAAGGATTATTATACTCTCCTGCTTTATTTGTGCCTTTTTGTTGGTTCTTGGAGTCTTAGAGGCAGAGATTATCTTTGGTTCACCGTACCTTTTGCGTCTAAATGGTCCAAAGGTGCGCATCATTATCGCTTCGACCTCTTCTTCGCTCAGGGAGTAGTTTTTTGAAAGGGAAGCAACTCTCGGTATAACAGTTACCGTATTTTCATTAAGTGAAATACCCGCATCAAGATGCTTGTATTCTTCAACCTCTTTCCAATTTACTACAAATCCCGCACCGCGAGCGCAGAAAACGGAGTGGGGTGAGTTTTCAAGATCGCTTTCGGGATCGTATCCCTTATTTGCAACAACTTCACCTTGATTATGGCAAACGTCGTAACCGTCACTCACGCAAGAAAGACGTCCTGTTCCGCGTGTATATGAAATAACCTCGCTGATATAGTCGTGAATGGTCGCAACTGGAGAACGTCCCGATATAAATGTAAGATCCTCAGTAGTACTTTCGATCTCAAATTCAGCACAGCGCATTTGCAGGTCATTCATAGCCCTGCCGACAAAGGAGGAAGGAATTTCAAGTCTGAATTTATAGAACGGTTCAAGCAGAGTACAGCCGCCACGCATAAGACCGTGACGGACGGCTCGCAAGGTTGCCTCACGGAAATCTCCGCCTTCGGTGTGTTTCAAATGCGATTTTCCCGCAATAAGAGTAATCTTAGTATCGGTTAATAATGCACCGGTCAGAACTCCGCGGTGATTCTTTTCGTATAAATGCGAAAGAATAAGACGTTGCCAATTTATTGCAAGCATATTTTCGGGGATTTTCGTATCAAAAATCAGTCCCGTACCCTTGGGCTGAGGTTCAAGAAGAAGCTGTACCTCTGCATAGTGGCGAAGGGGCTCAAAATGACCGATACCGATAGCTTTGGCACTAATTTTTTCCTTGTATAAGATATTGCCAGTGCCAAAATCACATTCAATGCCGAATCTGTCAGAAATAAGACGTCTTATAAGGTCTATCTGTATCTCTCCCATCAGACGTGCCTCGATCTGAGAAAGCTCGTCGTTCCAGAACAAATGTAAAGAGGGCTCTTCCTCCTCAAGCTCCTTCAATTTGGGATAATAGAGATTCGGGTCACATCCGTCGGGCAGAATTATACTGTAAGAAAGCACGGGTTCAAGCAGCGGCTTGCAGGTATCGCTTTCAAAACCGAGGCCCTGACCCGCATAGGTTGATGAAAGACCGATAACGGCGCAAATCTCGCCTGCAACAACGGAATCCACCTGTTCAAACTTATCGCCCGAATAAAGACGTATCTGACTTATTTTTTCATTAATTCGTTTTCCGTCGGCAGAAAGATATGAAATCTCATCCCTTGCCGAAAGTACTCCACCCATAATTTTCATATATGAAAGGCGGACGTTTCCAATCCTTGAAATTTTATAGATTTTTGCGCCGAATCTATCGTTTTCATAGATGGGTGCAAGAGAGTATTTGTCAATAGTTTCAAGTAAAAAATCAATTCCCGACATTCTTAGCGCAGAGCCGAAAACAATGGGGAACAAACCTCTTTGAGAAATGAGTGTCGCAATATCACCCTCATCAATGGGTTTTTCCGCAAGAAAGTCCTCTAAAAACGCTTCATTCACAAGTGCCAATCTTTCATCAAGCTCGTGCTTACTCTGAGTATCGTAAAAAGCGATGCACTCGGGAGAGAGAATAGAAGAAATCTCTGACTCCTGCTCCTCTTTTGTTTTTATGGCAATATCGCTTTTGTTTACAAAAATAAAGGTGGGGATTTTATAAAATTCAAGAAGATTCCAAAGCGTTCGTGTGTGATTTTGCACACCGTCTGCGGCGCTTATTACGAGAATAGCATAATCCAAAAGAGAAAGAACTCGCTCGGTTTCCGCAGAAAAATCCACGTGCCCGGGAGTGTCAAGGAGAATAAAATCACAGTTTTCGCTGCTAAAACGTGCTTGCTTTGAAAAAATGGTAATGCCTCGTTCACGTTCAACCGCATTAGTATCAAGAAAGGTATTTTTATGATCTACTCTGCCAAGCGTGCGGATTTTGCCCGAAATATAAAGCAGTGCTTCAGATAAGGTCGTTTTGCCTGCATCAACGTGAGCAAGGATGCCGATAGTAAGCTTCTTTTTCATTTTATATCTCCTTTCTTGCTATTTTCAGCTAATTATATCATAAATCAATGCCGTTTTCAAGCGCATAAAAACAAAATGCAACTAAAAGTTGCAAAAAAGCAACTGAAAAGTATTGCAAAATCTGATTTTTTTGATATAATGGTTACATAAATAAGAAAGGAGAATACATATGAAAAATTTAAGAAAAATGCTATGGGGAATTGTACTTTTGGCAGCAGCGGTGCTAATAGCATTAAACTCATTTGATGTGATTGATTTTGATGTTTTCTTTGACGGATGGTGGACGTTATTTATTATTATCCCTTCATTCGTTGGCATAATTGAAAAAAGAGATAAGACGGGTAGCATATTTGCATTGCTTTTAGGTGTTTTCCTGCTTCTTTGTGCGCAGGATATTCTCAGCTTCGAAGTGCTCGGAAAACTCATTTTACCCGGAGTTGTGGCATATATTGGTCTGAAAATGATCTTTTCTTCCGCAAGAAGAAACAAAGTTGAAAGAATCGTTAATAAAATAAAAACTGAAGGCAAGGACCTTCAAAGAGGCGTCGCAGTATTCAGCGGAACAGAAATGAATTTTGACGGAGCAGCTTTTGACGGTGCAGATCTTACTGCTTGCTTTGGCGGGCTTGATTGCGACCTCAGAGGCGCTATAATTGATAAAGATACCGTTATTAAGGTTTGTTGCGTATTTGGCGGAATTGAGATTATGGTTCCGAACAACGTCAAGGTTGTTAGCAATGCTGTGTCCGTTTTTGGCGGAGTTGGAATTGATAAAAGCAATGATGCGGCTGAGCATACAATCTACATTGAGGGAATTTGTATGTTTGGAGGAGTTGATATTAAATGACACCGTTTCAAAGAACAGTTAAGTATATAAGCATTGGGCTTGCAGCTGCTTTGGCTGTATCGATAATTATTGGAGGAGTGAGTATTTTGGGCGCAATTTTCGGATTTGGAAAATATAAGGTTTTGGACGAACCGTACGATATCGAAATTTCACAGGATATAGAGAAAATAGAAATAGATATCTCTGCGGTAAGCTTAAAGATTGTATCGGGTGAAAAGTTTTCACTTTCGACCAATATAGATAAGCTGGAGGTGGATATCAAACACTCCACACTTTATATAAAACAAAAGCAAAACGGATTTTTCTTTAATTCCAATAACGTAGGGGAACTTGTATTAACAATTCCTGCAAGTATTAAGCTGAAAGCATTTGATCTTGATGCAGGCGCAGGGCAGGTTGAAATCGAATATCTCAATGCTCAGAATGTAGAAATGGATATGGGCGCAGGAGAGCTTCTTATCAAAAACGGCAATATAGAGAATATTGACCTTGATCTTGGAGTTGGCGAAACTGAGATCAGTGCGCATATTACGGGTAATTCTACCGTAAATTGCGGTGTTGGTGATACAAATATCCATCTTCTTGGACAGAAGAGCGACTATACTCTCGACATAAATACGGGCATTGGTACAGTAACTCTTGACGGCAAAAAAATTGATGATAAGATCGTTGGTGATGGCGCTAACAAGATAAAAATTGACGGTGGTGTGGGTAGCATCGATATAAGCTTTGCAAATGAGTAATTACGAATATACACTTAAAAGGAGTAAGCGGAAAACCATTGCCGTTGAAATCAGTAAAGAAGTCAGAATAATAGTCCGTGCGCCATTCGATATGAGGCAAGAGGACATTGATAAGTTTGTAAATTCCAAGAGTCAGTGGATAGATAAGCACCTTCGTTCAATGAAAGAAAAGCTCAGCTCATCCTCACGAAAGCTGACAGAGCAGGAGAAAAAGGAGCTTAGAAAGAACGCAAGAGTAGTAATAACTGCCCGCGTTGAGCGCATAGCGGCACTTATGGGAGTCAGTTATAACAGAATAGCCATAAAATTTCAAAAAACACGTTTTGGTAGCTGTTCTACCAAAAAGAATTTGAATTTTAACGCACTTGTGGCTCTTATGCCCTCGGATATTCTGGATTACGTTGTTGTGCACGAGCTTTCACACCTGAAACAAATGAATCATTCAAAAGCATTCTGGAAAGAGGTTGAAAGAGTAATGCCGGACTATAAGTCCAAACGCAAATGGCTGAAAACAAACGGGTCAAAATACATTCAGTTAATATAAAAAACAGGAGCAAAATATGCTCCTGTTTTTGTTTAGTTAAATGTGTATGTAATTACAACTTTGTTTTCATTTTGTGAGGTGTAGGTGATGATAACCGATTCGGCATCGTTACCGTTAAAGGTGAGCTTTACCGAAGCATTATTTGCGACAACGTCCAATCCCATAAAGTCCTTAACAGACAAGATCTTCGTGTGATAGAAGTTCTGAATTGCGGTTTCTGAATCGCTGAGGCAGGAATATGAGAAATTGAATTTCGGAACGTCAAATTTTCTTGCATTGCTTTGTTCTACATCATAAACACCCGACTCAACAGAAATATATTCGTCGGGAATGATTATGTCGTCACCGTCGATAATAAACTGATTAAGATGCTCGATTCTGTATGTAACCTTTCGGTATCCGCTTGGAACAATAATAACATCATATTTTTCATTTACAACGTTATTATATTCATCCGTAACTGAAATCTCAATGGTATATTTGGTAAAATCCTTGTTAAACATTGAATTGTAGGTTGCAAAATTGGGATTTTCCTCAATTGACGGCTTAGTGGGAGTAGGATTTGTCGTCACACTTGTTGTGGGATTTGTCTCCTCGTCAACGCAAGCAGGGAGGCAAATGATAATTGATAATGTTAAAAGTAAAACTATTAATAATCTTTTCATAATAACCTCCTAATCAGAAATACTTTTTATCGAGAAGTGAGTATGCTGCAAAATAAACTTCCGATACGGAAATAACGGATACGATATTTGAAGAAATGTTGAATTCCTCAGCATCTTCATTAACTGCATTTACCTCATTGTTGTACTGTGAAACGATATTCTTGAGCATATTGTATTTTCCGCTGACAGAAGATTTGTCGCTCGCAGAGAGCTTGCTGTAAACATTCAATGCTTCACAAATCTTTACGTATTTTTCTTCACCAACGTAAACACCGCTTACAAGCTTAGCTACAAGCCCTGAAAAATCAGCTGCTGTGTAAGTGGGAGTTGAGGGGTCGGCTGCACCGCAGCGAACACAAGATCCGTTGCTGTAAGAGTGATCCAGCTTCTCCCTGTATGAATCAACGTAATATTCACCGCAAACGCAGGTATGAGTGGTATATCCATCATTATTACAGGTGGGCGGAGTTACAACCGACGTATAATTATGCGTATGTCCAAGCACCGCAATAACAAGTTCTTCGCAGTCCTGACAGGTACTGCAAATTCTGTGTTTAAGACCTGTCTCGGTTTCTGTGGGATTAAGGTCTATTATCCATTCACCGTACGAGTGACCAAGCGCCTTAACGGTTTCGGTTTTAACAGTATCACAGCGCTTACAGGTAGAAGATTTTACACCCGTAGTTGTGCAGGTAGGATCTGTTGTAACGGTTGCAGTATTCCAGGAGTGACCGAGAGAAGCAATTACTTCAATCTTTGTTTCACCGCAGCCGCTGTCTGTACAGGTATATGTTTTAACACCTGTTTTTGTGCAGGTGGGTTCAGTTGTGATAGAACCGTTATCCCAATGGTGACCGTTTGCCTGTGCTTCACCGGAGGGAGTAGTCATATCTGAGGGAATCTCTTTGCCGAAAATGAGCCAAGCGTATTCGGGATAGTCAATAAATACGTTTCTGTTACCCTGAATGTCCTCAATAACTTCATTTCTGCCAAGCTCCCAGGTATCGACGGGGTCAAGCTCGCACCATTCAAGAAGAACGTCAACGCTTTGGAATACCTTTGTGATGTCGGTAGCACCCCAGTTGGATCCCCATCTTACGTAAACGTAAAGGCAAATTCTTGCAACGTCGCCTTTAACGCTATCAACGGGCTCAAAGTATGTGCTGTTATAGTAACCGCCAAGATAACCTGTTGCGGGATTAGCACCGTATTTTGCTGATCCGCCATTGGTGTTGCCGTATTTTTTGTTACCTCTGCTGCTGTTGACACTTGCGTCGGAGGGACGGATGTGATGCATATCGGCACCGCCGCCGGTGGTGGTGTCACCGCCGAGCGATTTTGGCCATACGTGCTCACGGTTCCAGCCGTTCCATTGGCTTTGCGTTGCCGTATAGCTTGTATAAATAAGGGAAAGCTTATTTGAAGAACCGTTTTCGTTCTCACAGTCAGTGCGATTTGCATTATAGTGGCAATCGTCATAGCTCGAAATGTAAGTGTGCGTATTCTTCATAAGAGTAGTAAGAGAGGACTTGATCTCACTTGCACTCTTTTCAGAGAGTACGTCATACTCGTATATACCGTTGTAATAAGCATCTGCACTTGTACCGTTAAGTGTAGTAGCAACCACGTTACGCTGTCCTGAGTTGTACTGTGTTGAATACTTCGACGGTTGTCCTGCTGCTGCATAAACGTCGACGGTAACATCCACCGGTGCAAAACCGAATGCCGAAACAACCGTTGACTGCAAAAGCATTACAATCAAGAGCAGGAAGGTTAATAATTTGATGTAATTTTTCATACAAAATCTCCATTTACACAAATTTTTTCAATTTAAGTATATCACATAATTTTCAACAATAAAAGACCTTTTTCAAAAAAAGTCAATTTTTGTGCAATTTACCGATAAATTAACAAGTATTTATAATATATATTGCTTTTTTTTGATTTTTGTGCTATACTCAGTATGTAAAACTTTGAAAAGTTGGTGAAAAAATGATTTTTGAAAAGCAAGTAATAAACATCTATAAAGGGATGGCATATACCCGTTGTGACGATAACGGAACTGCATTTTATTTCACAGCTGAGGATTTTGAAGGGCTGAGATGTGAAAAATATGCTTTTTCATCTTCAAAAGGACATATGCTTTCGGGATATATCTATTCCTATGACGATCCTATAGAGAACAGATTAATTGTGTTTGACCACGGTTTTGGGGGAGGACATACCTCATATATGAAGGAGATCGAGATGCTTTGCCGTCACGGTTATACCGTTTTTGCCTATGACCATACGGGCTGTATGGAATCGGGCGGTGAAACTCCAAACGGTATGGCGCAGTCGCTTTGCGATCTTAATGACTGTATAACTACTCTAAAAGCCGATGAAAGATTTTCAGGATACGATTTTTCGGTAATGGGACATAGTTGGGGAGGATTTTCGACACTGAATATAAGTGCACTTCATCCCGAAATATCGCATATCGTAGTGCTTTCGGGCTTTGTTTCCGTAAAAGTGCTTGTTGATGCCTTTTTTGGCGGTTTGCTGAAACCGTATCGCAAGGCAATTATGAAGCTTGAAGAAGCTTCAAATCCTGAATTTATTAAATACAATGCCATTGAAACGCTTTCCAAATCAAAATCTAAGGCGCTTCTTATATATTCCGATAACGATATGCTTTGTAGTAAAAAGGTTCACTATGATGCATTGAAAAATGCCCTTGAAGATAAAGAAAATATCAGATTCCATTTGGAAAGAGGAAAAGGTCATAATCCTAACTATACCTATGCCGCAGTTGCGCATCTTGGTGAATATGTCAGTGCCAAGAATAAGCTCTTGAAACAAAAAACTCCCTTAACTGATGCGCAGAAAAAGGACTTTCTCGCTTCATTTGATTGGAATAGAATGACCAGGCAGGATGAGTCGGTATGGAATATGATTTTTGAATGGCTTGATAATTGAAAGGAGATAAAGTATGTCTGAATTTTTAGAAACTATTCGCAATATTCACCCCATTTTCGTATGCCTTATTGTGTGCTGCGCCAAAATTGTTGAAATAAGCATACAGTCGCTTAAAACCTGTATGATGGTTAAAGGTCAGAGAATGAAGGCGGCAATTCTCGGCTTCGTTGAATGTATGATATGGGGACTTGTTATCTCCACCATTATCGGAACACTTGGTGACGATTATCTTTTGCTCGTTTTCTATTGCTTCGGTTACGCTGTCGGACTTTTCCTCGGCTCAACAATAGAAAGCAAAATTGCTATTGGTACAAGTAACTTAGAGCTTTTTGCAAACGATGAAAACACGGAGCTTATTACGACTTATCTCAAAGAAAAAAATATGGGATATACTGTTCTTGACGGTTACGGATCAAAGGATAAAATGAATATGATATTCATTGTTCTTGCAAGAAAAGAGGCATCAAAGGTATTAAAAGATATAAGAAAAATCTGCGATAATAAGGTGTTTGTCGTTGCAAGTGAAGTCAGTAAATATGCGGGCGGATACGGTATGATGAAGTAAGGAGATTATTATGAAATCAAAGGTTTATTTTTCACGGGAGATCACTCCAAATAAGGTTCTTGAACTTTATAAAATGCTTGATAAAAAGCTTCCGGGCAAAGTAGCCGTTAAGGTACATTCCGGCGAAAAAGGAAATCAGAACTTTTTAAGACCTGATTTCTGGGAAAAAATAATTACTCACGTTGGCGGAACGGTAGTTGAGTGCAACACCGCCTATGCAGGAGAGCGCAATACGACGGAGAAGCATAAAAAACTGATTGAATATCACGGTTGGAGTAAAAAATTCCCCGTGGAGATTCTTGATGCGGAGGGCGAGGATATCGTTCTTGAAATTCCTGACGGAAAAATGATCAGGAAGAATTATATTGGAAAGGGAACAGCAAGCTATGATTCAATGCTTGTTCTTTCACATTTCAAAGGACACCCGATGGGTGGCTACGGAGGAGCTTTGAAGCAGCTTTCTATCGGTGTTGCTTCTTCCTATGGAAAGGCATATATTCACGGCGCAGGCGATCCCGAAAAGATATGGACTGCCGATCACGATTCATTTCTTGAATCAATGGCAGATGCGGCAAAAAGCGTAGTGGATTATTTTGGCGGAGAGATACTCTATATCAACGTTATGAAGAATATGAGCGTTGACTGTGATTGCTGCGCAGTTGCTGAGGATCCCTGTATTGCCGACATAGGAATATTGGCATCTGACGATCCTATTGCAATTGATCAGGCGTGCATAGACCTGGTTTATGCCTGCTCGGATAAGGGTAAACCCCATCTGATTGAAAGAATTGAAAGCAGAAACGGTGTTCATACCATTGAAGCAGCCGAATCACTTGGCTTCGGTTCAAGAGAATATGAATTAATTGAAATATAAAAATAGCCGAGAAGCAATTGCTTCTCGCCTTGCTTTATGCTTTAACCGTATAGGTTGTAACGTCAAGTATTGTTTCAC
>JAZURO010000117.1:0-16516 GCA_045606265.1 Eubacteriales bacterium
GGAGGAACCTTTTCTTTACAACAAGGATGGCGAATGGTATATTGAGGGAATTAGAACCAATATTCTTGCTACCGGTGACAATGCTACGATTTCGTCATTGACTGTTGTTAACGGATATTGGCATATTAATGGTGTTGATACCCAAATATATGCAGGCGGTAGAGAAGATACACCCTCGTTAGGATCGAGCAAGCTCTCCGTTGAAGAATTCAAAGCGCAGCCTACAAGTTACGGTTCCCCTTGGACGAATGGTAAAAACCGCATAAAAATTATGGTTAAGGTTGAAATGGCTAAGGGAACAAAGATCACGTTTCTTGGTGACATCTCACGCTATTGTTGGGGTGTAATGGAGACGACCGATAAGGATGATGCCTCCGCGGGTGCGTGGAAGGATACAAATTTCAATATATATTGGGATGATCCGACTGTAAGCACTTATGAGACCACTTATTCAAAGGGATATTTCGTTTTGACAGTCGGTAAGCTTGATAGCTCGGGAAAGCCAACTATTGAGTTTACACAAGAAGAACTTAATAACATTCACAGTATGTTTGAGATTGACGGAATCAAAGCTGAATTTGCAAACATCAATTCATCATCAAATAACACAGGCAACAACGTGGCATCAAGCGAGAGTATGGTGAGCATCAATCATCGCGGTTGGTATCAAGCTCCCGAAAACACTCTGTCAGCATACAGAGAATCCTATAACCACGGATTTAAGTACGTTGAATGTGACATACAGTTCACAAAAGACGGTATTCCCGTGCTTCTTCACGACGATACCATAGACCGTACGTCAAACGGCAGCGGAACGCTCAGTCAGATGACTTATAATGAGCTTTTGGAATATGATTTTTCCTATGATGACAATGATACGGTGAATGATTTCAGCGCATACAGAGGCGAAAAGATTCCTACGTTTGAGGAGTTTATTCAGCTTTGTAAGTCGTTGGATCTTTGCCCATACATTGAAATAAAGGGAACTATCACTGATGATGAGGCAAAGGAATTGATTAAAATAGTAATCAATGCCAATATGAAGGATAGGGTTTCCTGGCTCAGCTTCTCGGGCGATGCGCTCTCAAAGATTGCGACTTATTGCCCAACAGCAAGACTTGTTTGGGTACTTACCGATACAAATGCTACAAAGATTGCGGCAAATAACGTACCTTATGCAAAATCCAATTTGATGACGGGACAAAACCAGGTAGTATTTGATATTTGGCACACCTTGGCAACTCAGGACGTAGTTGACGTAGTCAGCGCTGAGAATATTCCTCTTGAAGTCTGGACTGTAAATGATGCAAATACAATAAAGAATTTGCATCCCTACGTTACGGGCGTAACGAGTGATAAATGTAATGCAAAACAGATTTTGCTTGAAGAGGAATTGAATAAATAATCAACAAAAACTCAATTTGAACGCACTTTTGTGCGTTCAAATTGAGAAGAAAAAAGCTATTTTTATTGTAATAAAGTGTATTTTATGAAGATAAATACATTTTATTATGAAAAAAATACTCAAAGGAGTTTAGATATGTTGAAATTAAGAAATGAATATCCAAGACCACATTTTAGAAGGGATAATTGGTTATCGTTGAACGGGATTTGGGAATTTGAGTTTGATGATAACAAAGACGGTGAGCTCAGGGGCCTTCACTACGGTAAAACAAAGCTCGCAAAGGAAATAAACGTTCCTTTTACATATCAGTATCCCGAAAGCGGAATAGGTGACAGGACCTTCCACGACGCCTTGTGGTATAAAAAGAGCTTTATCTATGATAAAGCAGAAAAGGACGTAATTTTGGGCTTTAATGCAAGTGATTACGTTACTGATGTGTGGGTTAACGGTTATCACGCAGCTACTCATCAAGGCGGATTTGCACCGTTTACTGTAGATATTACAAAATATCTTGCGGAGGGTGAGAATAGTATAGTTGTTAAATGCTACGATCCCTTGGATCCAACCATTCCAAGAGGAAAGCAGTCCTGGCTTAACGATCCTTTCAGCTGTTGGTACGTTCCAAACAGCGGTATTTGGCAAAGTGTATGGATTGACTATGTGGGAGAGGACTCTGTAGAAGACTTTTCAATTATTCCCGACATTGATACAAATTCTTTCAGTGGCGAGATCAAATTGAGAAATGCGACTGCTGATCTTATTGAAATTAAAGTTTATTACGACAATAAAATGATTAAGCGCCAGATGTTCAGTCCTGACGGAAAATATACCCGTTACAGTGTTAATATGATGGAGATCAACTTTGTTGACGAGGTTACGTATTGGGCTCCGGAGCATCCGAATCTCTATTACGTGGATATTAATCTTTATTCGCACGACGTTCTTTTGGACAGTGTTCATACAAGATTCGGTATGAGAAAGATCAGTGTCAGTGATGACGGTAAGATTTTGTTGAATAATAAGCCCCTGTATCAGCGCTTGATTTTGGATCAGGGCTATTGGAAGGATTCGGGTCTTACTCCTCCAAGCATTGAGGATATCAGAAAAGACGTTGAATTGACAAAGAATATGGGCTTTAACGGTGCAAGAAAGCATCAGAAATTTGAAGATCCTTATTACTATTACTATGCTGACGAATTGGGACTTCTGACTTGGTGTGAGATGCCCTCGTCATACAATTTCAACAGCGATGAGGTGTCCTATGTAACGAAAGAATGGCAGGAAATAGTAAATACTGCAAAGAAGTTCTCATCAATTATTACCTACGTTCCGATTAACGAATCCTGGGGAATAAGAAAAGCGCTTGTATGCAAAGATCAACAGAATTTTGCTAAATCTCTCTATTATTTGACAAAATCCATCGATTCTTCAAGACTTGTGTCAACAAATGACGGTTGGGAGAACATGTCTGACAGCGATATTCTTGCTATACACGATTACGCATCTCTCGGACGTGAGTTGAAATCAAGATATAATGACAGCACTTATGATGACGGCTTCCAGACATTCAGAAAAGTACTTGCCAACGGCAATCCATATTTGGGACAGCCCGTATTGTTGTCAGAGTTCGGCGGAATAATGTTCGAAAAAGATCAGCATAACGGAAACTGGGGATATAATTCGGCTGCCAAAAATGATGATGAATTTTTCTCACGCCTTAAAGAATTGATAGACGGTATTTACGAAGCGGATTTCCAGGGCTTTTGCTATACACAGTTGACTGACGTTCAGCAAGAGGTTAACGGCTTGCTTGACAGTGAGCACAATCCGAAGATTGACGTTGAAAAAGTAAGAAGAGTAATTGAAAAATGGTGATATGAGAAGAATAATTATAATGATATGCGTTCTTGCTATGCTTTTGTCCTCGTGCGTAACTCCAAAGGAGAGCACAACTCAGACAGAGCCGACGCAAGTAATAAAAAAAGACCACCTTGTTGAAAATGAAGATTATTTGGATATTGCCTCAACCTATGACGGTGACGGATTAGAGTATAATGAAACAATGTGGTATATGAACAAATTAGAGGATGTTCCTCTCCCTGACCCTTACATTTTTGTTGAGGGTGATACCTATTATATTGTCGGTACAAGCGACAGAAGTGTCAATACGGTTGACTGCTATGTTACGACCGATTTCGTCACTTATGAGCTGCATCCCGATGTATATGATCCTTCGCTTTACGACGGTTGGGAGGATGAAGAGGCACTTGTTTTTGCTCCTGAAATCTACTGCTTTGACGGTGTATATTATATGTATTACAGTGCCAAAGACAGTACCTTGATGCGCAAATGCAGTGTTGTTGTTGCAGACAACCCCTTGGGCCCATATAAGCCACTTGTCAATAATGAGGTTGACGGATTAAACAATCCCTTGCTGCACAATTCGGATTATTTCAAAAGAGCACTTGATACAACCATTTTTGTTGACGATGACGGTAAAATGTATATGTATTTTACAATTACCGCCGAGACTACTCAGCACATTGTAGGTGTTGAAATGATTACTCCTTATCAGGCGGATTGGTCAACCTATAAGGATATTGTTATCCCGGGCTATATTTCTCCCGAAAGCGAGGAGCAATTACTCGTTTGGGAGTTGTACCGTGATAATAAGATTCAGATTAACGAAGCTCCGTTTATGATTAAAAGTGATGGTAAGTATTATATGACATACTCTGTAAACGGTGCTTGGAATAAGTATTACAACGTATGTTATGCCGTGTCGGATTCGCCACTCGGAGATTTTATAAAGCCCTATGAAGAGGGGAAAATGTGGACTAATTTGCTTTTGGGCTATCCTGGAACAAATGATGAAGAGTCCATACTTAACAAGCAATGGGCAGGATTTGCGTCGGGTACGGGACATCATAGCTTCTTCTATTGCGGTGATGAGCTTATGATCGGCTACCACGCACACCAAAACAGAGACTGGAACTCAAAGGAATATACAAAACGCTATTTTGCGTTTGATTACGTATATTTTGATGAAAACGGTGTTCCTTTCTGTAATGGCCCGACTTATTCAATAGTAAACTTGCCCGAGAGCATCAGCGGAGTTAAAAATATAGCTTCAAGTGGAACAGTTGTTGACAGCGAGAACGTTCAAAGTGTGCAGAATGTGAACGATAACTATATAGTTGACTGCTATAATTTGGATTCAAAGGAGAATGAAGTCACTCTCGGCAGCGGAAAGTCCTATATTGAGATCAGTTTTGACCAAACATACGAAATCTACGGAATTTTGGTTTATAACAGCGCTTATTATGATGACTATATCTTGGAAGTTGAATACATTGATTTCGGTAACGGTAACGTTATTTACTATCCCCAATTCTGTGAAGATTTCTATGTTGATTCGGAGAATGAGTTTATCCGTCCCGGAAGCGGAATTAACGTTGAAATATTAAAGACCTTCGATGCTCAAAGTGTAAAAATCGGATTTGACTTGCCCGAGGGCGGTGCAATAAATGAGATTGTCATCTTAGGAAAATAAGAGGGAATATATGAAAAAACATCTTTTTATCAACAAAGGTAATTTTTATAAGGCGAATCTGCACGTTCACACCAGTGTTTCTGACGGAGATATGTCACCTGAGGAAATCAAACGTATATATATGCAAAAAGGATATTCGATCGTTGCATATACCGATCACGAGATAATGGTTCCGCATCCCGATCTTACGGATGAGCATTTTCTTGCGATAACTTCCACAGAAATCAGTATGAATCAAAGGTGTGACTGTGATTTCTTTTTTACAAAAACTTACCATCTTAATATTTATTCTCCGTGTGAGAATAAATCTTGCTTTAATACATTCGATAAATCAAAGATGTGGATGAAGCATTCCTTTGATTATATTACACCCGAGCAGGAAAAGATGAGCTATGACCGTGTTTATTCTGTCGATTGTGTAAACGATATTATAAAAAAAGCCAACGACGAAGGGTGCATTGTATCCTATAACCACCCGGTCTGGTCGCTGCAGGATTATTCTGACTATATTGATTTGAAGGGACTTTGGGGAATAGAGCTGTATAACACGGGCTGTGCAAGAAACGGTTATTTTGACTCAGAAAAGCCCTTTGATGATCTTTTGCGCAAGGGTGAGAGGGTGTTCCCATTAGCAACAGACGATGCTCACAAATTGCAGGATTGCTTTGGCGGTTTTGTAATGGTCACAGCCGAAGAACTGACTTATGATAAGGTGTTCAGCGCGCTTAAAAATGGCGATTTTTATTGCTCGACCTCTCCAGAAATTTTTGAAATTTCAATTGATAACGGAGTTGTGAAGGTGATAAGCTCTCCCTGTGCATACGTTGGTGTTTCTACCGATTGCAGACAGTTATATGCCAAAAGTGCCAAAGGAGACGGTTTGCTGACCGAAACGAGCTTTGATATTAATTGGTATTTTGATTTGGAAAAGAACGGTCCGAACAAACACCAATATTTTAGAATAACCTTGGTCGATGAATTTGGTAATAAGGCATTTAGCCGAGCATATTTTGTTGACGAGATATAAACATATTCTTAGGGGGAAAACTATGAAAAAGAATTATTTGCGTTTGATGTCAGCATTTTTTGCACTTGTGTTGATTCTTTCAACCTTTGTTGGATCAATAAATGTTAGTGCAAATAGCGGAATGTGGGTAACTGAAGGTATTTCTGATCCCACCGATTACGACTATTCATTTGCAATTGTGGGTGACACACAAAAATTAGTTGCACACTATGCAAACAAGCTTGTTCTTGATCGTAACGATCCTGAGGAGATCCGCTATAAATACAATTATGACGTACATGAATATCCTGCGAATGATACCTTTGTTAAGGTCTATGATTACATAATCAATAATGCGCAGGACAAGAAAATTGCCCACGTATTCGGTCTTGGTGATATTACCGAGCGTGCATCCGTTTGGGAATGGGTGCAAAAAGGTTGCCCTTATGCTCCCGATGAGGAGTTTTCTATTGCTGTAGAGCAGTTCAAGCGAATGCAAGCAGCAGGACTTGATTTCTCGCTTGTTCGCGGTAACCACGAGTCTTGGGATACCTATAACAAATATCTTGGTACGGGTGAGGCAAGTGCAGATCTCGGATACAGTGAAATGGTTGACGACGTTTATGTTCATCCCAACGGAACTGTTGACTATACCAACACAATCCATTATTTTTCCGCAGGCAATCTTGACTATATGGTAATCACACTTGACTACGGTGCAAGTGATGCTGTTCTTAAATGGGCAGGCGAAAAGATCGAAGCAAATCCCTATAAAAACGTAATTATTACCACACACGCATATATGCACAAGGACGGAACAACAATCGCTACTAATGATTCCGTAGCTCCGTCAAGAGATTCTGATAACGTTGTATATGATAAGACAAATATCAACAACGGTGACGATATGTGGAACAAACTTATTTCAAGATATCCAAATATCGTTCTTGCAATGAGTGGACACGAGCCAACGGATGATGTTGTTGTTTCACAGTGGCAGGGTGTCAACGGAAATATGGTTACAAACGTGCTTATCGACCCTCAGGGAATGGATAAATACTATTACAATGACGGTTGCTCAGGCGCTGTTGCCATGTTCTATTTTTCAAACGAAGGACGCAAGGTTGACGTTAGATATTGGTCAACTGCAAACGAAGCATATATTAAGTCAAACAATCAGTTTAGCTTTGATATAAATGTGATTGAAGCCGATTATACCGTTGTAAACAAGGGTATTCTTGAGCTTCCCGAGGTTGCCAACATAACACTTGACGATTATGCAAAGGTTCGTGAGCTTTGGGATATTTACAGTGCAATGTCCGACGGTAATAAAGCAAAGCTCGTTAATACTCAAAAATTGATCCAAGCGTACGAAAAGATTGAGGAAATTACACCTTCTGAAAGCTATACAATTACTTGGAATGTGGGTGGAACAACATCAACATCTTCCGTTTCTTACGGTGAGATCCCCACTTTCTCCGGCTCAACCTTCAAGGCAGAAAAGACATTTATCGGTTGGTCAACCGAGAAAAATGGAGCAGTAGCTGCTATCGGTTATGCAACTGCTGATGCTACATATTACGCAGTTTATTCTGATGTAAGTGTTTGGGATGGCTTTATTCCTCAAATTTCCGACACAGATACAGCGGATACACTTTTTGAGGGAGAAGGAACGAAGGAGAATCCCTATCTTATTCAGTCAGCAACTGATCTTGCTGAGCTTTCTGCCTTGACAAAGGGTAAGAATTTTGGCAATAGCTCAATGTATTTTAAGCAAACTATCGATATTGATTTGACCGCAGGTAACTGGCAACCGATTTGCACCGACATTGAGTACCCTGATAACAAGTGGACACAGTGGTATAAATTCAGCGCAAACTATGATGGCGATAACCATACTGTAACACTCAAGGAATCTTCAATGAAGCTTGCATTTGGTTTATTTGGCGCTCTTAACGGAAGCGTTAGCAACCTCGTAATCGATGGAACAATCAATTCCTTGGGCTATACCGGCGCACTTGTCAGCCAGGCGCATAACGGCGCAACGGTTACCAACGTAATAAATAAAGCGAATATTAACGGAAACGGTAATCAGATTGGCGGTATTATTGGTAACGTTGCAAACGAAGCAAATGTAACGATTATTGACTGTAAGAATGAGGGTAATATAAACGCAAGCGGATCTTTCGTTGGCGGTATCGTTGGCGGCGGATGGTCAAGCGTTAAAATCTCCGGTTCAACCAACGAAGGTAATATTCAAGGTGTTTCTACTATTGGCGGTATCATCAGTGAATTGTGGATGAACGGTGAAGTTGTCGACTGTTCTAATAGCGGAAAGATCACTGCAGGCACAACTGTGGCTAATACAAACGTTGGTGCAGGTAGCTTGCTCGTTGGTAATTTGATAGGAAAAAGCAATATTGAACGCACAATTACTTGGATAGTTGACGGTGTTTCTACATCTGCCCAGGTTGAGTATGGAACAGAACCCACATTCGGTTCCGTTCCTGCTAAGGATGCAGACGAAGAATATACATATACCTTTGTAGGTTGGGCAACTGCAGTTGATGGAGAGCCCATGTCTGAAGATAATCTTCCGGCGGTGACAACGAATGTGACTTATTACGGAATATTCGCTGAAGAAAAGGTTACACCGCCCGACAATCCTACTATACCCGACGATCCTACTACACCTGATAATCCCACAGTACCGGATGATCCTACAATACCCGATGAGCCCACTACCCCGGAAGCTCCCGAAGAGAACGAAACAGAAGAAAAAGAGGAGCTTGGATTCTTTGCTAAGCTTTGGAGAGCAATTCTTAATTTCTTTAGAAAGCTTTTCGGCATCAAGGAATAAGGTTGATTAACAAATAAAAAATGCGGCGCAGTGACTGTCATTGCGCCGCTGTTTTGTTTGTTATTTATTGATGAAATAAAATTTCAAAAAACTCTTGACAAATGAGCAAGTAATGTGATACAATAGTATGCCGCATAATGTCAGGTCGTAGAGAGTGGACGTTTTTTACGTGCCACCCCTGCCTTAGCGAGTCTATAAGAAAGAGAGGTGCTACTTCCATGTTCGCAATTATCATGACAGGTGGAAAGCAGTACAAGGTTAACGTGGGCGACGTTCTTTTCGTTGAAAAGCTTGACGTTAACGAAGGAGATACAGTTACTTTTGACTGTGTAAAGGCTTTGTCCGATGGCGAAAACTTCAAGGTTGGTGCTCCCAATGTTGAAGGCGCAACAGTTACTGCAAACGTTCTTAAGAACGGTAAGGGCAAGAAGATTTATGTTCTCAAGTACAAATCCAAGAAGAACGAAAAGAAGAAGATTGGCCACAGACAGCCTTATACTAAGGTTGAGATCACAGCTATCAACGGTTAATTTTCAAAAAGGGTCATAATTATGACAAAAGTAGTTTTTTTCAGACACGACGGTAATTTTTACGGGTTCCGTGAAACAGGTCACACTGGTTACGGTGATGAGGGTTATGACATTCTTTGCGCATCAATCTCATCAATGACAATGTTTATCATTAATGCGATAAACTCTGTTTTTGAGGGCGAGCTCGACTATTCAATAGACGAGGAAGCAACAGAGATTACTGTGCAGTCAAGCTCGGCACTCCCCGATTTTGAGGATGACGAGAAAAAACAGCACGCAATAAGCGGTTTGTTTATGTCTTATTTTTTACAAATTCGAGATCTTTCTGAAGATTATTATAAGTATCTTGAATTTGACGTTATCGATAAGGAATACGAAAAACCGTCCGAATAGGACCTATAAGGTCAAACAAATTTTAAGTACGGAGGAATAAGAAATGTTAAAGCTTAGTTTGCAGTTCTTTGCTCATAAAAAGGGTGTTGGTTCTACAAAGAACGGCCGTGACAGCGAATCCAAGCGCCTTGGCGTTAAGAAGGCTGACGGTCAGCACGTAGTTGCCGGCAACATTATCGTAAGACAGAGAGGAACAGCTATTCATCCCGGTAACAATGTTGGTATCGGTACAGATGATACACTTTTCGCTCTTATCGACGGTAGAGTTAAATTCGAGCACAAGACAAAGACAAAGAAACAGGTTAGTGTTTACGCTGACTAATGTTTTATAAATAAAAGGCATCCTGATGGGTGTCTTTTATTTTTTTGTGATTAATTCGATGGCTTGTAAGTAAATTATATAAAAAGATGTTTTGCCACTTTTTGAAAAAAGTTACAAAGAAAAACTTTTCCGTTCTTTTTTGAAAAAAAGAACCAAAAAACTTTTTATGGAACTTCGTGGCAAAATCTTGCGCAAATCGTGTTGCGTTGCAACACAAAACAATTTTGAGGGCATTTTAACAGGCGCCCTCAAAATTTAGGATTTGCTACTCTGTTAATAGACATAATGTTTGTGCGGAAGATGTTGTTTGTAAGAAGTTGCAAAGGGGGATTGCCACTTTTTGAAAAAAGTGGCGCAAAAACTTTTTATCGAACAAATCGACACAATCCAAATTCACGGCTACAATAAGCAGTAGCAAATCGAGGTTTTTTCGTGTTTACACACGAAAATAACAATGCATTGAATATTCGCAGAATTTCAATGCTCGATTTGCGCAAAATCAAGTCGAGTCAGCACAAACTCTATGGCTACACCCCAAAAACCATTCAAGGTTTTTCGGGGGCGTGGGGACAGTTTTTCAAAAATGTCCCCACATCTTTACTCTGTAACTTTCAAAAAGCCCCCACATTCCTAATTTGTAACTTCCCATGCGATCCTGTTTTGAACTTTTTAGTCATTAAATATTGACACATATCAATAAAGTATGATAAAATAATATAAATACGCAAAGCTAAGAGGTTGAAATGAAAAAGAGGAACAAAATGATAATAATTGCGCTTAGTGTAGTAATCGTTTTAGCGGTTGTTGTTTTTCTGATATTATATTTTTACGGTTTTTCGGGCATACACAATCACACGGAGGCAAGGGAAGATCAGATCAAGGTTGCGTGTGTGGGCGACAGCATAACCTACGGTCACGGAATAGCGAACTGGCCAAAGAACAACTATCCTGCCCGTCTGCAAGAGCTGCTTGGCGACGGTTATCACGTTGCGAACTTCGGTCACAGCGGAAGAACGGTATCCGACAGCGGTGACAATCCATATATTGAGAGCGAGCAGTACCGTTTGAGTATCGAATATGATGCAGACATAATAATCTTTATGCTTGGCACAAACGATACAAAGCCACAGAATTTCAAGGACATTGACACCTTTATGGCAGACTATGAAAAGCTGCTTAACAGATACAAAGAGAGCAATCCCGACGCAAGAATAATACTCTGCACACCTGCGAGGGCGTTCTATCCCAAGGATAAAAGCTCGGGAGAAACGAATTTTGACATTCAGCCGAGCATTGTTGAACAAATCAAAACGAGAATTCTGAGCTATGCTCTTCTTAACGGATACGAATGTATCGACGTTTACGATTTGACTTACGGACACAGCGAGTGGTTCAAGACGGACAACGTCCACCCAAGTGCTGACGGAGCTTTTGCTATTGCAGAGGCAGTAGCAAAGAAAATCACAAAATAAGACGGAGGAAAAAATGGAGAAGATTTATTCAATAACACTTGAAAAATTGATGAAAGAGCTTCAATTTGAAGAGGTATATATGCCTGTACCGGCAAGCGAAATACTTATAACGAACCGTGAGGTCAACCGTCCCGGTCTTGCGCTTGCGGGATTTCTGACGGTATTTGAGCCAACGAGAATTCAGGTTATCGGCCGCGCTGAGATGCAGTATCTTTTTGAGATCGGCAGGGATATTGCCGACGCGAGACTTGAAGCATTTTTCGCTCAAAAGCCCGTAGCTGTTATCATCACCACCAATTTTGAGGTGGGCGACGAGATTCTTATGCCTGCCAAAAAATACAATGTTCCCATTATTCGCACAAAAGAGAAAACAAGTCCGACAATGGCATCTCTTATTGCTTCACTTAACACGCATCTTGCAAACAGAATCACTCAGCACGGCGTTTTGGTTGAGGTGTTCGGCGAGGGTGTACTGATCCTTGGCGACAGCGGAATCGGTAAGAGTGAAACTGCCATAGCTCTTGTTGAAAGAGGTCACCGTCTTATAGCCGACGACGCAGTTGAAATTAAGCGTGTATCTGCAAAAACACTTGTCGGAAGCGCACCGTCACTCATCAAGCACTACGTTGAGCTTCGAGGAATAGGCATTATCGACGTGCGCCGTATTTACGGTATGGGCGCAGTCAAGGACACAGAAAAGATCGACCTTGTTATCCATCTTGAACCTTGGGAAGAGGGCAAAATGTACGACCGCTTCGGCCTTGACGAGCAGACCTATAACATTCTTGGAATAAATATTCCTTCAATAACCGTTCCTGTGCGTCCCGGACGTAGCTTGCCCATTATCCTTGAAATAGCGGCTATGAATCACCGTCAAAAAAAGATGGGCTACAACACGGCAGCTGAGCTTGAAAAACAGCTTTTGGAACAGTTTGGAGCAAATGATGAATAAAAGAAAAGACAGTTACAGCGCAATTTCGTCAATTTATGACAACATCAATGCGCACATAGATTACAGTGCGTGGGCTTCGTTTTTTGAAAAATGCTTTGAAAAATTTCTGCCCGAGCGCCCCGAGCTTGTCCTTGACCTTGCCTGCGGCACGGGTTCTATGACCTTTGAGCTTGCAAAGAGGGGATACGATATGATAGGCGTTGACGCATCGGCAGATATGCTGAACGTGGCATACGACAGAAAATACGATATGGAGCTTGAAAAGGACGTTCTTTTCCTGCTTCAGGATATGAGGGAGTTTGAGCTTTACGGAACCGTTGGAGCCATCACCTGCTGTCTTGACAGCATAAATTATCTCACGGGGGAGGGAGAGCTTGACACGTGCCTGTCCCTTGTTCACAATTACCTTGATCCCGACGGTCTATTTCTTTTCGACGTAAACACGCCCCATAAGTTTGAAAACGTTTACGGAACGAACACCTACGTTTACGAAGAGGAGGATTGCAAAAACGACACGTTCTGCGTGTGGCAGAACTATTATGACAAAGAGAGTCGCATTTGCGATTTCTCGCTGACGGTCTTTGAGAAGGACGAAGAATCTGAGAGCTACATCCGTCACGACGAGCTTCAAAGCGAGCGCTGTTATTACAGAGATGAGCTTGAAAAAGCACTCAAAGACAACGGTTTTGAGCTTATCGGTATATATTCCGATTTTAATTTTACGGGCGCCGACGACACCGACGAGCGTTGGTATATCGTCGCCCGTGCGAAAAAGGACTGATTTTTCAGTCCTTTTTCTTTGCTTTTGCGGGGCAAAAATGTAAATAAATTGTAAACTTTTATTGTCGTGTTCATAAAAATACGGGATATATGGTATAATTACATTGTTATATATATTTATATTATTTAATATTATTAAGCGTGTGCGCACACACGCACGCGCGAGAAAAAAGCAATTTTTTATCACAAAAACAATAAATTCACGAAAGGAATGTTTATCGTGTCAAACAGCGCTTATTTAGAAGAAATAAAACTTGTTTGGGACCTCGTTTATGACTCGTTCAGCGACTCAATGGCAACGGCTACCCGTGAGCTTTGGTTCAAGGATCTCACCGTTGAAGATTATGAGGACGGCGTTATTACGATGGGAATTAAAAGTGAGCTTAAACACAAGACTCTCACCGAAAAATACACGGGTGAGCTTTCACGTCGCTTTTCTGACGAGCTTGGCTTTGAGGTTATTGTAAACGTTATTTTTACCGGCACTCCCCTTAACAAGGAGGAAGCCATAAAAAGCATTATGGAGCGCGTTTCGATGGGAGATCCGTCCTGGCGCCTTGAAGAAGAAAAAAAGCGCAGGGAAGAGGAGCAGAAAAATGCGTCAAAATCCCAGCATCATCTCGGCTCTACAATGCCGCCATTCAATTTTGAATACACCTTTGATAACTTTATCGTCGGTTCGTCAAACAAGTTCGCTCACGCAGCCTGCGTGGCGGTGGCTAACCATCCCGCAAAGAATTACAACCCTTTATTTATCTACGGGCCCAGCGGAATCGGTAAAACGCACTTGCTTTACGCAATCACGAACTTCCTTCGTGAGAAAAATCCCAACGTTAAGGTTATCTACATAAAGGGTGAGGATTTTACTAATCAGATGATCGACTGCCTTTCACGTCAGGCAATGCCTGAGTTCCGTGAAAAATACCGTGACTGCGACGTTCTCCTTATCGACGATATTCAGTTTATCGCAGGAAAGGTTTCAACGCAGGAGGAGTTTTTCCACACCTTTAATGCGCTCTATGAAGGCAGAAAGCAGATAATCCTTACAAGTGACCGTCAGCCAAGAGAAATTAAAACGCTTGAAGACCGTCTTAAAACCCGTTTCGAATGGGGACTTATTGCAGATATTCAGCCGCCGGATCTTGAACTCCGTATTGCAATTATCAAGAAAAAGGCAGAGCAGGTCGGCGTTGATCTTCCTGAGGATGTTCTCACCTTCTTGGCTGAAAATCTTCGTTCCAACATCCGTCAGATCGAAGGGGCTATCAAAAAGCTCGGCGCAAGAGTTTTCCTCTCGGGTGAAAAAATTGATATGGACCTCGCACACGGCTGCATCTCCGAGCTTTTAGGCGGCGCTGAGCCAACAAGCGTTACGGTTGAAAAAATATTCTCATCCGTTTATCAAAAATACGGTGTGAAAAAGGAAGACCTTATTTCAACAAAAAGAAATAAGGAAATCGCCTTCGCCCGCCATATCACAATATATATTATCCGTGAAGTGACCGAAATGTCTTTGCCTAATATCGCTAAGATTTTTAACCGTGATCACTCAACTATTATTAATTCAATCGAAACTATCGAACGAAAAGTCTATACCGATGCTATGCTCGACTTCGAAATTAAAGAAATTATTAAAGAGGTCGCTCCTAATATTTAGTTATTTGGGAAGTTACAGAGTGAAGATGTGGGAAAAGTTACAAATTGAAGATGTGGGGGCTTTTTTGCAAAACCGCCCCCACGCCCCCGAAAAACCTTGAATGGTTTTTGTGGTGTAGCCGTAAAGTTTGTGCTGACTCGACTTGATTTTGCGCAAACCGAGCATTGAAATTCTGCGAATATTCAATGCATTGTTATTTTCGTGTATGAACACGAAAAAACCTCGATTTGCTACTGCTTATTGTAGCCGTGAATTTGGATTGTGTCGATATGTTAGCACTCACTTGGCGCTATTGTTTCGTCCACCTTTTCAAAGGTGGCGCCCGCCGCGCAGGCGAAACGGCATTTTCTTTTTGCAAAGCTTTTTCTTTTGGGCCTTTTTCCTCAAAAGAAAAAGCGTCTAACAAATCTTGCTGTCAAAAATTGCCTTGCTTTTGTAACAGACGCACGAGATGCGCCCCTACAATGTGTGCAGTGCGAAGCCGTATAAATCGGGCAAGACAACATCTTACGGACAAACCCAATCTATAAAAAAATATACCCGCTTATCAAAAGCGGGCGAGGGGCAGGGAGCAAACGCTGAAATAAAAGATAATGAAAAAACAAAAAAGCACTCAAGCTGATCGCTTGGGTGCTTTTTTGATTGCGTTGTGCGTAGCAACGCAACAAATTTAGCTTTTTTCATCCTATCCACACGACACCCCACATCCCTGTAAGGTGTCGTGTCATTTTCTAAGTTAGTAGATAATTAAATTATCTAAGGTTTGCTGTTACAGAGCCGCCGTCGTATGTATATGTAACTGTGCCATTATCAGCAACTGTTACATTGGTGGGATTACCAAGATCTTCACAACCTTGGATAGCTGTTGTAAGAGCTGCTCCATCAAAAGAAACTACACCAGCAGTTTCAGTTCTTACGAGTTCACCCCACTTACCGTCATCCATAAATTCAGCATTTACGTATTCAACGATCTGGTGAAGTTCAGTTTCAGCTTTTGATACCTTTGCTTTGTCAACAAATGCTGTGTAACCAACAACTGCTACTGAAGCAAGGATTGCGAGAATTGCGATAACTACAAGCAATTCAACAAGGGTAAAGCCCTTTTTATTATTCTTTCTCATTTTTTGTTTTCTCCTTAATTGAAAAAAATTCATGCAATCATATAAGGTTAACTAACACGGTAACTGTGGACTACGCACACCACTGCCACCGTTCGTATGTAAGATAGATAAGGCAGTCCATCCTATATACACTGTCATTTTACTACTTTTAAGCAAAAATGTCAATAGATTTATTGAAATTTGTTTGAGCGCCGTTCATAAAAAGTCGATTTTTCCCGAAAAATCAAGGTTTTTGACGGTTTTTCGTTTGAATTTTTTTAACAAAATAAGCGATTTTTCACAAATATTTTGGTTTTGTTTGGAATTTTTTCCTTTATTTTTTATCATTTTTTACTCTGTAAAAGATCTGTCTGCCACCGTTACTTAGTTAAGGTGAGTATAGTTAGATTGAGTATAGTTCTATTGGGTATAGTTCTATATATTTCCCCTGCACGTGGTGCAGGGGGTGGGTGCATATTATGCAGG
>JAZURO010000118.1:0-8478 GCA_045606265.1 Eubacteriales bacterium
AAAAAGACCCGTACTTTTACATACAGGTTACGAGAGAAACACCAAAAAGCGAACGGCACTTGTTCGCTTAAAAAGGTGATCTCCGTGCCCTTTATGTATAAAAAGTACGAGTCTAAAGACCTCGTGACGCTCGTGCTAAGCGTATAGAATGACGGGACTTACACAGCTGCCCGCGGCACTTATAATCGTATTCAATTTGTATAAGGGATAAGTCAAACAGCCTAAGCTTATATTGAAGTAGGTCAGCCCAACTTATTGCTTAGAAAGAGAGTTTCAGCTCTCATTTGTAGGCATAAACAAGCGGCTTATGCCCACAAATCAGAGGTCAAGACGGGACGGGAGATCCCGTCTTGACACGCTAAAAATATTTACATTCGGCTGTATAAGATTAGACTTGGCAGGTAATACTCATAATGGAGAGGTCTACCAATCTTAACTTTGGAGCATTAGTATATCATATAGATGCAAAGTTGTCAAGAAGAAAATTGTCGAGTGCAAACTTTTTGATAAATTTCTATATAGTTTCATATAGCGAGAAGGTATCCATATAGGTTTTGTCATCGTATAGAAAAGCTACGCTATAACGTGCTCTTGTGATAGCAACATATAGTTCGCTCTTGGTCTTTTCCGAGGGCGGAATGGATCCGTCTTTAACAAAATTTTTGAAAGCTTCAGTGCAAATTATAATGACGTGATCGTATGTCGCTCCTTTGCTTAGTCCGATATTTCTAACCTCCATTGGGTAAGAAGTTTCGGGGATTTTGGTTGAAACACTCCACCGTAAAACCATTGGATTATAGTCACGAACGTACTCCTCGAAGTCCTCTTTTCGTACAACGTAAAGCCCCTCGTGCTCGCATTTTTTGTCATTGAGCGACTTGGTCTTTTCGTCGATATTTGGGAACAATGAGTCCGACAGATCACAAATACTTTGTTTACACCGATAAGAAAAATCTCTAAACCGAACGGAGAGAAGTCCTTTCTTCTCAAGCTTTCTGAAGTAGTCAAGTAGTTTGCTACCACGATTCCCTTTGTTTTTCGGAGCATTACACGTATAATATATTGCTTGGCGAATATCACCTACGGCAACTATTCTTGCTTTAGAAGCATATAACAAAGCCAACAAGTCTAAATCCTCGCCAGCCATATCTTGAACCTCGTCAATATATATAAGCGAATAAATGCTTTCCAAACGCTCAATAACTGCGTTATTGCTGAGGGTGTTGCACTTCAAAGCGAACTTCGTTGCACGATCTTTATATAGAGCATTATAGCAAGAAAAGTAAAACGCTTTTGTGTTTTTCTCAGGGATTTTTCGATTTGTAATTTGTGTTTCAAAATCAATTCGCTCAATTCTTTTGCCGTATGCAACGCTTCTAAATGGTCGAATACAATGCTGTAACAGAAAGCTATGCCAAGTCATTATTTCCACGTTGGAAGGAACAACTCCCACCTTAGCTTCAATATCCTTTTTTAACTTTCGGGTGTTGGCAATGGTATATGTGACAAGTAATATCTTATCGGTTGTATTCTTCGTAACCTCATCAACGATGTATGTCGTCTTGCCTGATCCTGCGGCAGCAATTAAAGCTATATTATCACAGGGCATTTTGCACCTCGTCTATATAAGAGATTGTTTCGTCGCTCTTGAAAATGGCTAATGCACAATCCGCTTTGTTATCACTCATATAGTCAAACAACTCCTCGTCGGTTGCATACTTCTTGCCAAGAATTTTATTCAGCTTATCCCTGCCGTTACAATGAATCAGTATTTTTTCAAGCGTAAACAAGGCATCATCATTACTCATAGCAAGCTTAATTGTGCTACTTGTAAATGCAGAATACTTGGTTAACCTGCTACTTGCTTTTCCGTCGTTATCGGGAATGATTAACACTTCGGTATTAAGTATTTTGGCTATTTCCAAAAAGCGAGCAAACGATGTGCCGCGAACAGATATAATATCTACGCCATTTTCGATAGGAAGTTTACCGTGCTTTTGTCTATAAAGCTTTTGAATAATCAATTCATCTGACGGACCTTCAACCAAGAAAACACGTTTGGAAAGAATCAGTCTAAGCGTATCATATCCTGGCATTTTTTCAAAATACTCAACGGTATCATCTGCCAAATCTGAAAAACTCATTGTTATTCCGTTTTGTAAGAGCACAACTCGTTTCAAACTCAATTTATTTAGTACGTAGGTACTGTGGGTAGAAATTATAACTTGAGTATCTGTACTGAGATCCACAATGTCATCAATCAATTTCGACATATTACTATAAGACAAATGATTTTCGGGTTCTTCAATAAGAACAACATTGCATTTGTCCTTCTGAGAGGAAAGTGCGAGCTTAATCTTGAATGAGCTCTGCTCGCCTTTGCCGATTTGACTAAAAGGAACATCATCAAAATACGTAGTGAAAGTTGCTTCCCAATTAGATTTTGATGCTACGTCTATATCAAGAGATAGGGTTTTGTCGGAAATATCTTGGTATTTCTCGGCAACCTTTTTGTTCAATTCTTCTATGTTAGGCTCCGCTTGAAACTTCTCGCGAAGTTTTCTGTATGCAATGGTCAAATCAGTACGATCCTTAGGTTCAAGTGCATCTTCAATAATCTGCAAGACTTGTTTGTCGGGACCTGCAAGATACTTTCCTGTGGTGATATCTATGTAATTTGAGCGAACCGGAAGGCTCATTCTTACAACTCCATTATCAGCAAAGGTAAGCCATTCACAATGATAATACTCAACGGGAACTGTCCTAACGTCTTCTTTGTGCGCAATATAAGCCCTATAGTCCTCTACACAGTTGGGATTTAATTCAAAAATGATTTTTACTCCTGCACTTTTTTCCACTTTAGAGTTGTTATTGCCAACATAATAGTTGTTATCAACCTTTTTAGAGAAAAACAGTTCAACGCCGGCTTTAGGCGGAGCAACAACCTCTCCTGCCTTGATTTTTGCTAAATATTCATTAACCGCGTCCTTATTGAATATGTGGGCGGGGATATCCGCAAGTACATTTTTTCCGTTAATGGACGCAGTTAAAGCCAAGTGTATAGCTTCAAAAATGGTGGTCTTGCCTTCATTATTGTTGCCAACGATTACATTAACATTGTCCGAGAAATCCATTTCAAAATGCTTGAAGCCCTTAAAGTTATGGATTATTAGTTTATTTATGTACATACGTATCCTCCCGCGCTATTAAGTGAAATAATGCAATTGTATCTTGTCTTTTGGTGTAACTATGTATCGGTAATGGTCATAATAAAGCTTTGAGTAGCAGCATTTTTTGAATTTCTTACCACTACCACAAGGACAGGGCGCGTTTCGCTCTACTCCTTTATATTCTTCGTTAGTTCTTTTTTCAATTTTACAATCAATAGAAAACGTTTGAAGAAATGGCAAATTCAATTCAACAAAGTTATCCAACTTTCTGAACTTTTCTTCCTCGCTGATATTTTCATCAGCAGCTTGAATGGTGCAACGTTTATCCTCGGGATGAGAAACAAGCGCTACCGCTTGAAATTCCTTAATTTTCGTAATATCGTGTACAGCAGGTTCTCCCCAATACAGGTCTCCCTCAATATGTGGGCAATCTAATCCAAGCACGGATTTGCCACAAATACTGCACTTTGCTTCTTCGATTATGTACTCGCTACTACAAAAAACCTTATATGGATATAACGCTTCGTATCCTAATAAAAGATCATACAACTTTGACAACTCGTATCTATCGCCTTCATCTGCAAATTTTCCAACATACTTGATAATGTCAAAGCAATCTTGCAATTTATCCCAAGAGGATTGATAATCTTTATTCTTTAATCTATCACAGTATTTAATCAGTTCACAAAAAAGCAAAAAATATTCTTTGAACACATATTGAGCATTTGCCAATCTTTCATCTTTACGTTGGATAGCAATATTTTTTATTTCATCAAATAATAACTTGCAATTATCAAAATCTTGCAAAGGAGCGGTACATTCGCCCCTTTGCAATTTTTTCTTTGTTAGGTTCAAAGCTGCGCAAATACTTTTTACTTGTTCTAAGTCGTTATGTTTAACAAAGTATTTAAGCATTTTTATCCTCACATCTTATTTAGATCAATTTTTTCAAAACTTTCCTTGAATGTTTTTGCATCACCGTGATAATGGATGGTTTTTTCCTCGTTATCGCGTTTAACAATCATAGTCACATCAACATTAGCCTCTTCTTTTTCTCTACCTTTAAGTTTATCGCTAATGAAGTTACTAACAACATTTATCGCAATCGGCAACAAAACTTCTGCTGCCACCCAAATAATTGGAAGCCAAATGTCAAATGAATGAAGTGAACGGAGTTTTACATCTCCATCCGCCAAAACATCGAACGAGTGATCCGGGTCATTTTGACGGCAGAACTTAATAAAATTAATAGTTTCTTGCGCATAGTAAAACTCTCCATCGACATACTTAGCAGGAACTGCAAGTAAATCAACCGTTTCTAATTTTCTATGAGCGGTATCAGATATCGTTTCATCTTCAAAATATTTTTCCAATGGGGATTTACCGCTTACTATTTCCAACTCTTTTTCCACAATAACGTCCTCCTTTATTTAATTGCCGCTTCAACAACTGCGATTTCTTCTTTGGTCAAACCATAAATTTCATAGACTACCGCATTAAGTTCGTCTTCTGAATGCTCAGTAGAGCCATTGAGCAATGATTTTACAATGTTCTTCAGTTGTTCTTTCTTTTCATCTTGTGCAACGATTATGGGGAGATTATCAACCTCGTAACCATTTACATTGCTATTGGTGCTAAGTTTTTTAAAGAACCAATTTATAAGGCTTGAATTGCACAAGCCAAGGAAATATTCGATATCTTCGTTGATAAGCAAATAGTTTACCGAGTTAGCACAGAAAGTTCCCGCTTCTGAGAGTGTCATTTTCAGACGATATTTCTCATTCACGCCTGTAATTCCTTGCATAACAATACGAGCTTGCTCGTGATGCCTGCTTCTTGGCGAAGCTACTTCTGCCAAATACTGATCGGAATCCAAATACAAAATATCACCTTGACTTATATCATTTGTTGTATACAATCTCTGTATTTGTGCTCCTCTGAGCATTGCGTGGTAACTATTATCCAAACGAATATATTTCTTGTCGAGAGAAATATCGATTTCTCCCGTGAAGCATTTAGAAAATTCCTTCATTCGCTTCGATTTTTCACACATCTTCAATAAAACATCCAACTCCGTCTTGCTTACCAACGGAATGGTCAAAGATTTGCTATCAATACAGTCAATATCGCTTGGAGAAATATACACTTGCTCATACGAGGTGTTTACATAGCGGTTATCGTTAATCCTAAGCTTGAATTTTCTTGTAGCATCCGACTTAGTTCTGTTGCTTCCAAGTATGCACACCGACATTTTTGCTGATTGGAATACACGCTTGTTCTCATCATCTCTTTCGGGGAATGCTTCAAGATACTGTATGGATTCTTGTGCGAAAACAAATTTTCTAAGTTCAGAAGCACTCAAATCACACATAAATGCCATCGGGAAAATCAAAGACATATGACCATTCGCTTTGAGAAGATGATGTGATTGGCAAATGAACAGACGATAAATGTTCAGCATTCCACCCTTTGCGGGAGCATATAACGGAAATGTTTTATAATAATTGATTTCTTTATCGGTTACTTGAATGCTTGATTTTTGATTTTGTTTCTTATTAAGCAATCCATAAGGTGGGTTACCGATTACGATATCAAATCCATCTTTAATACCAAACATCCACTCAGCATCAAACCAACTTGTCGATTCATTGCTAAAAGGCGACCAATCCGACAAAGCCTTATATCTTGACGAAGCAGACTTATTGTAATTAGAAATGGTTTCTTGGAACATTCTCTTCTGAATATCAGCAAATTCTAATTTCAGCTCCGTTTTTCTTTCGGTATCTGCGTTAAAATACTCATCACGCACTGCTCTCAATTCGTCGATGTGATCTTGGTTTTCAAACAATGACAACTGAGGGCTTTCCTCCAATGCTACCAAAGAGTTTGCAATTATAAATTTGAAATCCAAGCTGGGCAAAGGATTGATACCTCTATTCGGCTCATCGTCATATACCTTTTCCTCTATAACAAGGGAGAGGAAACAACGCAGACGGGCAATTTCAACCGCAATAGGCTGAATATCCACACCGAAAATAGAGTTTTGAATAACGCTCAATTTTCTTATGTAATCAAGAGAGCCGGCATTAAACTTCTTTTCAAACTCTTTCTTTATAAGTATGCTAACGTTTTCGGTTGCCTTATCAAACCAAAGATTTGCTTCCGGATCTATCTCCTGCAACATATAAACAATCTTTTGGAGCATACCGATAGGAAATGCACCCGAACCACAAGCGGGGTCGATTATAGTTACTGTATAAAGAGCATTGATGAGTTGTTTCTTTTCATTCTTATCAAAAGCTGCAAGTTCATCATCTTCTTTGCCATAACTGATAAGCGCACGAAGTTTGGTTTCGTCTATCGTTGTTTTTGTTTTAAGATATTCAAGGATACTACTATCGACCATATATCCCACAATATCTCTTGGGGTATAGAAACTACCCGTACTCTTCTTTGCGTTTTCACCGTTTTCTTGACTTATCTCTGCCAAGAGGTTCTCAAAAATTCTACCGAGCATTTCGGGATCGATAGACAACTCAATATCGTAAGAGGTATTCTCATCAACGGTGAAGTTGTACTGTCCCAAAATCTCGAAGAAATGTTCAAACCATCCGTTAGAAATTGTAACAAGTCCATACTGTCCCGCTTGCAATTCGGGAGCAAACTTATAGTGGTCATCGGCGTGAGGGCTAAACAAACCACCGTTCAGATACGGAATCTGCGTATATATTTCCTCACGGGCGAATTTTCCTTTACGGCGAGGCTGATTTGTATTCAAAAGCTCAAAGAACAACGGCTCAAGGGTGTCGTGATAATAGTTACGGCTTGCCTTTACGGAGTTGAGAGCAAGCATACTTTCGGGTATCAGCGGAATGCCGTTTTCGCTCTTTTTCTCCTTCAAGAACCAACAGAACACAATGCGTCCAATAAGTCTTACGGCAAACTCGGCATATTTGTTTTGATCGGTAACGCCGTAGAGATTTAGTTCTTTTTCAAAGGTTTTGCCGTCACGCTGACCGCCAACAAGCTTGGTGAACGCAAGAGCAATTTCATTATAGAACTGCTTATTGACTACCTCAACGGAGAAACGGTTGATAAGCTCATCAAGAGAATTCACCTTGCCTTTGCCAATCAAAAAATCATACGCTGTTTTGGTCTTTGTGCCATAGCCTAAGCTGTACGAATATCTGCGAGGATTTGAAAGAACCTTAACAACCTTTTCGCCGTCAAACTCGTACTTGCTTGTCAAGAGCGAGAAACGGTAATTGCGACGGTCTGCGTTAGAGAACGCAACTATGGCATTATTCACGCCAAGCCCTCTCAGAATACGGAACATCTCCTGCGTAATCGTTACACGGCGGTTCTGTGCGCCCTCGTTAAGTATAACCTCGTATACGTTTACGTCGCACTTATCGGAATAACCCAACTGCTGAACGGATGTGAAGATCGTATTCTTAAAGTCCACGTCGTGCTTATCCGCTCTAAAGTCGGGAAGCAAAAGCTCGTCAACAACGTATAGAAAGTTATCGACGTGGTATTCCTTTTTCAATATTTCTTCGGCTTCTTTAATCGTTATCATTTCTCAAATCCTCTGTGAACATAATGATTTCTGCCTGCGAGTCGATAGCTTCAACTCTTGTTTTGATCTGAATGATATAGTGTACGGGAATTTTCTGCTTCAATTCCACAACGAGCTCGGCAGCGTTGGCTTTTCTCACCACGAGAGCTGCCAAATACTTCAATTCACCATCGCTCAAATCGTCATAAGTCTTTATGACGTCAATCAAATCGGTAATATAGTCCTTCTCGGCAGGGCAAATTGCGAGCAACTGCTGAAGGTTATCAAGAGCTTCGCTCTTTCTCTTGTCAAGTCTGATCTTCGGATGGGGCTTGCGGATTTCGTCGCGCAGGATTTGGAACTTCTTATCAAGCTCCTCATCGTATTCGTAGCCCTTTTCCTCGTAGGTTGCAGAGAACAAATCCATAACCTTGTCGGCGGGAACAATAACCGCTTTGGGAACATCGGGATATGCGAGTGCAAAGAGTGTGTTATCCCCGCGCTTTGCAAAGGATATAGCACAGGCTTCCTTTTGACCTTTGCGGACAATTCTTGCACGCTCCGGGATACTATGTATCTCGTCAATCAAGTCCATATTGTGCTTAATGGAGTGGTAAATGTTGCGATACTCGTTATCCCAACTTCTGTCGTTGCTTTCTTCATCAGCTTCGTCATAGGGCCTCTTGAAGTAACTCTGCAAGGTCTCATCGGGGGTAAGTGTTTTGGTATCACTACAACGATATTGTTGAT
>JAZURO010000119.1:0-47995 GCA_045606265.1 Eubacteriales bacterium
CTTGAAGCAACATATATTCCCACCGGTCAAAAAATCTATTTCCGCGGTATGGATGATCCCTTGAAAATTACATCCATTGCGGTGGAAATCGGCGTTCTTTGCTGGATGTGGATTGAGGAAGCGTATGAAATCACCAAAAAAGATGATTTCGACACGCTGGCAGAATCCATGCTTGGTGACTGCCCGGAACACCTTTTCAAACAGATCACTTTAACCTTTAACCCGTGGTCAGATCGTACATGGATCAAGCGCCGCTTTTTCGATGTGGAAGGTGATCCCGATATACTTGCCATTACCACGAATTATATGTGTAATGAATGGCTGTCGGCAGCCGACCGCAAAGAATTTGAGCGGATGAAGAAGAACAATCCCCGGCGTTTTAATGTTGCCGGCCTTGGGCATTGGGGCGTAATCGAAGGGCTTGTATATGAGAACTACAAAGAGCAGCTTTTCGCGTTGAAAGACCTGCCGAAAGATTCACAGTCGGCCTTTGGTCTTGACTTCGGGTACACCAACGACCCCACGGCGTTATTCTGCGGCTTCGTATCGCTGGAACAGCGCCGCATTTATGTTTGGGATGAGCTATACAAAAAGGGGCTTTCCAATAGGGCCATCAATAGCGAGATCACGCGAATGGGCTATGCCAAGGAAAGGATCACCGGTGACTGCGCAGAGCCTAAATCCATTGACGAATTGCGAGGAATGGGCCTGCGGATCAAAGGCGCAAAGAAAGGTAAAGACAGCGTAAACCACGGTATCCAATGGATTCGGGATTTTGAAATCATCGTCCACCCGCGCTGTACCGCTTTCCTAACAGAAATCAGCTGCTACCAATGGAGCAAAGATAAATTTGGCAACAAGCTAAATGTGCCGGAAGATGAAAACAACCACTTAATGGACGCAATGCGCTACGGCCTTGAAAAATATATCAAAGACAACAAACCAAAATTAAACCGTGGAATTTCAGGAGGTTTATAAGAAAAAGCTATGTTCAGACTTCCCAAAGAAACAATAATGACAACTGCCTTGCTTGATGAACTTATCGGCAAGCACAAGCAAGAGGTAACAGAAAGGCTGCAAAAATTACATGATGCCTATGTGAGTGACCATGAGATCTTACACCAAAAAGATAAGCCCGAATGGAAGCCGGACAATAGAATCGCGGTAAACTTTCCCAAGTATATCGTCGATACTATGGACGGCTTTTTTATTGGCAATCCTATCAAAGTGCTTACCGAAGATTCTGCCGTTGCTGAATTTGTTGAGCATATCGACCAATACAACGATATTGACGATATCAACGCCGAAGAATCGAAATATTGCAGCATTTTCGGCAAAGGCTATGAATTATACTATGTCGATGAAAACGCCGAGTTATGCGTAGCACATCAAAGCCCTTTAGGTGCTTTCATGGTCTTTGATGATTCTATCAAGCCGCAGCCGCTTTTCTTTGTTCGTTATTGGAAGGATTATAACAACGACGAATGGGGCACGGTTTATGATAGCGACTATGAGCTGCCCTTTAAGATCTCCGGCGGCGTTAAGTACCTACCCGAAGGAGAAAAGCTGCATCAATTCGATGGCGTGCCCGCAGTAAAGCAGGTTGGCAATGAAGAAGAACAGGGGCTTTTTGAGCCTGTAATGTCAGCTGTCAATGCTTTCAATAAGGCATTATCTGAAAAAGCAAATGATGTTGACTATTTCGCGGATGCTTATTTAAAGATCTTCGGGCCGAAACTTGATAATGATGATATTTCTCATATCCGCACCAACCGCATTATCAATTTTGACGGTGAAGAAGTCGAAAAGATTATTGCTGAGTTCATGGAAAAGCCGTCGAACGATACCGGGCAGGAAAATTTGCTTGATAGATTGGAGCGGCTTATCTTTCAGATCAGCATGGTTGCCAATATTTCCGATGAAAACTTTGGTTCCGCGTCCGGCATTGCCCTGAAATACAAATTGCAGGCCATGAACAACCTTGCAAAGACCAAAGAAAGAAAGTTCACGGCGGCATTGAACCGCCGCTATAAATTGCTTTTCTCTCATCCCCTCTCCAAAGTTCCTGCGGATTCTTGGGTGCAGCTGAAATATAAGTTCACACCGAACATTCCGGCCAACCTTTTGGAAGAAGCCGAAATCGCGGCCAAAATGGAAGGTATCACCTCTCAGGAAACACAGCTGAAAGTTCTTTCCATCGTCGATAGCGTGCAGGAAGAAATCAAGAAGATTGAGGAAGAAAACGAAGCTAAGCGGGAAAACCTGCCCGATGTTTTCAACTTTGGCAACCACAATGGCGATGGCAGCGGAAACGGTGAGGATGACCCCGGCGAGGGCTTAAACGATGGACAGTAAAACCTATTGGGAACAACGAGAATCCGAAAATTTAAAGCATTACATCACCGACGAAGCGGAATACAGCAAGCAGATTGATAGCATCTACGCAAATATGCTGGATGAGATCACCGGCGAAATAGAACGGTTCTACGGCAAGTATGCAGATGCCGAGGGTATTTCCCTTGCCGAAGCAAAAAAACGCGTTTCTCAGCTTGATATTGACGCCTACGAGCGAAAAGCAAAGCAATATGTCGATGCTGCGCAAGCAGATATGGCGAAATACGGCAGAGATTACAAAAAGCGGCCCGGCTCGTCCTATTATTTCAGTAAACAGGCCAATGATGAAATGCGGCTTTACAATGCCACCATGAAAATCAACAGGCTTGAAATGCTGAAAGCAAATATCGGTTTAGAAATGATCAAAGGCCACGCAGAGCTTGAAACCTTTATGAATGGCATCTTGCAAGGGCGCACCGAAGAAGAGCTCAGGCGGCAGGCGGGCATCTTGGGAGATACTATCCGGGACAACGCAAAAGCCGCTCATGCTATTGTGAACGGCTCATGGCGAAACGGCACTTTTTCGGATCGTATTTGGCAATATCAAGATATCATGCGGCAGGACTTAGGGCGCATCCTTCAAACCGGGTTGATCCAAGGGAAAAACCCTCGGGCCTTAACGAAGGATCTGCGGCAGTATTGGTACGGTGCCGACCCCAAAACCGGCGGCGGCGCCCGGTATTGCATGGAGCGCCTTATGAGAACAGAGCTTGCAAGAGTTCAGACCGAAGCACAAAAGCTATCCTTTGAGCGGATGGACTTTGACGAATACACTTTCCACGCAAACGGCGGGTGTTGCGATGCCTGCCAATCGAAAGACGGTAAACATTTTAAGGTAAAAGATATGATGCCCGGCGAAAATGCCGCTCCGATGCACCCGAACTGCCGGTGTTCCTGCTCCGCTTACGAAGATTCGGACGAATACGACGAATGGCTTGACTATCTCAGCAATGGCGGCACCACCGAGGAATGGAACGCCATGAAAGCCGGAAAATCCGGCAAGAGCGGCAATTCTTCATCGTATGAAGCCATGAAAAAGAAAATTGCGGATGATAGAAAGCGCATTTCGGATATCGACAAGGAAAAATGGGAACTCGATAAGAAAATCAGCGAATATCAACGCAAAGAAAAGCAATTCGCAGACTTCGAGGGCTTGAAAAAACAGGAAATTCGTAGTAAAATAGATGCGTTAGATGATCGGATTTCCGAACTGAATAAAATCAATGACAGATGGTACAACAGGCCTGAACGCGGCACCCCGGAATATACCGAATGGCGCGAATGGCGAAGAACTGTTGATCCTGATTTCATGGATGATCTGATAAGGCTCACCGGTGAAAGATCAGAATTGAGTTCCAAACTTTCACAGTGGGATGATTACGAAGCGTGGAAGAAATGGAAAAAGGAAAATCCGATTGATAAGATGACCGCCGATAAAGCCGCTTTGGCTGATGAGCTTAAAGTTTTAAGAGCGCAAGTCGCTGAAAACGAAAAGCAAATTGTTGTCAAACAGCTTGCAGAGGATCTTAATAACAAAGGTGTTGAAAGACGAACAATAACCAAGCATAGCAAGAAGCTGTCCGAAGATGAAATCATTTCTGCATTGTCCGGTGGAGATAGAACGCAGGGCTCTTGCGCATCCGTTGGCCTTGCTTATATCGGGCAAAGACAAGGTTGGAAGGTTCTTGACTTTAGAGATGGCGACAGCAGAAAGTTCTTTAGTAATAGCCACAATCTTCACAGCTTGTCAAATGCAAAAGGGTTGAAAACCTTGAAAGCAGAAGGTGCAAGCTCATTAACAGTTGGCAATAGGCTGTTAAAACAATGCGAAGCCGGCAAGGAATATTATCTTTGCGTTGGCAGACACGCTTCCATTGTGAGAAAAACGGAAGATGGCGTTCTTCAATACTTAGAACTTCAATCAGCTACACGAAGTGGCTGGACTGATTTTGACGCAAAACCACGAAACACATTAAGCTGGCGGTTTGGTTGCAGTTCAAGAAGTGATGGTTCAAGTTTATGGGACTTCATGATTGACATTACGGAAAGTGACTTTGATAACGATGATTTCAGGTCACTACTTGAATATATCAACACCGCAGACGATAAACAAAGGAAAGGGGTGACGGGAAGTGTTAAATAATAGTTGGTATAAAAACAATGATGCAGATATTATTTGGTGGAAAGATACGCCGGAAACCAAGGGCGAATGGCTGTTTTCTTTTGATCAAAAAGAGGTCTTTAACATGTTTGCCGATTATCCGCACAAACTGACCCCCGAACAGAAAGAAATATTTGATAAGGAAAACCCATATTGGGCCGACTTTTTCAAAGATAGAGTTTAAAAAGCATTGTGCAAAAATTGCATGATGCTTTTTTATGTGAAAAAATGGACAAATTCAAAGCAATGTTCCCCACCTTCCCAAACTATACCGATGAAATGTATCTCGGGAATAAGCCCTGCGGCAAGGGGTGGGAACAACCTGATGGCTCTTTTTGTGATCGTTGGTCTTTTTACTGCGGCGAAGCACAAACCAAAGAAGATGAGGTTGTTTTCGCAAAGTTTAATTTGAACCATAAAATCACGGTTAATATTGCGGGGTCTTCACTCTGGATCACCGATATTCGGTATTCCGGGAAATCAATGGTATATCAATACACCAACGATGATGGATTCAGAACAAATAATATTGCACAGGTGAACCTGAAAGAACTTGAACCCGCAAAAATCGAGAGTATTTTAGATTCAGAAATCGACTGTGATATTTGGCGAATGATCCAAAAACGAGCAAAAGAAATATATTATAATTAAGCACCCCCACACACCGAGGGTGCTTTTTTAGTGCAATAAACAGAAAGGACGGTGATGTTATGCTCACTGTATCAAGATACGGCGAGATCGGGCTGACCCGTGGGGACACAGCACGCTTGACCGTATCAATTACAAACGATGCTGGCGAAGATTACGAATTGCAGCCCGAAGACACTTTGACCTTATCCGTCAAGAAAGCTGTCACGGATGCGGAGTATGCTTTGCAGAAAACCATCGAAAGGACGAACATTTTCTACATTGAGCCGCAGGACACCGCAGGGCTTGAATTTGGAAAGTACAAGTATGATGTGCAGCTCATCACGGCAAATGGTGAAGTATACACTATTATTGAACCTTCTACATTCGAGATTCTGCAAGAGGTAACTTGATATGAGCGGCGTTTTTCAGAGCGGTTATCTTGTTGGTAAAATCAAAGCCGCTGGAAATCTGAAAGGCTCAATGTCAGCCCCTAAAATCATCGGGGACACAGAAACAGTCTTTATCCTTGAAGACGAAGCAGGAACAGAGGTTGTGGGCGTTCTCGTTGATGAGGTAACGGCTTTCGATGCCACGGAAAACGATATTAGGACGGGCAAGGTTGCTGTCACGGATTCGGGAGTTACCGTCGGGACGAAAGAGATTCCCGCATATCATACCACCGAGGGCGCAAGGGTTATACCAAAGGGGCAGAAAATTCGTATTCCTATTATTAAGGATGAACGAAATCTCTATGATTTTACGAAGCTGCAAGTTCTTATTTGCCCTTTTAATGGTAATGTGGATGGTAGCGTTGCTGTTACAATGGTAGCAATTAACGATGGTGTGTACCGTGTCCTTTCATCGGATAAAATTTCAATCGTAATCAAAGATACTGAAAGCGGACAAATTGATTTAGACATCATAAATGATTCTGATGGAAAGTTTGTGGTGCGATTTGTTACTTATAAGGAGATTTATTAAGATGGCAGAATTATATGCTTACAATTATGCTGAAATCGACTGGGAAACCAATATGTGTGTTGGTGTTCAGTCCTCTACTGCGCTTGTCGAGAATGACCCCCGTTTCGTTTTGATTCCCGTAAACGATTGGGAATACATCGGCAAGTATTACATCAACGGGAATTGGTACGAAGATGCAGAAGGGACTATTCCTTGGGAAAGTTCCCTTCTCTAAGAAAGGAATGATCCCGAATGCCGAAAAAATTACAGATTATCGGTGAATTTCCTACGGGTGTTAATTTCGTAACTGATGAAACCCTGTCCTTAGAGGATGGGGTTTTGTCCGTTAATACTGCGGAAGAACCCGACCCCGACAATACTTTGCCGATTACTTCGGCAGCGGTTGCTTCCACAGTGGGAAATATTGCCGAGCTGTTGAAAACCATATAAAGGAGAATTGATATAAATGGCTACCGCAAATAACGAAACTATTTCCGCTCTTATTTCACAATTACAGAGCGATAGAAACACCATCAGAGCCAAACTGATTGAATTAGGTCTTGCCACTTCTTCGGATCAGCTTGAAAGACTTGCTCAGATTATTTCCGAGATCGTAAAGCAGGGCGGCGTTTCCATCAATGTTAAAGAGGGTGAAACCTTCACGATTCCCGCTGGCTATCATGACGGTACTGGTACTGTATCGGGTGTAGCGGGTGGCGGTGATTACGACTTGCAGAGCAAAACCGTCACACCGACCAAGACTCAGCAGGCTATCACTCCCGACCAAGGGTATTACGGCTTGTCTGATGTGACTGTTGCACCTATTCCCGATGTTTACCAAGACACAAGCGCAGTCACCGCCGTTGCTGGTGATGTTTTGACAGGTAAAATCATCGTTGATTCTGACGGGAATGTAATTACTGGTACGATGGTTAATAACGGTGCTGTTTCTAAGACTTTGGATGTAACCACCGTTTCTTATACCATCCCGAAAGGCTATCACAGCGGTACTGGTACGGTTAAATTGACCGTTGAAACCAAGACTGTAACACCTACCAAGTCGGAGCAGACTATCACTCCTACCGCTGGGAAAGTGCTTTCTAAGGTAACCGTGGCTAAAATTCCCGATGCTTACCAAGATGTAACCGAAGTCGATGCAGTTGCCGCCGATGTGTTGGACGGCAAGAAAATCGTCAATGCGGCGGGGCAGGTTGTAGAGGGTTCTATGCCCAATAACGGCGATGTATCTGCTACCATTGACGGCTTGACCGCCGTAAGTGTTACCATCCCCGCAGGTAAAACCACAGGCGGCACAATTTCCTTGACTGACGATATCGAAAAGGCACTTGCGGCTATCTAAGGGGGTGCGACTATGAGCGTGCAAACTGAACTTGACCGTATCATCGGTCTTGTTGATGATTCCCACGAAGCAGTAAAGGCGAAAGGCGGCACAACCGCAACGCCCTACCTTTTGACGAACCTGCCCAACGCAATTAAGAGCATTCCCGAAGCATCCGACCCTGTATTGCAAGAAAAGACCGTAACCCCTGCCACTTCGGCACAGAGCGTAACACCCGACAGCGGGTATGACGGTTTGAGCAAGGTCAATGTGAACGCCATGCCTACGGCTACACAGGCTACACCGAGTATCAGCGTTTCTTCCGCAGGTAAAATCACGGCAACATCCACGCAGAGCGCAGGTTATGTTACGGCTGGAACAAAAACCGCAACGAAGAATCTGACTACACAGGCGGCGAAGACCGTGACACCGACCACATCGAATCAGACCGCCGTTGCGAGCGGGCGATATACAACAGGAGCGGTTACGGTAGCAGGTGATGCAAACCTTGTTCCCGCCAACATCGTGAGCGGTAAATCCATCTTTGGTGTGGCAGGCACGGCAACGGCAGGCGAAGACCTTACCGCCGAAATCACGGAGTACGGTTATTTGAATGATGAGTTGGAAGAAGTGATTAATTCCTTGCCGAGTGCTGGTGGGGGTGGTGCGAGTTTGGAGACTTGTACGGCGACTATAGGCTCTCCGATGGATATGGAATTAGAGAGCTTATTCTGGTCTGATGGCAACACTATATTTAATAGATGGGATGATGTATTAGATATCTATACGGGCGGCAACATAACCGTTGCTAAAAATTCGATGATATATATCAAATTACTTTACAGCTCCTCAACAGCCTTGATAGTAAATGGTAATGCAACAATTCTTACAGGTTTCTCTGATGCGTTTGTGATTGCGGTAACTGGGGATTGTTCCATTGAAGCTGATATGACGGGTGGTATTCATTAAATAAGGAGGTAACTCAAATGTCAAACAAAACAGATATGCAAACACAATTAGACAGACAAGCCGCCTTGATTGACTCCCTGCGAGGGAAAGCGGTGGGCGGCGGCGGTGGTGTTGAAACTTGTACGGTGAATTTTGTGACTGAAGGATGGGGATATCATAGAAGTGTAGGTTTAACTGTGATTGATGGAGTTTTCTATCCTGTCCAGCATGACGCAAGTAGCACAGCGCCCTTTGAGAATGTGGTATGTAATTCATACCTATCCTTTGATGATACTTCTTTAGCTCTTACGGTAGAAAGTGTTGACGGTACGAGTTATGCTAAGGGGCTTGGTATAGTGTACATTGGTACAAGTGATACTACCATAACGATTAGTTCCAGTAGTAGTGGCGGCATCGTAAATCCGTGGGCATAAAGGAATCAATCCATGATATCCATTACCCGAACACCAAACAGCATCACGGTTTGCGGTCATGCGAACTTTGCAAGGTACGGCAAAGATATTGTTTGTGCTTCCGTTTCTACGCTGACCCAAACCCTTATTGCTTCGCTTGAAGAACTGACCGAAGACACTTTCAGTTATGACCTTGAAGCGGGAAATGTGAATATTGTTTTTTATAAGGACTTATCAGAGGTTGCGCAACTCTTGGTAAAGTCCTTTTTTATTGGCGTAAACGGCATTGCTGCCGCTTATCCACGCCATGTTAAAGTGACCCAGCCTTGAAGTCATTAAAAGCGAGGGACACGGAGCAAGCCTTTATCTCCTTAAAAGGTAGGGAAAAACGACAAGCAAAGTCGGTAAAATAGGAGGTTTACAAATGAAGAATTTGTTTGATTTACAGCTTTTTAACGAAGGCGGCGCAGCAGGTGCCGAGGGTGGCACCGGTGGTTCCGAAGGTGGCGCAGCAGGCAGCGAGGGCAGCAAACATACCGAACCTACCCCCGCTCCCGAAGATCCCCGCAAAGTACCGAAGTACAGCGATGAGGAACTTGACGCTATCCTTGATCGGAAATTCGCCAAATGGAAAAAGGATGATGAAAAGAAAGCATCCGAAGCCGAACGCCTTGGCAAACTGAGCGCCGAAGAAAAGGCAGCCGAAAAGCTCAAAAACCTTGAAAATCGTATTCACGAATACGAACAGAGAGAATTGCGGGCCGAAATGACCAAGCAGGCAAGAGCTATTTTGCAGGATGCAAATATCCACGTTTCGGATGATCTTATTGCAAACCTTATTGCCGAAGATGCCGAAGCAACCAAGGCTTCCGTGGATTCTTTCGTTTCCCTTTTCAATACCGCCGTTGAAAAGGCTGTAAAAGCCAAACTCAAAAGCGAACCGCCCAAAGCCGGCGGCAATGCTTCGGCCATGACCAAAGAACAGATCATGGCTATTCCTAATCGTGCTGATAGACAGAAAGCTATCAACGAAAACTTAGATCTTTTCAAGTAAAGGAGAAATGACAAATGACTAAATTTGATTTGCAGCTCTTCGCTGCTGAAACCAACATTACCGCATCCGCTGACCTCGAACCTGCAATTTCTATTGATTGCGTGTCCCGTCTGACTGCGAACATCGAAGAGTTTCAGAAAGTTCTTGGCATCACCGAAATGGATGCAATGGCCGCTGGCACCGCCATTAAAATCTACAAAATGGAACAGGTGAACACCCCTGCGCAGGTTGCAGAAGGTGAAACCATCGCCCTTACCAAAATCGAAAGAAAACTTGATCGCACCATTGATCTTATTCTGAAAAAATACCGCCGCAACACTTCCGCGGAAGCAATTCAGAAAGTTGGCCGTGAAATCGCCATCAACAAAACCGACGAAAAACTCATCTCCGGCGTACAGAAAGAAATCAAAAAGGGTTTCTTTGATATGCTCGCTGCCGGTACTGGTGAAGCGGAAGGTACTTCCTTGCAGTCTGCTTGTGCTGCCGCTTGGGGTAAAGTAAAAGAATTCTATCAGGATGAAGACGCAACCCCCATCTACTTTGCTTCTTCTGCCGATGTGGCTGACTACCTCGGCACCGCTCAGATCACCATGCAGACCGCTTTTGGTATGTCCTACATTGAAAACTTCATGGGTCTTGGCACCGTGTTTGTAACTCCTTCCATTGCAAAAGGCGCTGTATATGCAACTGCAACTGAAAACTTGCACGGTGCTTATATTCCTGCCAACTCCGGTGATGTAGCAAGAACCTTTGGTTTGACCTCTGACAAAACCGGCCTTGTTGGTATGACTCATCAGCCTATCACCGGCAATGCTACCGTTGATACTCTCGTTATGAGCGGCGCAGTATTCTATCCCGAAGTTCTTGACGGCGTAATCAAAGCAACCATCACCGGTGCTTAATAAGGAGCTGATCTTCAATGTATAAGGTGCTTCATTATTTCACCGACTTACAGGATCATGACTATCCGTATAACGAGGGAGATATTTTCCCTCGTTCCGGGTTGAAAGTGAGCGACACTCGTTTGAATGAGCTTGCAAGTGGTGATAACAAACAGGGCAAACCCTTGATTCAGTTTGTAGAAGAAAAAACCGAAGCCAAGGAAAACCCTGCACCCACCGAAAAAAAGCCGAAAAAGGCAGCTACAGGAAAGCGTAAAGCCGCCGAAAATTAAAGGGGGCGAGTAAATATGCTTAACGATTTGAAATTGCTTTTGGGTTTTTCGGAAGATGAAACCGATCAAGACGCATTGCTTATGAAGATCATTTCCATGGCAACGGCCCGGCTGCAACTTTTGCTTGGCGGTATTGAGCCGCCCGAGGAAATGGATCATATTATCTTAGATGTGGCCGTGATCCGGTTCAACCGCATCGGATCTGAGGGCATGGCATCGCACAGCGTTGAGGGTGAAAGCCTGCAATTTGTGGAAGATGACTTTGCACAGTTCAAAGATGAGATCCAAGACTGGCTCAGTCGGCAAAAAGAATCCACAAAGGGAAAGTTGAGGTTCTTATAACATGAGATTCGATACTCCTATTTACTTTCAGCGCATCACAAGCGGAGAATACGACGAAAACACGGGCAACTATGGTGCAGATACCATTACCGAAGAAAAGCGGTATGCAAGCGTTACAGACGCCGGAAACAAGACCATAAGCCTTTTATATGGCGAGATTCGGGAAGGTTCCATGATTGCACGGATTCAGCGCAATTATGAGGAACCTTTTGACCGCATCCGCATTGGCGATAAGGTCTACCGCTGTGATCTTTGCCGCAAAAAGCGGGTTTTTATCATGACCGAGGATAAGTGATCATGGCTCGAAAGATTTATTTTGAAGGGCTGGAAGACTTAGAAGGCAAACTCAAAGAGAATGTAACTTTGAAAGATGTCAAAAGAGTTGTCCGGCATAACGGCCAACAGCTGCAAAGCAAAATCCAACGGAAAGCCGACTTCACGAAGGGCTATGCCACCGGGACAACAAAGCGCAGCGTTGACCTCAAAATCAAAGCAAACGGGCTTGAAGCTGATTCCGGTCCGACTACCGAATACAGTCTGTACCTTGAAAAAGGAACCCGTTTTATGACCGCTCAACCCTTCGTAGAGCCAGCGTTCAATGAGCAGAAAGAAAAATTCAAAAGCGATATGCAGAAATTAACGAATTGAGGTGATGCAAATGCTTGATCCTCAGCAAGAATTATTTATCCGAATCAAAAAAGACCTTGAAGCATTGGGATATAACGTATATGACGGCGTTATGCCGCCCGCTGATACGCCTTATCCCTTTGTTTATCTTGGTTATTTTCAGCAGACCGATGATGCGAACAAGACCGCTGTGTTCGGTAATGTTTTTGCTACTATTCATGTGTGGCATAATAGCCCGAAACAGCGTGGCACGGTATCAGAAATGCTGTTGAAAATCAAAACAGCCTGCCGAAGCATTGACCATACCAAGAATTTCGCTTGGAGCGTGCGCAATGTTTCTCAGCAGATCATTACAGATGAAACCACGGCAGTTCCTTTGCTGCATGGTTTTGTCGATGTAGAATTTAAATTCAGTTAAAGGAGATATGACGAATGAAGAAATTCAATTTGCAGCTCTTTGCAGAAGCCGTGCAGGGTAAAAGAATTGTCTATCTTTTCCGTGTACTCAGCAAAGCAGCCGAAAAAGCTGCTACCGCAATGGCGTTCGTAACCGAGAATGAACGCACTAAAACCAAAGATGCGGAATCCACCGCAACCAAAGATGGTTCTATTCGCACTCCCGGCGTTGCCGAAATTGAACTTTCCGCAACCGCTATTCTGGCAAAAGGTGATCCCATGGCAGAAGAACTCGAAGATGCTATGGATGCCGATGAACTCATGGAAGTATGGGAAGTAAACCTTGATGAGCCCGGTTCTACCGATGGTAAATTCAAGAGCAGATATTTCCAAGGCTACATGACCGAGTTCACCCTTACTTCTTCCGCAGAAGAGCATGCCGAATATTCCACCGCCTTTGGCTTGAATGGCAACGGCGTAAAAGGTGAAGCAACTGTGACTGACGAACAGCAGGACATTGCGAACTACGTCTTCAAAGACACTACCGCTACTGGCGCATAACAGGGGCTGAGAAATCAGCTCCTTTTCTTTTTTAAATAATCACATGAGGTGAATTAAAAATGCTTGAACTTACCATCAAAGAAAAAACTTATTCCTTCCGTTTTGGCATGGGCTTTATGCGTGAAATCGACAAACAGAGCTATACCACCGTTGAAGGGTCGAATGTTAAAAGAAATACGGGTTTTCAGTTTGCTGTCGCTGATCTTTACGATGAAAACCTCGAAGGTCTTGTGAATATTCTCTTGATTGCAAATAAAACTGAGCAGCCGAGAGTAAACCGTGACTTGCTTGACTTTTATATTGACGAAGAATGCTCCGATGTTTCCGCTCTTTGTGAAGAGGTATTGGAGTTTTTAAAGTCGGGAAACGCAACGAAGAAGAAGACAGAGGACACCTTGGAGTTCATCGAGGAACAGCTTCGGAAGCAGGAAGAGGAAGAGAATCAGCGGTAACATCATTCGATGAAGTCTATAAGGAAATCGCTTTAAATTGTTTCCGATACCTTGACTTTAAGAGTTTTGACGAAGTTGACCGTTTGACCTTAGAAGAATATGAACTTCTCATGGAAGCGGTACGACTGAAACAGATTGATCTTGATTATAGATGCCACCTTGTAGCATGGCTTACCTTTAAAGCTAAAGCCATGAAAAAGGCAGGAAAGAACAAGAGCAAGCCTGTTTTTGATAAGTTTAAACGGTTTTACGACTATGAAAAAGAACTTGGTAAGGTTAAGGATCGCGAAAGCGAAAAAAGCCGATTTTCGGGTATTGGTAAGTTCTTAAAGAAAGGAGAGTGATGCCTAATGGCAGAAACCATGTCGGTTAGGGCAATCCTTTCTGCCGTAGATCGTGGCTTTACCTCTACCATGAACAGCGCACGCCAAACCGTAGGCAATCTTGGAAAGACTGTCACAAGCGGCATCGGCTTCGGGATTCTTACCGGGGCTGGTATGGCGGCGTTTAACTCTCTTTCTAATGGCGCACGGGATCTGATCGGTGAAATCGACCAATCAAACGCCGCATGGAAAACCTTTGAACAGAACATGGCTTTCCTTGGAAAGACACCGCAGCAGATCGCAGGCGTAAAAACTGCTTTGCAGGATTACGCCCAGCAAACAGTATATAGTTCATCGGACATGGCATCTACCTATGCGCAGCTTGAAGCGGTTGGTGTAGGTGCTTTTAAATCGCTTGAAAACGGCACGCAAGGTCTTGTTACGGGCTTCGGCGGTCTTGCTGCTGCTGCTGAAAATCCGCAGCAGGCAATGAAAACCTTGTCCATGCAGGCAACGCAGATGGCAGCGAAACCGACTGTTGCGTGGGCTGACTTTAAGTTAATGCTTGAACAGACACCCGCTGGGATTGCTGCGGTTGCTAAGCAGATGGGTATGTCAACCTCTGAATTGGTTACTGCCGTTCAAGAGGGCGAAGTAAAAACCGAAGATTTCTTTGCCGCGATTGAAAAAGCTGGTAACAGCGACGCTTTTTCTAAGATGGCAACCGAAGCAAAAACCGTCGGACAAGCAATGGACGGCTTAAAAGAAACCCTTGCAAATAAACTCGGCCCCGCTTTCGATGTCTTATCGCAATACGGCATCAAGTCTATTAACGGCATTGCTGACAAGATCGCATCTATTGATGCTTCGGGTCTTGCCGATAAGGTTGCCGCAGGTCTTGAAAAGGCACAGCCTTACATTGATATGGCAAAAAATGCGCTTATCAAATTAGGTGGCGCACTTAAAAAAGTTGGTCAATTTTTCCTTGAACACGCTGACACTATTTCCAAGGCAATTCCCGTTATTCTTGCCCTTGTGGCAGCTTATAAAGCGTTCAAAATCGTTAACGCTGTTGTTCCTGCTGTTGCTGGTTTTGCAAGCCATATTTCCAAACTTGCAAGCGGCGGTATTAGCGGTCTTGCTAAAAAGTTGATGGAAACAGGTAGCGGCGTTGAAACCGTTGGTAAAAAATCCTCTGTTTCTTCTAAACAGATGCTTGCAAGCGCAAAAGCATTTTTGATGCTTGCGGCTTCTGCTTTATTGATCGCTGCTGCTTTTGCTCTTCTTGCTCAGTCAGCCATCGCTCTTGCAAATGCAGGCGGCGGGGCTATTGCTGTTATGTTTGGTCTTGTTGGAGCTATGGCGGCTCTTGGCGTTGGCATGGTCTTTATGCTTAAAACCGTTGCAGGTGTAGGTAAAAAAGCGGTTCCTGCCGCTACTGCCTTGCTTGCAATCGGGGCGGCGGTTCTTCTCGTTGCTGTTGGCTTTACTTTGTTATCAACCGCAGCTATTAACCTTGCAAACGCTGGCGGTCTTGCTATTGGCGTGATGGCTGGTATGGTCGTTGCGATTGGTGCTTTGATGGCTCTTGCTGCTGTGCTTGGTACTGCATTGACTGCGGGTGCTGTTGGCATGGTCGCTTTCGGGGCTGCTATGGTGCTTGTAGGCGCAGGGGCATTGCTGGCGGCTGCTGCTTTGCAGATCGTGGCAGGTGTGCTTCCTGTTGTTTCTGAGCATGGTTTCAGAGGTGCTGCTGCTATTGCATTATTGGGAGCAGGTATGCTTGCCTTTGCTATCGGTGCTGCCGCTGCTGGGGTTGCTTGCGTGGTACTTGCCGCAGGCTTGACCCTCGTTGCTGTCGGTATCGCTGTCGCTGCTGTTGCGGTTGGCTTACTCGGTGCAGGTATGCTTATTTTGGCTGCTGCTATTGTTGTAGCTGCCGCCGGAATTAACTTGTTTGCTGTGGCAATGCCTATTATTGCAACATACGGCACGCAAGCTGCCGTTGCTCTTACCGCTCTCGGTGCGGCTCTTGTCGTATTCTCTGCTGGTGCAGCTCTTGCGGCTGTTAGCGTTACCGCTCTTGCTGTTGGGGTAGCTGCCCTTGCTGTTGCCCTTACCGCTGCGGCTTTGGCTGTTACCTTATTAGGAGCTGGGATGCTCATTCTTGCGGCTGGCGTGATGCTTGCGGCTGTTGGCGTTGCATTGTTCGCAACTCAGATTCCTATTATTGCCGTGTACGGTACGCAAGCTGCCACGGCTATTGCTGCATTAGGAGCGGGGATGATTGTTTTCGCCGCGGGTGCCGCCTTGGCTGGTGCGGCTTGTATCGTATTAGGTGCAGGGCTTGCCATCGTTGGAGCTGGTCTTATTTTGGTTGGTGCGGGAGCATTGACCGCCGCTGCTGGCATCCTTGCAATGAGTGTTGCCGCTCTTGCTCTTGCGGCTGGCGTATTGGTTCTTGGTGCAGGGCTTATGGTTTGTGTGGCCGCTATTACGGCAATGGCCGCTGTTTTACCTGCTGCCGCTGCCGGAACTTTGGCGTTGGGGGCAGGTTTTACACTGTTGCTTGCTACATCAACAATGCTGAGTGCTATTTTGGTTGTTGCTACGGCAGCAATTATTGCTCTTGGCGCAGGTGCGCTTGCTGGCTCTGCGGGTATTGTTGCATTTGGTGCGGCTATGCTTGGTGCTTGCGCTGGGGTGCTTGCTATGAATGCCGCCATTAAAGGTGTGGCAAGCAAGATGAAAACTATTGCAAGTTCGGCGAAATCTGCGGTTTCTTCGTTTAAGTCGATGGCAAACGCAGCCAAAGCCACAAAAACAGCTATTTCCTCTTTGGCAAGTGCGGCGCAAACTTCCATGAATCAGATCACAACCGCAATGAATAGCGCAGCGAATAAAGCACAGAGCGCAGGTCAAAAACTCGGTACGGGCTTTACTAATGGTATGAGAAGTGGACTTGCTCCCGCTCCTGCTATTGCAAACAGTACCGTTGCGGCTATTAGTGCTGCATTCATGGCAGGTTACGGCAGAGCATACTCCGCTGGTGCTTATATTGGACAGGGGCTTGTAAACGGTCTTCGTTCAATGCTTGGTCAAGTCAGAGCGATTGCAACCCAAATCGCAAACGAAGTAAACAAGGCGATTGAAGCAAAAGCTAAAATCGGTTCTCCGTCAAAAATTACCACCCAGTATGGTAAATGGTACGGCGAGGGTCTGGTCATCGGGATCGAATCAATGGTACGAAAGGCAGAAAATGCCGCAAAAGACCTTGTATCTTTCCCCAGCATGGACAGGCTGAGCCCCGCAATGGCTTTTAGCGGTGAGTTGTCGTCCGAATACGACTATTACAGAAACGCTGAATTTGTCATTGATGTGCCGCTTACCGTGGATGGCAAGGAGTTTGCAAGGGCCACCGCAAGCTACACCGAAGAGGAATTGAGCAAACGGCAAAACAGAGCGAATAGAAAAAGAGGTAAATTATAAAGGGGGCAGCATAAAAATTGTATAACTTTAGAGATACGATTATTACCGAGGTTTCGGACGGCTTGCTGCCCTCCGAAGCCCTTAAAATTAACAATGAATATATCGAAAATCTGATTCCGGGTTATCGTACTTTAACGGTTTCCGGGCGTGAAGCCCTTTCCCCGGAAATTGAAACCTATTCAACGGGCATCCGTGATGGGGCAGAAATGAAGTATAAGCGATACCCGGAAAGAATCCTCACGGTTCAATATCAGCTCATTACCGATTCCCCTGAATCTTTCAGGGAATCCTACACAAAACTGGCATATATCCTTGATGTAGAGGATGCAGAGCTAATTTTCAACGACGAGCAAGACAAATTCTTTATTGGCACGCCTTATGCCATCGGAGATGTTGAGCCGGGCCGCACTTCCGTTGTTGGTGAATTTGAGATCCTTTGCGTTGATCCATTCAAATATTCCGTGATCGAATACGAAGCGGAACCCGACCTTTCGGAAAATAGTATTCTCATTGACTATGGCGGCACTTATAAGGCATTCCCTACTTTGCGTGCCGAGTTCTACAACGAAGAAGATGTGGCAGCAGACGGCGAAACCGCAGGCACTTTGACCGGTTCGGGTGACTGCGGTTTTGTTGCTTTCTTCACCGAAGATGCAAAGATCGTGCAGATCGGAGATCCCGACGAAGCCGACAGCGAAACCGTAACCGAGAAATCGCAAGCCCTGTTTAATCAAACATTCAAAGAATCCACGGCGTGGGGCTCCACAGCGCAGAATCTTTGGAGTAAAAACGGCGGCAGCGTGCTCCCCTCTTCCGTGCAGCAGATCGGCTCTTACGGCATGAAAGTTGCATCCTACGGCACGACCACCACGGCAAAAGATACATCGGGCACCCTGCTGAAAGCGACAAGCACGGCAAATGCCCCTACTTTTAACTATACCGTGACGGCAAAGGCCACAAACCGCACTTCTACTTCGGTGAAAGTCACCGTAGCAATTACCGCCGCCCTCGGTCGTGATTCTTCCTACTTCGGGAAAGGTTACGGCCTTGATGTAGCAATCTACATCGGCGGTAAATGGTACACCAAAAACATCAAAAGCACATCGGTTCGCTGGGAAGGTAAAACCGGCCACACTGTGAACATCACCGCAACGGTCAGCGGTTTATCTAACAGTACAACCGCATTAACCGGTATCAAGTTCAAAGCCACCCGGACTGATTCTTTGGGCACGGCAGGTACTTTAGGCGAAAAGGCTTGTAATAACCTTGCTATTAGTGCTTACGGAACGAATGAAGCTGATACCTATTTCCTGACCGCATCGAGCTACGGCACCGCATCCGGCAAGTGGCACGGGCCGAGTATCACAAAGACCCTTTCCGGTGATGGTGCGCTCAACTTTACAATGTCGTGGAAGCAGCGGTTGAGCCTTGATAAAGGCAACAACACAAAACAACTCGGAGCTTTTCAAGTTCAGCTGACAGGAGCAAACGGAACCCATATTGCTGGTGTGCGCATCCTGAAAAATAAGGCCGGCAAAAAAGCTGACTTGATTTTCTATGTGAACGGATCTCAGGTCTATAAAGGCTCTGTTGATTTATCCTATAACAATAAATACTTTGGCAACCTCGGCTATAATGTTTCCACCTCTACCATCGTGAAAAGCGGAAAGAAAATCACCTTCACCGTGGCAGGCGTAAAAAAGACATTTACCAATGCCACCATTGCCGAAGTGAGAACAACCAAAATCACTTATACAATCGAACAGTATTCCGCTAATGCGCCGTTATCTTTTAACGGCTTTTATTGGTTGCGTTTTGTTCGTGATACTGCCACTTCTCAAAAAGATATCCCCAACAAATTCACAACCGGGGATATCGTGGAAGCTGATTGCAGCGAGGGCGAAATTTATCTGAATGGTGTTCGTTCTCCCGAGCTGGGAGCACTGGGAAACGACTGGGAGCATTTTTATTTGACGCCCGGCTTAAATCAGATCGGCGTTTCCTTCTCCGATTGGGTTGCTGCCGGTTATGAGCCTAATTTCAAAGTCAGATATCGCGAGGTGTTCTTATGATTCTTTACTTTGCAGATCGACACCTTAATATTATCGGGCAGGCATCAACAAAGCTGCCGAAGGGCTTGAAAATCATTGATGATGACAAGACCGAAGATGTGGAAACCGGCGTTGCCGTTCTTGAAGGTTGGCTTTCTTTCAGCAACATCAAAAAAGGTGAACGGGCAAAAGTCACCGACTGCGCTGCCGTGGGAAATTATATCCTGCGGCAGAGCGGCGATGCCGACAAGGCCGACGAGTTCTACACCATTATTGATGCTGAGGTAGACACTAAAAAACATGAGGTTTATATCTACGCCGAAGATGCGGGCCTTGACCTTCTCAATGAGATCGTGGGCGTATACGAAGCCGATAAGGCTTACCCGATTGATCACTATATCAATAAATTCGCCTATGATTCCGGGTTCAAGATCGGCGTAAATGAAGCCGCAGACCTTTCCCGTAAATTGAGCTGGGACGGGGAAAGCACCGCCACAGAACGCCTTGCCAGCGTTGCCACTCAGTTTGATTGCGAATTGTCTTACAGTTTTGAAATCGACAATCTACGCATTAAAAACAAATATATCAATATCCACAAAGAACGCGGCAAGGATATTGGCGAGGAAGTGCGGCTCAATAGAGATGTTGACAGCATCATTGCAACCACTTCGATTGCTAACCTTGCCACCGCATTGAAAGTCACCGGCGGCACGCCTGAACCCGAAGAGGGAGAAGAAACCGAAACCGAATCAAAGCCCATAACTTTGGATGGTTACAAATACGATGATGGCGATTTCTTCCTTGAAGGAACCTATTTAAAGTCCCGCAAGGCCGTTGAAAGGTGGAGCCGTTACCTTGCCGAAGATGGCGACTATACCGGCCATATTTGCAAGACTTTTACCTACGACACCACAAGCCAAGAGGAATTATGCAATAGGGCCGTTGCGGAGCTTAAAAAGCTCTGCGAAATCGAAGTCAATTACGAGGTCGATATTACAAAGCTGCCCGAAAATGCAAAGATCGGGGACAGAATCAACATCGTTGACGATGACGGCGGCCTATATCTTTCGGCCCGAATTTTGAAGCTGGAAACATCCGAAACGAAAGGCACCAAAAAAGCCACCCTCGGTGAATATCTGATCAAGAAAGACGGCATTCATTCAAAAGTGCTTGAACTGGCAGAACAGTTTGCAAAACAGTCACAGGATGCCGCCCGTGCTTTGGCTATTGCGCGGGCCGCCCAAAAGGCAGCAACAAGCGCAAAAGGTCAAGTTGATGCCGCCGTTGAGAGCGTGGAAGAAGCCTTGCAGGCCGTCGAAGAGGTTGCAGAGGTTGTCGAAACTGCAAAACAATCTGCTGCCGCCGCTCAAAAGGCTGCCGATGATGCGCAAGCCGTTGTCGATGGCGTGGAAGATCGCGTGGGATCTTTGGAAAGCACCGTATCAAATGCACAGGCAGCGGCAGAACAGGCCCAACAGGCGGCAGCAGCCGCCGAAACCAAAGCCGAAGAATCCCGGCAATCTGCTTTCGAAGCAAGGGAACAGGCAGCCGCAGCAGAGGAAGCGGCAAATACCGCCACCGAAACGGCAGAAACCGCCGTTCTCAATGCTGATGGTGCAAAGACCGTAGCAGAGCAAGCAAAGTCCGAAGCTGCCACCGCAAAAGCAACTGCCGATGCGGCAAAGCTGGATGCCGAACAGGCTGAAAAAGACATTGACGAACTCAGCGAAAGCCTTTCTACATTGTCAAACACCATGGCAGCGGATTACGCCCGTAAAACGGACTTGACCGAAACCGAAGCATCCCTGCAAAGCCAAATTAGCCAAAATGCGGCGCAAATTCAGTCTACCGTAACCAAAGTTACGGAAGTCGATGAAACAGCGAATAACGCCGCCGAGCAAGCCGCACAGGCGCAGTCTACCGCCGCCGCCGCACAGGAACAGGCAGACAAGGCAACTGAGGATGCGGAAGCGGCTCAAAATGCCGCCGATGCCGCTGCCCTTGCCGCTACCAACGCCCAGAGCGAAGCAGATAAGGCCAAAGCTGCCGCCGCTGCTGCCCAAAGTGTTGCGGATAAAGCAGAACAGGATCTTGAAGCTGCCGTTGCTGACCTTGCCACCGTTCAGGGGCGTGTCGATGCCACGGAAGAAGAAATTGCAGCAGCGCAACAGGCGGTAGAAACCGCACAGGCTGCCGCTGATAAAGCAAAGGCTGATGCCGCAGATGCTACATCGAAAGCCAATGCCGCACAAACCACGGCGAACAATGCCGTTACCGATGCCGCCAATGCACAGGCAGCAGCAAACGATGCCGCAAGCAAAGCGGCCCTTGCACAACAGACAGCGGATGCCGCAAAGGGTGATGCCGCAGCTGCACAGGCTGCCGCAGATCAAGCCGCTGCCACCGCTGCCGAAGCGCAGAGAACAGCCGATGCCGCTGTTTCTGATGCTGCCACGGCACAGAGTAAGGCAAACGAAGCCGCCGCCGCTGCCACCGCTGCTCAAACCGCAGCCGATGAAGCGGATGCGAAAGCCCAACAGGCAGCCGCAGACCTTGCCGAAGCCGAACAGAATCTTGCGGATGTGACTTCCCGTGTAGGTGCTACCGAAGAAGAAGTTGCCGCCGCACAGGCAGCCGTTGAAACCGCACAAGCCGCCGCAGATAAAGCGAAAGCCGATGCGGCCACAGCTCAACAGACGGCAGACACCGCAAAAACCAATGCGGAAAACGCTCAGACTGCCGCCGATAATGCCAAAAAAGCGGCCGATGATGCACAAGCTGCCGCCGATGCGGCACAGCAGGCCGCCGATGAAGCGCAGGCTGCCGTTGATAATCTTGCGGTTCGTGTCACAAAAGCGGAAACGGACATTCAACAGACCGCCGAAGCTATCACCCTTTTGGCAACAAAAGAAGAGGTTACGCAGGCCCTTGGCGGTCACTATACGAAGTCCGAAACAGATGCAAAAATTAAAGTTGAATCCGACAAAATCAGCTCAACCGTGAGCGAGGTTCGGACTGAGATTGACAATATCGAAATCGGCGGGAGAAATCTTGCTCTTAATTCTGCTGCGAATTATGAAAGCCCCGGTTTTAATGTACCGACAAGCACGATGGCGGGCGAAAATGACTATACAATCACAGATGAAGAATACAACGGGGCGAAAATTGCCAAGTGGAGCGGTTCTGCAACAAGCATATATTCGGGCCCTTATTTCGGGTTATCCACGCATCTTGGCGTTGTTCTTGAAGTTGGGCAGGTCTATACTGTTTCGGCTTGGCTCAAAGCGGATGCACAAACGACTGCGAGAAATTCTTCTTTGGCCGAGGGTCAAACAGTTATTTCAAGTGCGGTCGATGTAGGAACCAACTGGAGAAGGGTTCATGTGGTTTTTGAAGCAACTAAAACCGATGGAAATATTTGTTTTTATACGGCTGCAAACGCAACCGCCGATGCTCCGTATATTTACATGTGCGGCATTAAAATCGAAAAGGGAAACAAAGCCACCGACTGGACACCTGCTCCCGAAGATGTTGCCGCTGATACAGCAGCAGCGAAAACGGAAGCAAGTGAAGCGCAGGCAACGGCAGATGAAAATGCTGTTCGTTTGACTTCTGCCGAATCGGTTATTGAGCAGCTTGTCGATAGTATTTCAATGATTATTACCGACGAAAACGGTACTTCGTTGTTTGAGCAGACAAGCGAGGGCTGGTCTTTCAACCTTGCGGATATCAGCAACAATCTTGATAATGCGCAAACAGCCCTTGGAGAATTGGAAAATTCCCTTTCCGATACGGATTCCGCTGTTGATGTGTTGCGGGAAGCTCTCGGCAATGTCGAGAGCAAAACAGCCTACATCAATATCGGGACGGACGATAACGGCAGCCCTTGCATCGAGCTTGGGAAGCAAGGAAACGACTTCATTGTTAGGATCACCAATGAAGCAGTTGACTTCTTCGATGGTACAAGCAAAGTTGCTTATATCAGTAATAAATCGCTATACATCACAAAGGCGGTTGTGACAGGAGAATTGCAGATCGGTTCATTCGTTCTTGGGAACCGTCCTAATGGCAATTTCGGATTGCAATATAAAGGAGGTGGCGCATAATGGCAACAGTTAGTCAATGGAATCCTTTTGGGGTATCGCTGGATATTACCGCAACGGCAGGAACTGTCACAAGAATATCTGCAACACAGTACACCGTAGTTATCAATGCTTCATGGGCAACGCATTATTCCGGTGCCCAAACTAACTACGGTATGTCGGCTACTTCTGGCGGCGTAACGAAGGAGATAAGTTCTTTCGGAACAAAAAGAAGCAGCGGGAGCGGTTCTTTTACTGGAACCTTTAGTATCAGCGGAAATGGATCTGCAACCAAAACCGTAACGGTCACTTTTAAGAACTATGCCGAAAACTGGAAAGGCGAGGTTACGGAATCCGCTTCTAAAACAGTATCTTTCACTGTGACCGTTCCGGCGCTGACTTCCTACACGGTTTCGTATAATGCGAATGGCGGCAGCGGTGCTCCCTCGGCTCAGACGAAATGGAAGGATCAGACTTTGACTCTTTCCACAACGAAGCCGACCCGAACAGGCTATACCTTCAAAGGTTGGGCCACATCGGCAAGCGGCAGCGTTGCTTACGCTGCGGGTGCATCGTATACATCGAATGCAAAAGTAACATTGTATGCCGTATGGCAGGCTATCACCTACACCGTAAAATATGATGCTAACGGTGGGAGCGGTCCTCCGGCAAATCAAACAAAAACCTACGGGAAAGCCCTTACGCTTTCCGGCACGAAGCCGACCCGGACAAATTATACTTTCAAGGGTTGGTCAAAATCTAAGACAGCTACGACGGCGACTTATGCCGCAGGCGGTAGTTATACGGATAATGCCGCTACTACTTTGTATGCCGTTTGGGAATTGGCGTACACAAAACCGAGGGTGACGGGTTTCGTTGTGGCAAGGTACGATGAAGAAACTGGCGTTATTTCGGATAGTGGCACATCTACAAAAGTATCTTTTAGCTGGGAAACAGATAAGGATATTTCGGCAATTACTGTAAGCTACAAACTGGCAACAGAATCGAGTTACGGAAATTCTGCTACTATATCGGCAAGCGGGACAAGCGGCACGGTAGACCAAGTTATCGGTGATGGTGCTATTAGTGCGGAGTATGCCTATGACTTTAAGCTGGATGTTGCTGACGGTTCGGGAAGTACCTATACAACCACTCTATATGGGAGCATTTCGGGGACGATGGTTCCCATTGACTTCACGCCTACGGGAGATGGCTGCGGTATTGGTATGCCTGCAACCGAGTCGGGCGTTTTGAACATTGCTCACGAAACCTATCTGAACGGCGGTTTAGGTATGGTTAAGCTGAAAGCTGGTACAGACCTTAATACGGTGATGACCGCAAACTTCTATGCCTGCCTTGCTGCGAACCAATATACAAATGCACCGCCTTTTAAGAGTACGAATACTTTTACCTTGGAAGTTCTTCATCCCGGTCAAGACCAGCAGATCATTCAAAGGGCTATTGCTTGCAATACAAATGGTTATTATGTTGCCGTGAGGAATTATTATGAATCCGCTGGCTGGGGTGAATGGAACACCAGAATTAGAGGTAATGCCACCTCTTGCTATTGGTATACAGGCAGGGACAATGCTTTGTTAGCCAGCACAAATGAGCCGCCGACTTTAACAAGCTATCATCCACTCACAAGCATTAAAACTATTAACGGTAGCTGGGAAAGCGGTGCTTATAATGGCAATTATTACATCGTATATGTAGCCGACAGTAATTATGATGCTGGCGTGAATGAGAAGATGCAATCTCTTCTTTTGGATACAAGCGGAAATGCCACTTTCCCTGCGTATGTCTACGCAAAAAGAATGAGTATTGATAACGACGGCGATGCTTTTTATGCTTCCAAGGCTGGCGATTATGAGATAAGTTTCGGGATCGGTGCAGGCAAAGTGAATCGTGGTATCTATGACCATAATCGTGATCAATGGGTTCTTCATAACAATGCGACGGATACTTACCTAACCTCGCCCAGAACTATTGTTTTGCGACCTTACAATGGTTCATATACAAACCTAATGTTATCCTACGCAACGGGTGGCGGTGTCAATCGTCCTTCTCTCGCTCCTTCTGATGCAAGCGTGGGCGGTTATATCGGGACTTCCGGTTACAGATTTACCACGTTATTTGCTGTCAATGCCGTTAATGTGAGTTCTGATGAGCGGTTAAAAGAAGATGTTTCGGACGATTTCAGCAAGTTGAATACCTTCTTTGATCTTCTTAAACCTGTCTCGTACAAATTGAAAGCCGATAAAGAAGGAAAAATTCACATGGGCTTTGTAGCTCAGGATGTGGAGAAAGCCCTTGAAGAATCGGGCATTGATCCCGATACCTTTTCTTTCTTGACCAAAGATGAAGTCGAAAAAGACGATGTGTTCACGGATGGTATATCTTACGGGCTTGGTTATACTGAGTTGATTGCGCTGAACACCGCAAAAATTCAGAAACAAGACGAAACTATCAAGGCGCAGCAAGAAGAAATCACCGCCTTAAAAGAACGGCTCAAAAAGTTAGAAGAACTTTTGGGCATTGTGTAAAGGTGGTGACGAAGTGGATGTTATAGCAGAGCTTTTACCTTATATTACAGTTTTAGGGGCGATCACTCTTGTAGAGGTCGTCCCTATTAAATTGAATCCGTGGTCTTGGTTTTTTCGCACTATCGGGAACATGATGCTGGGTGAATTTAAGAAAGATATGCTGACCTTCAAACGGGAGCAGGAAGCGAAAAACGCAAATGATATGCGTTGGGCGATTATCAACTTTGCGAACAGCTGCCGCCGGGGTGAGCTTCACAGCAAAGATGCGTGGCGGCATGTTCTGAATCAGCTTTCAGAATATGAGGGCTATACCAAAGATCATGGCATCACCAATGGTGTGGTTGATGCGGAATCTGAATATTTGCACGCACTTTATAAGGAGCGTTGCATCAAAAACGATTTTATCAAGTGAAAGGAGATATGCAGCATGAAGATTAACTGGAAACAGCGCTTCAAAAACAAAACTTTTGTTATTTCTTTGATTTCCCTTGCGTTCCTTTTGGTCGTAAAGGTGGCGGGGATCTTCGGGATCTCTCTTGATCTGAGCGGTTTGGAAGCAGATATCAAAGAATTGGTTGAAATGGTTTTTCTCGTTCTTGGTGTTTTGGGTGTAACGGTTGACCCGACCACACCCGGCATGAACGATTCAGAGCTTGCAATGACTTACGGAAGGGAAGTTGAATAAAATGAGCGTTAAAACCGTTTATCTTTCAAAAGTCGGCCGAGATTATAAACTTTCCGAACATTTCAAAGTTCGTGAATTTGCCTGCAAGGATGGTAGCGACAAAGTTTTGTATGCTACCGAACTTTTTGAAAGGCTCGAAGAAATGAGGGCTTATCTTGGCGGGGATGGCGTTTGCACCATCGCTTTCAATAGCGGTTATCGCACCGCCGCCTATAACCGCTCCATCGGTGGGGCATCCAGCAGCACCCATTGCATGGGCTATGCCGGTGATATCGTTGTCAAAGTGAAAGGCAAGCGAGTTTCCGGCAAACTGATTTGCTGCCTTGCTCAGACCTTGGGCTTCAAAGGCGTTGCCTTGATCAAAGGCAGTGGGTATTCCGTTCATGTTGATATGTACCCGAACCGCACATATCGCGGCGATGAACGTTACGGCTACGGTAACAATGTTGGCGGTGATTTTTATAAATACTTTGGGATCAGCAAAAGTCAGATTACAGCTTTGAAAGCTGCATCCTATAAGGAAAAAGAAACCGCCGCACCCGCAAAAGCAAATGCTACCGTGAAAGCGTGGCAGAGTGCCGCACGGGCTGACGGGTTCACCGAAGTTGGGAAAGCCGACGGGATCTTTGGCGATAAATCCAAAGCCGTGGCGAAAAAAGCCTTGTGTTATTGCCGGTCCGATAAGAATTACAAAAACAAGAACCTGACCAAGATTGTACAGGCTACCGTTGGCGTAAAGGTTGACGGTAAATTCGGGGCCGACACTGAAAAAGCCGTTATCGCTTATCAGAAAGCCCACGGGCTCAAAGCAGATGGCGTGGTCGGTTATAACACTTGGAAAGTCATCTTGGGTGTGTAATTCGTGCAAACTTTTGAAAAAACGAAACAAAATGTATCGAAATTTGCAATTCATTGTGCAAAAATGAAAAAAACTTGCAAGGTTCGTGCAAGTTGTTCGGAAAAACCGAATATCTGCCGCAACTGTTTCCAAAAATGCAATAGTTGATCCAAAAGAGAAAGCCGGGGTTTATTCCCCGGCTTTTTTTATTTGCTATATACGGCATAACAATTCGCGCTTTGATCTTCTTCCCAATAATCAACGGCGTCCATTGCTTCTTCTATGGTTTCAAATTCTCTGACCACCTGCAAGGTATCGCGGCCATTTATGGTTTTGTAGAATTTAACTGTCACCATTGATAACTCCCTCTTTTTCAAGTTTGTATTGCATCAATTTCAAAAGATATTCGGGGCATTTTCTGTCCCCGCTGTCCCAATGATCCACGGTGCGTGCCGGGATCTCAAAATATTCGGCAAAAGCCTTGCGGCTCATTCCTGCCGCTGTTCTTAATTCGTTGAAAGTCATTACTCTTCACATTCCTTTTCGGTGGATTCAATGTCTTCCCATTCGCTCCGCACCAATACAGATGTGCGTTTCATTACTTTGTAGTCTTTGTGTATTCTGCCGTGCGGGGTTTTTTTGTATTCTTGCAATGCCCTTTCTGCGGCTTCCTGAGACTTAAAAAAGAATGGTTCGATTTTGTGCCATCTTCCCTTTTTTGTCAGCACAAAGGGGGCGTATTCGGTGGAAATTTCTGTTTTGGTGTTCATTATCATGTCGCGGGGCTTACCACGCTGTTTTTTCAATAAAATAACGGTCTTTGTCTTTTTGTTTCTTAATATAATTTTGCAGGGGTTGTTCTTCCTCGCACATTGCAATTTGAATATTTCGAGTGGTTTGGCAGGTGCAATTTTTTGTCATTGGCTCTTTGATAATATGAAGTTGTTTATAGTAAAGAATAAACATCGTTTCTCCTTCCCCGTATCGCCGTTAGGTCAGCGGTGTGTTACATTGCGAGAACTATATCTAATCGCTTGGATATGTTTTGCAGTAACCATTTATCCGCTGGAACATACGCTCTTAAATCTCCAATATACACAAAAAAGTCATTGTTGTAGCCATAATCTCCTTTTGCATATCGCCAAGCATCCAATAAAGAAACTTTGTATGTCTGCAACTCTTCTTTTGATAGAAGAGAAATATCTTGTTGAGTTAAATTTTGTGCCTTTCGCAAAGTCATTCTCATTCTCCTTTCATTGGTGGGCGGGTTGCCCCGCCCCGGTGGTTGTTATCTGTATTTTGCCGCTTGGGGCGAATAACGAAAATAGTCAATGGCATTTTGAAGATTCGTAACATTGTGGCCTTGATCGACCAACTCATTTAAGTGGTAGTTGCAAATACCATTTGCACCGTGTTCGATGACTAAATTTTTGATTTCGGCTTTGGTTTCTTTGTAAGTTTTCATTGTTTTCTCCTTTGCGTTTGCTTTATCTTATGGCTATATTATACGCCCAATGGGCGAAAATGTCAATAGTTTCCAGTAAAGTTTTTCAAAGAAAAGAAAAAGCACCGGGCGTGCGAAACCCGATGCCTTTTCTGACACTGATATTACAAAAAAGAGGTAAAAAAATGAAAAGTTTTCTTGCTACCATTATTTTACCATAATTTTACTTTTGGTGCAATGCGTTGTGCACTCGGTAGGCAATGACATTTTCAATCGCTTCCCGAAATTCGGGATCGTCCTCATCTTCCGGGTACTGCTGCATGATCTCCAATTCTTCCAACAGTTCTGCGAGGGAAAGACCTGACAGCATCTTGATTAGTTCTTGTTTGTCTTTTTCCATGGTGGAAACACCGTCCTATAAGGGTTTTTGTTTAGTTCCATCATCGGTGCGCTGACGAATACGCGCCCCAATGATGGAAATGGGAAGGACATAAAAATGCCCTTCTTAAATTTTTAGTTTAATGTCCAGCTCAATGGGTGGATTCGTCCAGTTGCCGCCGGTTCCCAGCGGTGACTTGTAACGGGTCTTTTTTTGTTCCGGGTCGTAATATCGCACCTGCTGGCTCTTGATCCGTTGGGCCTTTTCTCTCTTATAATCAATTCGTTCGATGCAGGCTTTCAATAGCCTGTTTTTTGTTTGGGCATCCGCTTCGGGATCTTGCATCACGTTTAGGGCATCTTTGAACCGATACAGCTTTTCGGCATAGTCAATGGATTCGGGCATTGATTCTTTTGCCTTGCATAAAGCATCGTTGATTTCATCCCGGTCCTTCAATAGTTTTCTGTTTAAGGTGTCGAAAATGCTTTTCGGCATTTTTTCTTCCGTGTACTTATCCCAAAGGGCAACTTCCTTTTTGCTGAGTTCTTCCAGCTTCGCTTCCAACTGCTTAATTAGGCTGGCGTGCAACTTCCGGGAATCGCCGTCATCGTTTGCAATGCGGATTTCAAAATCTTCAACACATTGTTCAAGGGCTTGGCATATTCTCTCGATAATTTCATCATATAGGCATGATGAGGTTTTGCAATATGCCTGATTGTCGCATAATAGCCTTGCTGGCGCTCTTTCGACGCCCTTGTTCTTATAGGTTCTCAAAGACATTGCCCGGCCACATTGGCAGAACAGTAAGCCTGCAAGGGGGTTTCTGACTTTGGTTTTCGCTTTGGCACGGTGATTCTTGCCTTGCTTATCACGGGCAGCAAAGAAAAGTTCTTCGCTGATAATGGCTTCGTGTTTGCCGTCGAAAACAAGGTATTCCCCAAATTCCGTTTTTGGTCGAACCTTGCGGATTTCTCCATCTTCAACAATATTGATGGTTCTTCTCCAATTCCACCGAACCTTTCCGATATAATGCTCATTTTCAAGTATGGTTTTGATGCTGTCCTGCGACCATAATTCCGCTTTTCGTGGCTTGACGCCCAATTCATTCAGGCGGTGGGCGATGTTTACCCTGCCCATATCTTGATTTACATACATATCAAAGATCATTCTTACCACATCGGCTTCCAAATGATGCGGCTTTAATGAATGGCATTTTTTCTTCCCTTCGGTGTATGCTGTTTTTTCATAGCCGTAAGGCGCAACATTACCGAGGAAATTTCCTTGACTTACAGCAAGCAGTCTGCCCCGGAGCATGATTTTCTTGGTGTATTCAAGAAATTCATTACCCCGTTTCAATTCCCTTTCAAAGCCGTCCCGGTCGTATTCGTCCCGCAGATCATAAATTTTCTGCGGAGTGATGACCATTGTATTTGTATAACGGAAAAGTTTCATCAGGCGGCCCGCGTCTTCCAAGTCACCACGGGAAAGCCTTTGAATTTCGACAACCTTTACCGCCTTGATCCGTGGGCTCTCAATCAATTTGAGAACTTTCTGAATCTCCGGCCGGTCGTCGATGGTCTCACCGGAAACGACTTCCCGGAACTTGTTTTCCTCGGGCACCTTGCCGCCTAAATTCTTTTCTGCCCACTCGTCGAGGATTGTTTCGTGCTTGGCAAGAACTTCTTCCACGCTCAGCAGCGGATCATCGGAGCGGGATTTCCTGAGATAGTCAATGACTTCCTCGGGCTTAAAATCAATTTGTGGCTGATAATACATTCTTGGATCATCCCCTTTTCTCTGTGTTGGTCTTGCTGCTTAGGATCGCAGGCATCACCCCCTTTAATTCTCTTAATATATCAGACCGATTCCGACAAATTACGCACATTCATTATGTTACAATACTGGAAAAACTTACTTGTTGTCTGATAATTCATTTTTGTTATAATTATCAGCATAGCAGGGAACACCTGTTTGTTTTGCCCCGGATTATGAAAGGATGATAACCCCATGAAAGAACAGTACATAAAAGAAATTATCAACCTGCTTCACCAATGCGAGGATCTTTCTTTCCTCGACTTCCTCAGCCAACTACTTAAAAAAGAACTGACAGAAACTGTTTGACCGCAGGCAGTTTTTCGGGCTCCAATTTATGAAGATCCTCTATGATAGATAGAAATTCGGCGTCTTTACGCATCCTTATCACGATATCCGCTTGGATATCGTTTTTTTTTGCTTCGTCTTCCTCTATAAGCTCCACTGGGCGCAACCCCAAAACCTCAGACATTTTTTTTAATGTACTTCGCTTGATGTTCACCACCCGCCCGCTTTCGTATTTGGCAACGGCTGACTTTTGAACGCCGAGGATTTCACCGAGTTCCGCTTGTGTCATTCCCTTGGCAAGCCGGGCGGCCCTGATTTTCTCTCCGATGTGCATTATGTTATCACCTCATTCCGTGTGTCCTAATCATACACCTAAATTTCTTTAAAATCAATAATTTTATACCCAAATAATGAAAAAACCTATTGACTTATTAAAATTATTTTGATATAGTATAAGTGTCTTAAAAAGACACAAACAAAACGAAAGGGGGCAGAACATGAACAGGAACCTTTTGCGTTACTACATGGCATTAAATAAAGATGTCAACAAGGATCTTGCGCAGTATCTTGGTATTTCGGAACAGAGCCTTTCTGCAAAGATCAATGAGAATGGCACCGAGTTCCGGCAGGGAGAGATTGCGAAGATTAAAACTCGCTATAACCTTGCTGCAAAAGAGGTCGAAGCTATTTTTTTTAACTGAGAGTGTCTTAAAAAGACACAAACAAATTAAAAGGTGATCCAATGAAAAATCAAGATACATACTCAGAGGTAAAAACATTTACCTTCCCGAACATGACCGCCCGCGTTCATATCCCGGATATTACACCGGCAGAGCGTGAACGGCGAATGGTCGCTATACATAAGGCAGCAGCCAATTTATTGAAAGGAGCGGTGCAGCAATGAGCATTGAAAGTTTACGCCTTTGGAGCGGTAAAGATATTACCGAGTTTCCGAATTATGAAATGGAACTCGATGTTCCCTACTTCATCAATGAAGACCGCCGCCGCCAACAAGCCCGGGAATGGCGGGAGCATAACGAACAGGCCCGGATCGGTGCGGCCGTCGGTGCCGTAAAGAAAGATGTCCGGCAAGCTGAACGGGCCGAGCGCCGCCGCAAACACAGCAATATTGAATTTGCCATCCTGGCCGCCATCGCAACTGCGTTCCTGCTTTTGGTCGGTGGCATCGAAACAGGCACATTCATCTTTACGAAATAGGAGAAAAAGAAATGAAAACACTCACCAAAATGGAAATCGAAAGTATAACCAAGCAGTTCGGCATTGAAGCGGATGCTATTACCGAAGCCGAAGAGATTACTTGCATCATTGGCGATACAGTAACAAGAGTAATGATGGTTGCTGATAAGTACGGCACAGATCGAGATGAGCTTTTAAGGAAAAGTATTTTTTCTTTAATGGCAACAAGCGCCATGGGCAGTTTCAAAAACTATGAAATCCCCGAACGCATCAAAGAATTTGTCGAAAGGAATTGAAATGAACAGATCAGAGCTTTTAGAACAGGCCGAAAAAATTGTAAACGGCCACCGGGAAGATGAATATGGTTCCCCGGAAAGAAACTTTCAGACCATCGCTCAGCTTTGGGGCGCTTACATCAACGCCGCCTGCATCAACGGCACGGATTTTGATTTCTGTCTTACCGAAGAAGATGTGGCAGCGCTGATGATCTTGATGAAAGTGGCCCGTATTTCCAGCGACAGACAACATCTTGATAGCTGGGTAGACATCGCCGGATATGCTGCCTGCGGCGGTGAAATCGCCACCGGCGGGAGCACCGAAGAAATGCCCGCAGAACTAAAAGAAACATGTTTTTCCGTCGAACTTGACCCGCTGGCATTGATCAATGCGGTGGTCAAAAAAGCAGAGGAAATCAAGCCCGGGGGTAGCGAAAATGAGGACTGAAAACATCATCAAAGCCCTGCGGTATTGTGCCACAGAGATTATTTGTGATAGATGCCCTATACACGGTATTTATAAAGAAAGCGAATGTCAAGATAGCATGATGTTGGCTGCCGCTGACCGTTTGGAAGCTCTTGCGGAACAGGCAAACGAAAAGCCCTTAACCATTAAAATCAAGTATTTCACCGATATTCCCAAAATCGAAAAAATCAGCATCGGTGATCTTATCGACCTCAGAGCCGCAAAAGATGTGGAATTAAAAAAAGGAGAAATCGCCGTGATCCCCTTGGGTGTTGGAATGATTCTCCCGGCCGGATATGAAGCGTGGATTCTTCCCCGCTCTTCCACTCCCCGCAAATTCGGCATTGAGTGTGCAAACTCTATCGGCCTTATTGATAATGCCTATAACGGCGATGGTGACGAATGGGGCTTTGTAGCAAAGGCGCTCAGAGATACCACCATCAAAAAGGGTGATCGGATTTGTCAGTTCCGCATCGTGAAAAATCAACCTGCCATCACCTTTGAGGAAGTCGAACATCTTAAACCCTTTTCCCGGGGCGGCTTCGGATCGACGGGGACAAGGTAACGCAAAATGGACAAGCACGAAACCACAGCCGAACAATTAACCTTTGATTTCAGCTATGATATCGAACTTCCCGAAAATAATGTCGGGAAGATCCCGGAAGAAGTGAAACCGGAGCGGATCAGCTTTGCAAGGGTTCCCGATGAAGAGTTCACCAAGGCGCCCGTCACGAAAGAAAAACCATCGGCAAAAGTCGATAAAATCTTGAAGATGATGGATCGGGGAACTTACCGGGTGAACAGGCATCAATTTCTTTCAGATATCTTTGAATGCGGGGCCTGCGCAATATCGAATCAGTTTGATTTTCCCCGGGCTGAGAAACGGGAAAAAAGATATGTTCAGATAATGAACACCTACGAACCGGAAATGCGGCAGCTGATCGCTGAGATCTTCACAGAGATTTACACTTTGCTTACACAGCAGATAAATCCTTCCGTTGGCTTCGCTGATTATCTCGGGGAACTCTATATGAAGTCGGAAACAAGCAACAGCAAAGCAGGGCAATTCTTCACGCCTTACGATGTATCAAAAATGTGCGCCAAAATGTCCATCAACAGCGTTGAGGTTGAACAATACATCGAAGAAGATAAGATTCTGACATTGAATGAACCGGCCTGCGGTTCAGGGGGAATGGTACTTGCTGCGGTTGATGTTCTCTACAACGAATATCATTTCAATTATTCCCGGAATTTGGTGGTGTATTGTTCGGACATTGATTCCCGCTGCGTGCACATGGCATATCTGCAATTAGCTTTGGCCGGGATTCCGGCGATTATCGCACAGCAGAACACCTTGACCTTGGAAAAGTGGGATGAATGGAGAACGCCTGCATATATCATGCAATGGCTGCGGTTTAGAGATTGCTTAAAATAAAAAAAGCCCGTCAAAAGACAGGCAAAAAGAAAAATTATCCAACGAGATTATAGCAGAAAGGAAGTGCAAAAGCAATGATTTGTGAAAGCTGCGGAAATAAATTTGATGAACCTATTACGATTTATGAAAACGCCGGTGAACATTTCGGATATCCCGCACGGGAGCCATGGGCGGCCTGCCCTTGCTGCCGAAGCACCGACATAGCATCGGAAGGGGTGTTCTTTGAATGATACATACCATCAATACCGCAAACATGACCCGCCCGGAATGGCTTGCAGAGCGCAGAAACAGTATCGGCGGCTCAGAACTCGGCGCAATCTTAGGCATGAATAGTTATTGTTCACCCTATACGGTTTGGGCCATTAAAACGGGCCTGCTGGATGAAGACGAAGACAACGAATCCATGCGGCAGGGTCGAGATCTTGAAGAGTATGTCGCCCAGCGTTTCGCCGAAAAAAGCGGCTTAAAAGTACGCCGGGAAAATGCCATCATTCGCAATGATGATTTTCCCTATATTCACGCAAATATTGATCGAAAAATCGTCGGGATCAATGCCGGGCTGGAATGCAAAACGGCAAACGCCTTTGCTATGAAGCGATACAAGGGCGGCGACTTCCCCGAAAGTTATTATGCTCAATGCGTAACATATATGGCCGTAAGAGAGTTTGACCGCTACTATTTGGCGGCTCTGATCCTTGGCCTTGACTTTAAAATTTATCAGCTGACACGGATTGAAAATGACACCTGCCCAGCATGGTGCGAATCTTCCGTCTATGTGAGTGATGAAGAAATCAAAGCCCTGCGGCAGATCGCTATTGAATTTTGGGAAGACAACGTAAAAAAGGGTATCCCTCCGCAGATGGACGGCAGCAATTCTACCACCGAAACCCTGCATACCATTTATGCTGACAGCAAGCCCGGAACGGAAACAGATCTTTCCGATGTGGAAACCAATATCAAGCATTATATCGAAATCGGTAAAACCATCAAAGAGCTGGAAAAAGAGCAGGAAAAGCAAAAACAGAAAATCCAGCTCAGCTTGCAGGATAATGAAACCGGACATTCCGGCAAATATACCGTCACATGGAAAAACAGTCAAAGAAGGTCTTTTGACATGAAAGCCTTTGAAGACGAAAACCCCGATATCGACTTATCGGAATATTACAAAACCACCACTTTCAGAACATTCAGAGTGAAAGGAGCTTAACAATGGCAATTAGTAACGCAATCCAAAAAGCGGCAGCATCTAAAGCACCCGCAGCCACAACAAATAAAGCAGCTGCAACATCCGTAAACACTATGATGAACAGCTTACTTGACAGCGAGGGCATGAGAAAGCGATTTGATGAACTTCTCGGGAAAAGATCTCCGCAATTCATTTCTTCCCTTGTATCTATGGTCAATGCTGACAACAACATGAAAAAGGCTTTCATTGAATCGCCCATGACCGTTATTCAGGCCGGTTTGAAATGTGCAACATTTGACCTTCCCATTGATCAAAACCTCGGCTATGCCTATATTGTGCCTTTCAGCAACTACAAAAAGGACACCAACGAAAAGAAAATGGAAGCAACTTTCATCCTTGGGTGGAAAGGTATGCACCAATTAGCTTTGAGAACCGGGGCTTATAAAACCATCAACGTGGTTGATATCCGCGAAGGTGAATTGAAAAGCTATAACCGCCTTACCGAAGAAGTTGTGGTCAGCTTCATCGAAGACGAAGACGAACGCGAAAGCAAGCCCGTTATCGGCTATGTCGGCTATTATTGCCTTGTAAACGGCGCAGAAAAGACCATCTACATGAGCAAAAAGGCCATCGAAAACCACGAAAAGAAATTCCGAAAAGGCCAATACATGGGCAAGGGTTGGCGGGATGATTGGGACGCTATGGCCCGCAAAACCGTATACCGCATCTTAATTGGCAAATGGGGCGTTATGTCTATCAACTATCAGACCGCCGATGAAGGCAAGCAGCTTGCCGAAGTTATGTCCGAAGATGAACGCGCGGAATCCTATATTGATGCTGAGATCGTCAATGAAGAAGTCGTGGACGGTGAAATTGTCAATACAGAAACGGGGGAAGTGGTAAATGCTTAATAGTTTTTTCTGCATTGGTCGTTTGACCCGTGATCCTGAATTGAAAAGCACCCCGAACGGCACCGCCGTTGCCACCTTTACCGTTGCCGTTGATCGTGACTTTAAGGCGCAGAACGGCGAAAAAGAAACAGACTTTATTCCGGTTGTAACATGGCGTGGTTTGGCCGAAACCTGCGGTCGCTACCTTTCTAAAGGGAAACTCGTTGCCGTACAAGGCCGCTTGCAAATTAGAACCTACGAAGCCGACGACGGCAGCAAGCGTACCGTGGCCGAAATCATAGCAGAAAACGTGCAATTCCTTAGCCCGAAAGGAAATACACCTGAGGGCAATAATTCGGGGAATTATGGGGCTAATTTTGATGAATTAGAAGAAAATATGTCCCCTATTGATGACTTACCCTTTTAATTTGGACAAACCCTTTGCCGGGGCGGCGGCAAAATATAGATATCTCCTTTTGGCAATTTGGTTCTCTCCTGTTTTCCCGGTGCCGCCCCACCGGATAAAAAAAGAAAGGGTCGGAAATGATCGACAAAAGATTACAAGAAATCATCGAAGCCGAAAAAAGGGGTTTGCTGGCGATTCTCCCCTGCTTACAAGGCGATACCGTTTATGTCATAAACCGCCGCAACAAGTGCATATATGAGCACACCTGCACCGGCGTTATGCTTGGGCGCGGCAGCAGAGATTATATCGAAACCGTTTATCGCTTCGGTGATAATAAATCATATTTCAAATGGAAAATGCGGCAGATGGGAAAAATGTTTTTCCTCGATAAAGAAGCAGCAGAATTTGCCCTTGAACGATTGGAGCGCGAAAAAGATGTCAAATAAAAAACCAAAAAACAGCAAAGCCAAAGGCGCACGCGGTGAAAGAGATTTCCGCAATAAATGTCGGGAGCATGGTTATGAAGATGCACGCCGCACCGCTCAGTATTGCGGAAACACCGGTGATGCTTCGGATGTGACCGGTCTGCCCGGTATACACATTGAAGTGAAGGTCGGTGGCAGTATTCGCCTTTATGAAGCACGGGATCAAGCTGTTCACGATGCCGAAGCCGCTGGCAAAGGTGATCTTCCCATTGTGGCACACAAACGAGATCGGGACGAATGGCTTATCACCATGCGTGCCGATGATTGGTTTGAATTATACAGAGAATACGCAAGCGGCGTATTGCTCAAAAAATACGAAAAATAACAAACTCCCGTTGTCGCCAAACAAAACGGAATAGCAAATGCAGAGCCGAAGCCCGGCGGCCAAACCGGGCATATAAAATAAACCGGTCGAAATCGACCATGTTAAAAAAGAACATAAAGTTTTCCGGGCCTGCGAACGAAACGAAAATTACAATAAGAAAGGTGGTGAAGGCCCCTGCTCTATCCTTGTTTTATTAGGCCATTAAGAAAAGTTACATACGCACATTCACCGTTCGCAGAAACTCGTAAATAAAATGAATCGTCAACGCTGGATTACAATTTCAATGAAAGAAGGTGAACATCTCTCCTTTATCTACAGTTTTCTCTTAATCCAACACCCGGCGTTGATTGGTTGACACTAAATTGAAGAAAGGAAGCCCTGCTTATCTTTTGGAAATTTGCTCCTAAAAAACATTAGCAACAATTTTATATAATTTTTTGGTTTAGGGTGCCGCTGCCCGGGCGGCACGAATTTTCTATATTGAAAGAATGGAAGGTATAACAGCATGGCAAGTGATGTTAAATGGATAAAAATTACAACTGATATTTTCGATGATGAAAAGATCCTTTTGATCGAAAGCCTGCCGGAAGCTGATTCAATAATCGTAATATGGTTTAAGCTGCTTTGCCTTGCTGGCAAGCAAAATAATAGCGGCGTTTTCCTTATGAGCAACCGCATTCCATATACCGAAAAGATGCTTGCAACTATATTCCGGCGCAAAGAATCCACCGTTCAGATGGCTTTGCAGACTTTTGAGCAGTTCGGCATGATTGAAATTGTTGACGGTGTTATCACTATCCCAAATTGGGGGAAGCATCAAAACCTTGATCAGCTGGAAAGCAAAAAGGCATATCAACGAAAATACATGCAAGAGTACCGAGAAAAGCAAAAACAAAAGGCTTTGACCACGGGAAATGATAAAGAAAATGAAAGTAATACTAACAGTAAATCTAACTGTAATACTAACAGTAAATCTAATGTTAGCTCGATAGAAAGAGAGAGAGAAAGAGAAAGAGATAAAGAAGGAGATAAAGAAAGAGAGAGAGAGAGTAAAAGAGAACCTTCACCGGCAGAGCCGCCGAAGGAACCCGCCCCCGCGCTCTATGGAATCTATCAAAACGTAAAACTCTCTGAAAAACAATACATAACATTGCAAGAGGAATACCCTCTTGATTACTTTGAAAAAATCGACCGCCTGAGCACATATCTTGAAACCTCAGGAAAGTCATACAATAACCATTTTGCCAAGATTAGAGAATGGGCAAAGGAAGATGCGCAAAAGCAAAAAAAGACGGATTCTCGCCATCCTGTGGGGAATCAGCGGCAATTCCGGGGGGAACAGATGCCAGGCCATGACGATGATCTCATTATAGGCCCATTCAATAAAGACAAACCGAAGCAGCTGCCATCTGATGAAGAAGTTGAGGAATTTAGATCCAAAATGCAGACAGAATATCCCGACTTTACACCGGAACAGCATGAATGCTTTGTTGAATCGTTCCGTAATGGAACTTGGAAGAAGTAAGAAAGGAAACACAATGCAAGAATACAAATTCACCGAAATTTTCAAACTCAGCGATTTGCTGGATGAAGCAGGCGTGCCCTATGAGTTTTTTGACCGTAGCTTCCCCCCTATGGAAGGTCGTTTCGTCCACTATCAAATTTGCTATCCCGTTTTTGATCCTGATAAGCGGATATGCTCAGCAATTCAAAGCAACGGTTCTTATGGCCGGGAAGCTGACCTTATCGAAATCATGGGGCTTTTGACACCCGAAGAGGAAAAACGCGATTCCGTCAAAGGTTGGCTTACCGCCGAAGATGTTGCAATCCGCATCATTGACCATTGGAACAGCTTGCCCGCAAGCGAATGAAAGTGAGGTGTAAACCATGAACATTGCTATTATCTTTTTATCCATTGCCGTGATTGCCTGTTCGCTCTCTGTGATTGCTTTTGGTATCAGGCTCAATCAATTAAAGGGCAAAGTTCGTATCAACGAAATGGATATGTCACATCTTAGAGCCGGTATTATGAAGCTGCATAGCATTATCCAAGATCATAAAGAAAAAGATCACAAAAAAAGCAGCCCGAATAGCGAACAGCGGCAAATAAACGAAATCAGGAGCTGCATTTTGGGTGCCATGAAAAAAACAGCTTCCTTTGCAGAGACAGCAGGCGTACAAGCCGAAGAGCTTGAACGGTTTAACTTGCTTATGACCGCTTTAGAACGGTTTGACGAGATCACCGGGGAAAAACAACACAAGCCGCCGCGGCCTTTACCGAGCTGGCTGAAAACGACACCACGAAAGGAAGATACAAATTGATAATATTTGACTCAATCACACCGGAAGGACGCCGCCTGATCAACAAACAAACAGAGCCGTCCCCTTCCCCTTGTAAGGTTCGGCAAATGACCGCAAAGGAGCGCAAGAAATACGGCCTGCCACCGTTATCGAAACCGAAAGACTACATCAGCCCGAAAGCAGATCCTGTCTTTGCCGCAAAGGTCAGAGAAGAACGGCAGCGCCGGGGAATGAGCGTTAATAAGTTTGCTGAATATCTCGGCATCGACAATAAGACATTGACCAACATTGAAAAATGCCGAAATAAAACAAGTAAATCAACACGGGAGCATATCTGTTCTGTGTTGGGTTGGGGGTGTGAATAATGCGCTTTTTATTAGATTTATATATTGCTTATAACAGTTTTGACCCGGGCTGGATGGAAGCCGACGGGAAATGAAAGGAAGGTGGAATGATGGAAACAAAAGAAATTTACCAAGAATTGAATCAGTTTGTAAATGAAGTGACTTTGGGATACAAAGGCAAAATAGACTTATCGTTACTTCGTGAAGCCGCCGACCGTTTGGAAGAACTGGAAGAAATCAACGAAAACTGGTGCAACCTCAATGATGAAAACATGGAACTTTTGCGAAAGTACCGCGAGGACATTACGGAACTTAAATATCAGCTTTCCGAAAAACAACCCGAATGGATCAGCGTGGAAGATGAACGGAAACCGAAGTATTTGCGAAACTATCTTGTTGCTTATGTTTTTGGCGATAATGATGAACATTTCTTTGGTGAAGCAATATATATTGCAGACAAAGGAAATGGAATAGTGGATGGGGCGCATTTTAATAATGAAGGTGTGGCCGGTATGAGGGTAACTCATTGGATGGAAATTCCGAAATTGCCCGAACCGCCGAAGCCGAAAGAGCCGACTTTCAAGGATGTGTTTTTGAAAGCATTTCCGAAAGCAACAATCTTTAATCATGCGGTAACTAATGATTGCTGCGCTATTTTTCCGTGGTTGCTGGATGAGAAAAATTGCTGTCAGATGGATATGACCTGTGAAGAGTGCTGGAACCAGCCTTATTTTGAGGAGGAAGAAGGTGAAGGGGATGCGTGAATATATTTTTCATGGGAAGCGGAAAGACAACGGCGAATGGGTGAATGGTTTCTATGTCTGTTTAAATAGCAAAAGCCACCGTATTTATAATGGTTGTGCTGAAACAGATTGTGGCGATTATTATCCCGAGTGGTTTGAAGTTATCCCCGAAACCGTGGGACAGTGCACGGGGGTGATTGATAAGAACGAGAAGCTAATCTTTGAAGGGGATATTGTTCAGCTTGTAGATAAGAACTGCGATTATAGCTGGGAAGCGGTAGTTGTGTTTGGAAATCCTTATGGTCAGTATTGCTGGGGTTGGAATTTTGCATGTATCGACAAGCATCCGGGTTGTAATACGGACATACTCTTGTGGGTTGAAATGGAAGAAACCGGAGCAGAATGCGAAGTCATCGGCAACATTCACGATAAACCTGAACTGCTGAAAGGAGTGGAATAATGCGACTTATTGAACCGATGGATGCAAAATCTGCCATTAGCGTGTTGAATATGGCTGTTACATACAATGGTTGCGGCAGGGCAACAAGTGACGATTTAGTAGAAGCACTCAAAATGGCAAAAGAAGCCATTGAAAAGCAGATACCGAAAAAAGCTCGCTATGTAGACATCAGATTTAGAAATCATGGCAGGAGAATAAGTGACGGGTGTTCCCTTTCAAAATGTTATAAATGCCCGAATTGTGGTTCCCATATTTTCCATGTTTTTGATGATGAAAATTATTGCGAGCATTGCGGACAGGCTATTGATTGGGAAGAAGGTGGGGCATGAAGCATACAGCAGAAGATTTGAAAATGATGCAATCGCTTCCGCTTGAGATGAAGATCCAGCTTAGCAAAGACAGAACCCGATCTTGGGTGAATACCTACGGAGAGAGTGGAGTTTATCTTTCCATTTCCGGCGGAAAAGACAGCAAGGTACTGAGGCACTTGGTGAAGCAAGATTATCCTGATGTTCCTGCTGTGTTTTGTGACACCGGGTTGGAATATCCCGAAGTACGCGCTATGGCGATCAAGAATGCCGATGAGGTGTTGAAGCCAAAGATGGGGTTTCGTCAGGTAATCGAAAAGTATGGATATCCGATCATCAGCAAGGAAGTATCAAAAAATGTTTATTATGCACGTTCGGGCGGAACGGACACATCATATTACAAAAAACTTTTTGGACTCCTAAAAAACAATGATGGTGATAAAAGCGCATATTGTTGTGAAAAATGGAGTTATCTATATGATGCGCCGTTCAAGATCGGCAATTATTGCTGTGATGTAATGAAAAAGAGACCTTTCAAAGAGTATGGTCACGCAGAAAAAAGAAAACCTATCATCGGGACAATGGCAGAAGAAAGCCGATTGCGGATGCAAAAATGGATGCAAAATGGCTGTAATATGTATGATGCGAACGAGCCAAAAAGTACGCCTCTTGCCTTTTGGACAGAACAGGACATTCTTGCATACATCTTGCGTTATGGATTGGAAATACCTTCTGTGTATGGTGATATAGTTTCGGTCGATCAAGATGATATGGAATATGAGGGCGATCTGTTCGGTGTCGGAAAATTAAAATGCACCGGGGTGAACAGGACGGGTTGTATGTTTTGCGGCTTCGGCGCACATCTCGAAAAGTATCCGAATCGGTTTCAGCGGATGAAGGTAACGCATCCTAAGCTTTGGGATTACTGCATCAATGGTGGTGAGTACGGAGAAGACGGAATGTGGAGACCGAGCAGAACGGGATTGGGAATGGGGAAGGTGCTGGATTATATTGATGTACCTTATGAGTGAGGAGGTGGAAGAATGAGCGAATTGAAACTGTATATCAAGGACAGGTATGACGGATCGGTCAGACGATACGGCGAGAGCCAGCATGATTCTCTCCGAGTTGTAAACGGTGTACTGACATACGAGAACTTACAGAATGGGGACGGATCGCCCTACGGTTATTGTTTTTGTAACGAAGACGGGAGCGAGGATTGGATAGATAACTTTCCCGCCGAAGAATATCTGCATATTGGAAAAACTGCCGTGGATGCCGTTGTGGTGGTGCGGTGTAAGGATTGCAAACACAGCCTTTACAAACCCGATGGGGATTGCGAACAGGGTGTGACTTTGTGCAATATTTCGTGGGGCTTAGTGGGATGTTTAGACCCCAATGACTTTTGCAGTTACGGAAAGGAGAAAGAATGAATACTTATCTTGTACAGGGGCAGACCTTGCCCGAAACCTACCACAAAGCACTTACGAAGCTGGATGCCACGAAGGAAAAGGAGATCACGGTCATTATGAAGGTACTGAATCCGCTTCAAGAGCCGATGCTCTCAAAGTGTGGCATCTTCGGACCTCGTGAGTTGGAGCAATACCGCCAAGAAATGCTCTACGGAATCCTTGATTTCGAGGTTGAGCGGGGGAACTGGCAATATACATACCACCAGCGCATGGCGGAATGGAAACAGGGTGTGGTTGACGAACTGAAACGAGATCCCGCAAGCCGTCGGGCGGTCATTGCAATTCGAGATAATAAAGCCGATATGAAAAGCGGTGATCCCGCTTGCTTACAAACTTTGCAATATATGATTCGGGATGGAAAACTTCATTGCTGGGTGATGTTCCGTTCCAATGATGCGGTGAAAGCCTGTTTCATGAATATGTTTGCACTCGTTATGCTGCAAAAGGAATTTGCAGATGCTCTCGGTGTTCCCGTTGGGAGCTACACGCATATTGCTACATCGTGGCATTGTTACCCGCAGGATGTTGATATGCTCCATGCTTTTGTTAAGAATATCAATACCCGGGATTGTACCTGCTGCTATAAGGGTGGCTGGGATGCTGTAATGGAAGCTGAAAAAACAGCTATTTTGGAAATGGTGCATGGACAATACGCCAAATACATCAAAGAGGTGCGTAATAATGAATAAATCACGCTATTGGTCAATAGCAGTTCAAAATATCATTATCGGGCTGGGATGGCTGGCCCTTGCCGTTCACTTTGATATTTGGTGGATTGCCTTGTTTTCCTTGGTATGCTTCATCTTTATGGAACCGCAGCAGGGAAAAAGAAAGGATGGTGCAGAAAATGAAGAACCTTAAAGCCCGCTTTTTGCTTTGAAGCCTATTATATCTGCCCGGTATGGGTAAAACCTTTGCTTCCTTTCCTGTTCTCCCCCAGCGTTTATATTGTGGAAAAATGGAAAACTTTGCCATCGGAATTGAGCACAGCCGCCAAAAATTTTACAAGATCATTTTCCGAATTTACAAAGGCAGTAAGCCGAATAACAGAAGGGAGCAGCACAACCAATGCAGCACAATCCAAAGAGCAATAGAACAAACGCAGCCGGTTATCTTGATCCGACTGCTGCAAAGGCCCTCGCCAATGTGGCAGAAGAAGAAAAAAGCCTGAATTTGTTGGTGTATGTACTGAAATACATAATCGACCGCAGCGGCTTTGAGCTTGTGGGCCGCATCGTTCTGAAAAACAAAAAGAGCGGGAAGGTGTACAGATGATTAAACCATATAAACGATGGACTGAGCAGGAAGAAAAAACGCTCATTGAAATGCGAATGCAGGGGCTGCCGTTTTCCGCGATCGTTAAAAAGGTTGAACATAACGAAAAATCTTGCCGCAATAAATACGACAGATTATTCCCCTCGGAAAGCAAGAAAGCTATGAATAGGGAACTTGCGGAGAAGATTCAAGAGCTTACCGACAAAAAGCTATATGAAGATGAGATAGCAAAGGCTTTGGGCATCAATATCGGCAAGGTGCGGTACATCAAGCGCACATTCGATATTCACGCTCCCGCAATAAGGGTGCGGGTGGGCAAACCCCGCCAGCCGTTAAAAAAGGATACAATATGCTGGGTGTGCAAAAACGCCATTGTGAATTGCAAAAAGCCAGTTGATGGGTTTACGGCAACCGTTAAGGAATACGGGAATTATGACCCGCCGCATTATTCGTATCTTGTTAAGTCCTGCCCTAATTTTTCGCCGGAGCCATACGCAGACCGATTGGGGGAAGAAGAATGACGGAAATCACGGTAAAAAACTATTTACAACGAATAGAGCATATCAATGATGATATCAACCTGAAAACCGCCGATATTGAACAGCTGCGGGAGTTATCGTTGAGCGTTACCGCTCAGATCAGCACAGATCCCGTGCAGACCTCAAAAAGTAATGACAAAATGGGAAGTCTTGTCGCAAAGATCGTAGACCTGCAAAACGAAATTATTTGTGATATTGATAGATTCCTTGATGAGCGGCAAAAGTGCATTAACCTTATAGATCAGGTGGAAGATCCGCAGCAGCGCAGGTTGTTACATCTGCGCTACGTTCAATTTGAGCAGCTGAAAGAAGCCGCCGTGGAAATGAAAATCAGCTACGGCAGAGCAAGGGCCATTCACGGCGAAGCCTTAGAATATATCAGAAAGCATATTCCGGCGCCTGATGGATATATTTTCGTTCGCCTGCCACACTCGCATGACAAAAAAAGACATTTGCGAGCACTTTAAGACAACAAAATGCACTTTTTCCGTGTTATTATGTATATGTGAAAATAACCACCTACCATGATTTGCAGACTCCATTTCGCACAGAAAGCATCGAACTACTCTCCAAGTTCGGTGCTTTTTGTTTTGTGGGAAAGATAAAGGGATTGAAGAATATATGAATATATTGAAACAAGGTGATTGCCTTGAACTTATGAAAGATATTCCCGATGGGTATATAGATTTGACTGTCACTTCGCCACCGTATGATAACCTGCGTACATATAACGGCAACATTGAACAATGGAATTTTGAAAAATTCAAAGATATTGCAAAAGAATTATACCGTATCACAAAAGATGGTGGCGTTGTTGTATGGATCGTGGCGGATGCAACCGTAAACGGAAGCGAAACGGGGACATCTTTTAGACAGGCATTGTATTTTAAGGAAATCGGATTCAATTTGCACGATACAATGATTTGGGAAAAACCGACATTCACAGCAACTGGTGCATTAAAAACGAGATATGCTCAAGTGTTTGAGTATATGTTCGTTTTATCAAAAGGCAAGCCGAAATGTTTTAACCCAATAAAAGATCGGAAAAATATAACCGCAGGGAGCAAGTATGGCGGCACAGTAAGGAATGCGGATGGCACAATGAAGCCGATATCTAACAAGGGCAGAACAATGCGTGAATATGGACAAAGGTTTAATGTCTGGAAAAATAACACCGTCTGCGGTAGAGAGAGATGTGGGCATCCTGCTCCTTTTCCCGAACAGCTTGCAAATGACCATATTATATCTTGGACAAACCCTGGCGATGTTGTTTTCGATCCTTTTCTCGGATCGGGTACTACCGCAAAAGTGGCTTTGTTGAATAATAGAAAATATATCGGTTTTGAATTGAATGAAGAATATTTTGAAATTGCAAAACAGCGTATCAATGACGCTGTTTCTTCTATGCAGTAAATAAACAGAAAGGATGTGATTGCATTGCCAAAAATGAAAAGCGTAAAGCAGGAAAATTTCTGTTTGCATTATGCCAAAACTGGCAATGCGACGGAATCCTATAAGCAAGCTGGATATAAAGTAAAAAATGATAATGTGGCGGGAGTTTCTGCCGCTAAGTTGTTAAGAAATTCTAAGATACAGGAAAGATTGCAGGAACTCGCAGACGAGATATCGTCTAAAAAGATCGCCGATATTAAAGAAATTCAAGAATATCTTACTTCGGTGATGCGCCGAGAACATTGTGAGCATACCGTTGTAGTTCTGTCGAAAGAAACCTCAAAATATGCGCCCGATGAAAACGGAACAATGCGGAAACAGACAATCAAAGAGGAATATCCTCAGATCGTGCCTATTCCTGCGAAACTATCAGATGCCAACAAAGCCGCCGAAACTCTCGCAAAAATGCAGGGTGGTTTTGATACCAAATTGCAGGTTGAATTGACCGTTCCCGTGTTTGGGGGTGAGGACGACCTTGAAGATTGAGAATATCGAAAAGTATCTCCCGCATGAAGTCGCTGAATTGATGTGTTTCTGCGGCCGCCGCTGGGTTGGCGTTTATCCGCAAGGAACGCTTTTGAAACAGCTCCAATGCCCTGAATGTGGCGAGGTTGGCAAGGTCTTCAAAACAGGTCAGGCCATAGATGAAGATTAAAAAAGAAAAAATACGCCTGCCCGATATTGTTGGTAAAGGTTACGCCACCTTTTGGAAATTTAAAGGCCGATATCGTGTAGTTAAAGGTTCCCGACGCTCTAAGAAGTCAAAGACAATGGCTCTTTGGACTATTTATAACCTAATGAAGTACCCGGAATCGAATATGCTTGTCGTCCGTAAAACATACAGAACCTTGCATGATTCCTGCTTCACAGAATTGAAATGGGCCGCAAACCGGCTGAAAGTTTCGCACCTTTGGCAGTTCAAAGAATCGCCGCTCGAAGCAACATACCTTCCCACCGGTCAAAAGATCTATTTCCGTGGTATGGATGATACCTTGAAAATTACATCTATTGCGGTGGAAATCGGCGTGCTTTGCTGGATGTGGATTGA
>JAZURO010000120.1:0-21800 GCA_045606265.1 Eubacteriales bacterium
GCATTTGCGTTGAGCGATTTTTATTTAGCAGTTTTTCATTAATCTTACGTAAAATTCCACACCCTGACGTATTCCGTCAAGCGAGATTTTTTCGTTATTTCCGTGAATGGTTTTTCTCTCCTCATTTGTAAGAGCCATCGCAGAAAAGCGGTAAACCTTATCACTTATTCTGCTCCAATGCTTAGCATCTGAGCAAGCAAACATAAGATAGGGTGAAACAAGGGTGTTATCCCAGGTTCCCTTAACCGCACAAACGATCTTATCCCAGGCCTCACCGCCCACAAGGGACGTAGGCGAAGGATTTTCACCTTCAAGAACCGTAAGCTGAATATCCTTATCCTTTATCTGCTTTCTGAGATATGCCTCTGCACTTTCCTTTGTTTCTCCGGGAATAAGACGAAGATTTGCACACATAGTAGCATTTGGCGGAATTACGTTAATTCCCTTTGAACCCTCCATCTGAGTAAACGAGCAAGTCGTTCTTATAAGTGCATTAAGCTCTCCTCCACTCATCTTTCCGATAAGAGAAAGTACGGGGCCGAACAACCAGAGATTTGCAAAAATCATCTTATAGAAAAAGTTGGAATATCTTGCAAGTGTATCAAACATTGCTGATGATACCTTTGAAAGTCGATATTTGAAGGGATGATTTTCAATTCTCACACAAGCGGCGCTGAGGCGTCCTATTGGTGTATGTGGCTTGGGAGACGAGGAGTGTCCGCCGTTACCCGTAAATCTAAGCTCAACATTAAGCATTCCCTTTTCAGCAACACCTATGAGCGCACAGGGAGTGTGAACACCCGGGAATACGTGATTTACAACTGCTCCACCCTCGTCAAGCACGAGCGCAGGATCAATTCCTCTCTCCTTAAAGAGTTTGATGATCTGGGGCTGTCCCTCTCCGTTAATCTCCTCATTTCCCGAGAAAGCGAGATAAATATCGTTTTCGGGTACAAATCCCTCAGAGAGCAGCTGTTCAAGTGCCTGCATAGAAGCATTAAGCGTTGATTTTGTATCAAGTGATCCTCTTCCCCAAACGAAGCCGTTCTCTATATCACCGCAGAATGGCGCCTTGTCCCAATCCTTTTCCTCAACGTCAACAACGTCAAAATGCGCTGTGAAAACCGAGGGCTTTTCGGAGGATTTTCCTTTAAGATGATAAAGAATAGCTCTGTCAGAAACTCTTTCAAAGGTACAATTTTTGTATATCAAAGGGAATTTTTCACCTAAAAGAGCTATAAAACGTTCAAATTCAGCATCGTTTTCCTGCGCTCTGTCACGGTGAGAGACGGTTTTGCATTTAATCATATCCGAGAGGTCCTGTGCAGCTTTGCTTACGTCAACCTTTATCTCTTCAATTACAATTTCTTTGTCTTTTTTGGGTACAAAAAGCAATGCTTTTATCAATGCAACGGCAATTATCAATGCAATAATGCCCAAAACAATATATAAAGCTATCATTTCAATTCACCGTTGGCTCTTCTTTCTTTGTTATAAAGAATTCTTGAATAAACGATTGTAATTACCATACTTACAGGAATCATAATTCCCACCATACCTGCATTGAGATAGGGCACGAACACAAACAAAAGAAGCATAAGCGTCATAGGAAGTATTGCAATTTTGAAATATCTTGACAAATATACAACACCAAGACCGCCAAAGAGTGCGGGAAGTACGTTATCGAATGCATATGTCAACTGAGGAAATTCCTTCATCAAGCTGAGCAACGGAATAATAAGAATTACGCCTATAAGAATAATCAATATAGTTACTATCGAGGACGTAGCTATTGCGATGGTAGAGATAACCTCGCCTTCGTCACTGTCCGCCTTCACGTCTGCCTTTTCCATAGCATCAAGTGCGCAAGGAACTTTAAGAGAAGTAAGATTTCCAGTTACAAAGCTGAGATAAGTACCGCCGACACCAAGCATAGGTGTATATGTAATAACTTCAATAATACCAACAGGCCAGAAGGTAACTGCAACGCCAAAAAGGCCCTTCAAGAACACACCGAAATCAGGCCAAGCGCCGAAAAGAATTGCCAAAGCAAAAGGAAAAGCAAATATCATTGTGCAGGTAACAACTGCCCAGATTTTTCCCCATTTGTGCATTTTATTAATATAGTTCATACCTTTACCTCCTTATCCCTTAATAAGTATCGAGATCGGGATAGCCAATGCCATACTGCCTATCATTGAAATGGGAAGCGCATAGTCATTGAGCCATTTCCACTTGAACTTTTTAAGAAGAATACCGCAAACGCCCATAAGTGCTGCCGAGATAAGCAAAACGAATACAGGGATCCAGTGTTCTAACTGATAGTGGAAGGCAAGTACTTTTTCAACACCCTCAACACCCGGTACCTCCTCAAAAACAAGACCGAGGTCACAAACAATGTATCCCAAGAATGTAGAAAGCATACCAACGAACATAGACGTCATAAGAAGATCCATCCATTTCTTGTCTTTATCCTTTATCTTCATCATACCGCTTGTGATCTTTCTGCAAGTGATGGGAGCAACGATAAGACTTGCTGCAATACCAAAGGTCATAACAAATGCAACTGTTACGTACTGCGTAGCATCTGTAACTCTGTCAACTCCAAGAGCAGCAAGTGCCTGCTCTGCCGCAGGAAGCTCATAAGTAACTGCACCGATAATGGAAAGACGCAGCCAAGGAAGTGCTACACCAAGCATATCAACGAGTGAAACAACACCCATAAAAATTGCTACTGCGGGAGCGATAGTAAAGATAGCTGATCTTTTTATCGTATCGTTCAAAACTGATTTTTCAATACCCAATTCAAGTCCTCTTTTATATGCCTTTCTGAGAAAGAAGACGGATTGAGCAACAACAACTCCAATTATTATCGCAACAAGGGCAAAAATAACCGGACTGTTAAGAGCAAAGTCAAACATAGTTTTTTCTCCTTTACAATTTGTTTTTGCCTATATATTATATCACTTTTTGAATATTTTTCAAGTATATTGGCAAAAATTCATCAAAATGCACTTATTTTTGAATTTTTATACCGATTTTTACTCATTTTTTCGTATAAAATGACCTCCCGTACGGGAGGTCATTGATTTTATATTTTATTGATTTATGCGCCCTGACTTTCGCCTGTGATTTCAAACACAACGTCAGTACATTCAATTACTGTACCGCGGTTTGCAAACATACCAACGTACATATACTGTGTATCTACCGCGAAGAAATCAAAGTCAACGTGAGTCTGAGTATATGTATGTCCGCCAAATACGACTGTTACCGTTACACTCTGTCCCACTCTTTCGATAGTCATTGTGAATGTATCGGATCCATTTAGAGAACCGGATATAGATTGACCCTTGTTAAGTGTGGCATTTTCACGATAGAAGTTTGCATTCATTACGTTATCACTTGGGAAGTAAATTCCTGCAGTTACGTAGTTAGAGCTTATTGTGCCCGTTGCGCTCTGACCGAGAATACAGTCATCACGAAGCATAAGACCAAAGCCCGCTTGCTTTACACCTGCGCAGTGAACGATGCTGCCGCTTACTGTGAGCTTGAAATTCTTACTTGCGTCAACCTGGCGGAAAAGAAATGCAAATCCGTCATCTGAACTTTGGAATTTACCCTTATTGCTTCCGCTGTCAAGATGCTGACCAACCTGGAATACACCCTCACTTACCTCTTGTGCGATATATCCGTTAGATGTTGACTGAGGGCTTCCACCTGTATTACCGAAGGCAGTTCCGTACCAGCCGTCAGTAATGGTTGAAAAGTGGGTGGGAGCATCATAATTATCGAGATCGGGAGCCGTGTAATCGGGAACAGTATAATTGGAATTTGCAACAAGGTCTGCTTCCTTTGTGGGTTCTGCAATATCCGAAAGAACGTATCCGCCAATTCCGTCAAGCTCTGCCATTTCACTTGCGAACAAGTATGCTACGAATTTAGCACCGTAAATATTAAGATGTGTTTTATCAACTGTTGCAAGGTCGGGAATTACGGTTGTACCGTCAGTATCATATTTACCCGCCAGAATTGCGTGATAATAAATTGCCTCGTTAAAGCCGATTTCTTCATATCTGCTTCTTGTGAGAACAGTAAGGTCGATAACGTCAACACCGTATGCTTCGCCTACCGCACGGATTGCCGCGGAATAGTCACCGTTTTCGGTAATATGACCTTCTGAGCCCGTGTAATCGTCATCAGTTGCCGCACGCACTATGGGTGTGCAAAGAATCGGGATAGCACCCTTTTCCTGTGCGAGCTTGATATAGTATTCATAGAGGTGATAACCGAAGGAATTTTCATTTGTATAATGAAGTGATGCATCAGTAAATCTTGCCGAATCGTCACTCTTTTCGTCATTGTGACCGAAAGCAATAACAAGAATATCACCCGATTTGATATTGTCTTTAAGATGTGTGTAGTTGGATTCACTCAAAAAGCTCTTTGAGCTTCTGCCTGAGAGCGCAAGATTTTTAACGGTTACCTTGTCAGAAAGGTAATTTCCGATCTGCGTTCCGTATCCGTATCTCGGATAGAAATAGCTGTCAGCAAAAGAAGCTGCCGTTGAGTCACCAACGATATACATTGTTGTTGCGGGTAATTCCACAGGAACCTCAACCTCCTTGAATTCTTCCTTACATACGTCGCAAAGTCCGTCATGGTCTTCGTCAACATGTTCTTTGCACTCGGGCTTTGCCGTTGTGCTTTGTGTCGTTGTGTTTTGTGTGGTCGTTCCGCTTGTGCTTTCTGACGGTTCGGTCTTTTGGGGCTGGAAAAGCTCACACGCAGACAAAAGCATTGCGATCATCAAAATGATTGATAAAAATGAAAATATTTTTTTCATAGCATTATTCCCTTTCTTATAGAAATTACAATTAATTGTATCACATTTTTATTATTTTTTCAATATATTTATTAAAAATAAACAAAAAAAGCCCGAAATTTTTACGGGCTTTGTTTATTATTTTTTCTTCTTCATCAGATCCTTGATTTCCTTCAAGAAAGTATCAACGTCCTTGAACTCTCGGTAAACCGAGGCAAAACGAACGTATGCTACCTGATCGTGATCCTTCAATTTGAGCATAACAAGCTCACCAATCTCGCTCGTTGTTATCTCATTTCTCATTGAATTGTATATATCCTGCTCTATCTCATTGACTATCATTTCAGGGTCAACGGGACGTTTATGACACGCTTTGAGAACACCGGACAAGATCTTGTTGCGATCAAAAATTTCCTTTTCACCGTTCTTTTTAATAACAAAAATCTGTACCGCCTCAATGGTTTCAAACGTTGTAAATCTTCTTTGACATTCAAGACATTCTCTTCTTCGACGGATATTGAGGCCGTCAGAGGACGGGCGGGAGTCAATAACCTTACTGTCGATACATCCGCAAGCCGGGCATTTCATAGTTTTTTCCTTCTTTCAAATTAAATATTAAACTAATAATACCACAACTTTTATGTTTTGTAAAGATTTTTTATGCCTTTTGCTTGTTAAAATCGCTCAAAATATCGCTTATACAGTAAATATTTGTATTTCCGAGGGCAATTTCATCAAAAAGCTCACTCGCTTCCTCAATGCTTGCGCAAATACTCCCACAGTAAAACTCCCTTTTATCCTGAGCAATAATCACGTAATAATTCCTATAAAAATTCGCTTTCAAGAGCTTATAGCAAACGCCCGATATTTCCATCTTCTTGATCTGAGTAAAATCCATAACATTCTCCTTTTCGTTTTCTGTAATAATGCTACCACAATATTATCACAAAAACATATTTGTTTTTTGTCGCAATTATGCAAGGTTTTTACCATTTTATTCCATTTTTGGTGAAAATTTTGTATTGATATGATAAATTATTTTTGATATAATTATTATGCAATAACTGTACCGGGAGATATTATGAAGAAGATAAAAAGATACTTTAACACGTTCTATCCGCCCGCCTTTTTTACACTGTGTGTCGGCCTTGCCATATTTTCTATCACTCTTTGCCTTATAGCGATAAATTTACGTTTGGATATTCTGGCGGGTGAAAGTGATATGATATACAAATATCCGAAAATGATTGACAAAATACTCTTCCCCGTTTACATACTCCTGCCTATAACGATGGCTGCGGATCTGAACGAAAGAAACAAGAAAAGCTGACGCTTGAGCGTCAGCTTTTCTATTTCAGAACGAGCTTAACTTTTGCATTGCACAGCCCACGTTACGAACCGTTTTCATAGCTCGCTTCATCATTCTTCTGCGTCGTGCCGCCTTGGTGTTAGAAAGCATAGCTCCTGCTACACCAAGCATCACCATTCCGCCCACAGCTCCAAGAATGAGTCCCATATTCGTCTTAAACATAATTTTCCCCCTTGATAAAAATTTTATTTTGTTATTATCTTTACCAAAGCATAATTAATTATGCATCAAGATATTTTATTTTTTGAGCAATTCCGTTAATCGCTTTCACCTTTAATCTATAAACGCTCCGTCTTGAAATTCCAAGAATTTTGGCGCAGATTTCAAGTGTGTTTCCCTTTATGTAATAGTGATATAAAAATAAACGCTCACGGGAATCTTCAACTTCAAGAATGGCTGACCTTATTGCAAACATCTGCGCACGCATTGATGCCTCGTCAAACTTATCTTCTTCACCAAAGCTTTTACCGTAAGACCTTGACGAGAGCAAAACGTCGTTCATCGCCCGATACGATCGCAAAACTCTGTCACATTCTATCCGTGAGAAATTTTCGTTTTCACAAGTAATACTTCCTTCCATTTTTACATCATCCTTTCTTTTTATAAATTATGAACATTTGTTCGCTGTCGAGGGCAAAGAAAATGCTCCGTCAGAGAAGCATATCGAAAAAATCAGCTATATCGGCACAATCGAGAAAATCAAGAAGTTCAGGGGAGATGATCTCCTTGGCACATTCCTCACACAAAATTTTGCCGTCTTTTATAAAATGTCCGTCATCCTCATATACACGTGATGAACACATTTCACACTCGCCAAAAGAACTGCCGAGCCCTGCTGTGTATCCGTCAAACTCCGGGCAGGAAGAAGGACATATATACTGTCCGCATATTTTACAAATAATTATCACTCCTTTGCCATTTTTACTTGAAATTTTATTCAAAATGTTGTATAATGGTCGAGATGTATTATCACAATCTCAATTCGGAGAGAAATTGCGAACAAATGTTCTATATTTGATTATATATCATAAATTCCCTTTTGTCAAGGGGATTTTTACATATTTTTTATTTTTTAGAAAGGTGTAGTCAAATGCTTGCAATTACCGTTAAAGAACTCGGCGTTTCTTTCGGCGCACGTGACATTTTCAAAAAAATAAGCTTTGCTCTTGAAGAGAACGACAAGCTGGGTATTATCGGCACCAACGGTTGCGGCAAATCCACACTTTTCAAGGTAATTCTCGGTGAGCTTGATGCAACCGAGGGCAACGTTTTTATTGCAAAAAACAAGACTATTGGTATTCTGACGCAGGATTGTGCCTTTGAAGTATCCAATCTCGTCGGCAGAACTGCCCTTGAACAAATGTATGCTGCCTTCCCCGAACTTATCCGAATGGAAGAAAAGCTTTCTCAGCTTGAAGAAAAAATGGTAATTGAAAGCAATTCTGACGAGCATATCCGACTGAGCGAGGAATACCACGAGCTTTATTCTCGTTTTTCATCACTCGGGGGTCTTGACTATAAGAGCCGCTGTTCATCAATCTTGCTTAAAATGGGATTTGAGGAGCGTTCCCTCTCACTTGACGTTGATAAGCTATCCGGCGGACAAAGAACCCGATTGGCTCTTTCAAAGCAGCTCTGCCGTGAGCCCGATCTACTGCTTCTTGACGAGCCGACAAACCATCTTGATATCGAAACTGTACAGGTTCTTGAAAACTATATCAAAAATTATAAAAAATGCGTACTTATCATCTCGCACGACAGATATTTTCTTGACCAGGTAACAAATAAGACTCTGGCAATGGAATTCGGTGAGGCAAAGCTCTATAACGGCAACTATACTCAAAGTATGAAGCAGCGTGAAACCGACCGTGAGATTGCCGAAAAGCACTATATTAATCAGCAAAAAGAGATTGCAAGACAGGAGGCATATATTGCACAGCAGAGGGCTTGGAACCGTGAGCGCAATATTATAGCAGCCGAAAGCCGACAGAAGATGCTTGACAAAATGGTTAAGCTCGAACGTCCCAAGGAAGCGCCTAAACCCGTAAAAATAAAATTCACTCAGTCACTTCAAAGCGGTAACGAGGTTTTGAGAGTTTCGAATCTTTCAAAATCCTTTGGTGATAAAAAGCTGTTTGAAAATATGAGTTTCCTTATTCGCCGAGGCGAAAGAGTTTTCGTTATAGGAAAGAACGGTTGCGGAAAATCCACTCTTCTTAAAATGCTCGTGGGCGAGAGTGAGCTGACCTCGGGTGTAATTGAGGCGGGATATAACGTTGAGATAGGATATTTCGATCAGCAAAATCAAAATCTCACCGAAACCAATACAGTTCTTGACGAGCTTTGGAACGCATATCCCGAAAAGAGAGAATTTGAAATAAGGAGCGCACTTGCCCGATTCCGTTTCAGTGCCGACGATTGCGAAAAGACGGTTTCTGTCCTTTCGGGCGGTGAACGAGCAAGACTAACACTTTCAAAGCTCATTTTGTCGCCAATGAATCTCCTCATTCTCGACGAGCCGACAAATCACCTTGACATTATGTCAAGAGAAGCACTTGAAACAGCCCTTGACGAGTTTGGAGGCACAATACTGATCGTCAGCCACGACCGTTATCTTGTAAACAAGCTCGCAACGAGGATCATTGAGATCGACAATGAACATTCTACGGGTGAAAGCTTCATTGATTATCCTGTTTTTAACGTCGGTAATGCATTTGCAGAGTTTATAAATCACAAAAATGCGCACACGGTTGCTACGCTCTCACAGGAGAGTGAAAAGATACTCACCGCGCAAAAAGAGGATTTTATTGCCCGAAAAAAGCAGGCATCAGATGCAAGACGCGAACAACGTCGCATTGAAAATCTAAAAAAAGAGCAGGAAAAGATCGAGCAAGAGCTTGAACAAATTGAAAACGACCTCTACGGTGAAGCCGCAACGGACTATAAAAAAGCCGCCGAGCTCACCGCAAAAAAAGACGCACTCGAAGAACGCCTTATGAAAATTTACGAGGAGCTGGAATAATAAAAAAATAAAAGGAACGTCCAACGGACGTTCCTTGTTTTATTTATTGGGGTTGGTATCCCCAGATGACTTTGTAATTATTGCAATTCCAGTTTTCATTCCAGCCATTTAGCTGAGATAAAGCTTCTCAATATATTGTAATTGAAGGACAATTATAAAACACCGTTGCTTCTATGAGCTCCACAGATTTTGGAATGACTATACTTTCCAAAGAAACGCAATCATAAAACGCATATTCTCCGATACAAGTGGTCGAGTTAGATATAGAAACATTTTTTAGCAAAGAACAACCTCTGAAAGCGGCATAATTAATTGAACTAACAGAACTGGGTATAACTATACTTTCAAGTGACTCGCAATAAGCAAACACCTCATTTTTAATTTCTGATAAATTATTTGAAAGACTGATTTCAACAAGTCCCGGACAATTCATAAATGCCCAGTCTCCGATTTCCACAACAGAATTGCTCATCTCAACCTTTTTGAGTTTTTTGCAACCATAGTGTACAAATTTCCATCTATGTGATTTGTATGAAGGATTGCCTTCTTCCACCTCGATATTCTTCAATGAATAGCATCCGCTAAAAGCTCTGTAAGATATCTCAAATACCGAAGAATCGACTAAGAATGTTTCGTCCGGTTTTCCGAGTGCATATTGAATAAACATTATTCCATCCTTAGAATAAAGTTTGCCATCTACAGATTTATAGTATGCATTATTTTCGTGAACATCTATATTTTTCAAGGAATAACATATCATTGTTTCTATATTTTGGCAACCCTTATTAACAAAAAATCCGCAGAATAGCAACACTCTGCGGATTTATATTGTTATTCCGTTGTATAGTTATCAAAATAGCCCTGGATCCAGACGATGGGTGTTCCCTTGTCGCCCGAGCCCGAGGTAAGGTCGCAAAGCGAACCGATAAGGTCAGTGAGCTGACGGGGAGTTGTACCTTCACTCGCCATTTTTCCAACGAGATTGCCGTCCTTCTGAACAATTCTCTCTTTGATTGCATCTTTAAGTGCATCTCCCGAAAGATCTGCAAAGTCGTTATCGGCAAGATATTTGAGCTTCAACTCGTTGGGCGTTCCTTCAAGTCCCTCCGTATATGCAGGTGAAACAACCGGGTCTGCAAGCTCCCAAATTTTTCCCACGGGATCCTTAAACGCACCGTCACCGTAAACCATCACTTCAACTCTCTTGCCCGTTGCCTCATACAATCTTGCTCTGATGTCCTCAACAACCGCCTGGCAATCTCTTGGGAAGAGCTTTACCTTCTCGTCCGTTGCCTTGTTTGAGCCAAGGAGTCCGTATTCCTTATTATATCCGCTGCCGTTAACACTCTCGGACAAAATATCGTCAAGACCGTAAACTATCTCAGCTCCCGCAGCTTTCAAAAGTCTTTTACTTCTTGCACGGGTGTGAATGTCGCAGGTAAGCACGTTTTTTGTATATGGCAAAACTGCTCTTGGATCGTTTGCAAAAATGATTTCACAGTCAGCGCCCTCGGAACGGATAAGCTTTTCATAAAACTCAACGTAATCAACGCCTGTAAATCTATGCTTTTCGTATCCGAAAAGCTCTCTGTATTTTTCAAGTGTAAGAACGTCGCTGTAAGGATTAACTCCCATCTCATCAACCTTATCAAGTGAAACAAGGTGATTACCAACCTCGTCAGATGGGTATGAAAGCATAAGGACTATCTTCTTCGCTCCGCGTGCAATACCCGTTAAACAAACTGAAAAACGGTTTCTGCTGAGTATGGGCAAAATAACCGCAACGGTTTCTCCACCGAATTTTGCTCTTATATCAGTTGCAATATCGTCAACTGTTGCGTAATTTCCCTGCGCACGGGCAACTATCGCCTCAGTCATAGCGACAACGTCACGGTCTCTTACGGGAATATTCTCTTCACGGGACGCTTCGAGAATACAATTTGTAACGATTTCGGCAATATTATCGCCGTTTCTTATAATAGGCGCTCTGACGCCTCTGGAAATTGTACCAATAGTACGGCTCATAAAAATTTCTCCTTTAATTTTAGGATTTTTAATTCAACGAAGAAAGTATATCACTATTTTTTCGTCTTGTAAAGTTATTTTTTGAAATTAGGGCTTAAATTTATCAAATATTGTTTCCATATCGAGTATCGTATTCCTGCTTGATGTGGGTGCTTTTGCAGTTACAAGCACAAATGTCTCGCCGGTAACGTCATTTTTGATATATGAAACAAGGCAATAACCCGCATTATCTTCAAATCCGCTTTTCACAGCAACAAGTGTGTAATCATCACCAAGAACCTTATCGGGAGTTGTTCCCATATTGCCAAGTGTTCTTGAAAGGGTGAGGTTATAATACGTCATATCTATATGGTCAAGTCTGTACGAAATACCGCCGAAAAGATCTACGCACACGGGATTCTTCATAGCATAAGTCATAATTGCTGCTATGTCACGGCAGGTGGTAGTATTATTTTCACTATCCATTCCTATTGCTCCGCCGAAGGTGGTATTTTGCAATCCTATTTCCTCTGCCTTCTTATTCATCAATGCGGCAAATTCCGTTACATCAAGATCAAGATAGTCGAGCAGGCACACGACCGAATCGGCGCCCGAACGATAAGAAATGCCGTAAAGCAGATCTCTTACCGTGTAGGTATCGCTGCCATATACATTGTAAAGATATCTCATCTCGGCTGTGGATTCCAAACCGGTAAGATCGCTTAACACACTCGGTTCAAACGTGTATATATCGTCAAGATCCTCAATATAGTCAAGTGCAGTTATTATAGTCATAACCTTTGTCATTGATGCAGGATAGATCGTTTCATCAGCATATTTATGGGCTATGGTCTCTAAATCCGAAACTCGCACCAAAATTGCATACTCAGAGAACAAGTCCATCTGATACATTCCCTTTCCTCCCTCAGACGCAACGTAAGTGGGCTTTGCGGGTTCATCAGGTGGATTTTGCGGCTCGTCGTTATCAAACGGGTTGAAGGCGGGCACGCTGAATCCTCCGAAAGTTGCAAAAAAGACACAAGTTATTACTATCAGAACGACAACCGACGCAATTATTACTATCGACGATTTTTTTGTGTCGTTGATAAAGGAAGAAGAAGCAAAACGGTTTTTGCTATCACTTCCCGAATAAAACTCGCCGCTGTTAAAGTCTTTATTTTTCATTCTGTCTCCAAATTAATTTATAGTCATTTCGTCAAGCTTTGCCTTGATTTGCTTCATATCTTCAAGCATTTCTTCTTTCTTGCGGGGATCACGCAAAAGAAGTGCAGGATGATAAACGGCAGTCATAAGAAAATCACCCTTTTTTATCCATTGACCGTGCTCTTTGGTTATGCGATAATTTGGGCTGATAAGTCGCTGTGCGGATATTCTGCCAAGGCAAACAATCATCTTGGGACGAATAAGACGTACCTGCTCACGAAGATAATCCATACAGGCATCCTCTTCATTGGGCTTGGGATCACGGTTTTTCGGCGGGCGGCATTTGAGAATATTCGCAATATACACGCTCTCACGGGGAATATCTACAGCAAACAAATACTTGTCAAGGAGTTGACCAGCTCTGCCCACAAAAGGCGTTCCGGAAAGATCTTCCTTTTCCCCGGGTGCTTCGCCAACGAAAAGAATGTCTGCATTTCTGTCGCCAACGCCAAAAACGCAATTCGTTCTTGTTTTGTAAAGCTCGCATTTATCGCACGATGCACATTCATCATATAATTCTTCCCAAGTTTTCATATATCGACCCCCGAAAAAACAAATTCAAAGCCAAAAGGCAAATACATAGATATTATAGCAAATTTTCGAAAATTTTTCAATATGTAATACAAATATTTTATACTAAATTTTTCTATTGTCTTATAATATACAGAATAAAAAAATAAAGGTGAGGATGCAAGTACATCCTCACCTAATACCATAATATCATCCTTTGAAATTATGATGACATTCGTGACAATAATATGTTTTAGTTCTTCCTGAGAACCATCTTTTAGATTTCCACACATATCCTTTGTTACGAACCTTAGCTATGATAGCCAACCACCAGTCAAAGCAGAAGAATACAAAAACACCAACAAACATTTTTACTATTCTCCAAATAATAAACCACCATCCAAATATCAAATACCAAAAACAACCGTGTTTTTTCTGTATGTCAGATATTTGAACGTGATCACTGCCACATTTAGGGCATCTTTGATTTAATCCCATTGTCGCTCCTCCTTTCTTCCATTTTGGAATTATTTATATTATAATTCTTTTTTGGAATTTTGTCAAGCGATTTTGGATATATAATTCTAAAAAAGAATAAAAAAGGACAAAAAACGCTATGAAAATTCGAAAAAAAGAGTATGGGAATGCCAATATGGTGGGCAAAAATATCGAAAATCTTCGCAAAAAGCAAGGCATAAAGCAAAAAGATTTTATTGCAAGGATACAGGTTATGGGCTGCGATATGAATCCCACAAGCTATTCAAAGCTCGAGGGACAGTTAAGAAGTGCGACCGACAAGGAGATATATGTAATCGCAAAAATACTTAAGGTTTCAATGGAAGACCTTTTCAAAAGCGAAAACTACGAATAATAAAGCGCCGAAATCGCTACTCAAACACAGCAATGTCGTCCTCGTTAACGCCTTGCTTTTCGGTGATCTTAAAGCCAAGCACTCTTGCGATTTCAACGGATTTAAGCTGAATGGAAATTGCCTCTGCGGCGATAAGCTTAGCTTTTGCTTCACCCTCTGCCTTTTGAATAGCAGTTTATTTCTCTGCAAACAAAAAAGCACTCGCAGAAAGCGAGTGCTTTAAGTTTTAGATTTTATATGCTTTATCAACGGGCAGCGCCATTACAACGCCGTTAGCTTCGCTCATAACACCGTGGTTACGATTGATTTCATCCATAATTTTTACTGCTGTTCCCGCAGGAGCAAAAATAGTGATTATCTCTCTTTCCTGCTGAACCTCAGCCTCACCGAGCTGCTCCATCATTGAGCTTTCGCTGAGTCTTGCACGCAAAATCGTGCCGCCCATAGCTCCCGCCTGACGTGCCGTTTGCATAACCGCATCGGTATAGCCCTGGTTAACGGAAACAAGTATAAGCTGATGCTTTTGTCCGCTTTTCACTTTCTTTTTACCTCCCTTGGTATCAATTTCTTTTGAAGCTCTGTTAATAAGCTCCGAGCCAAGACGGCTTATTGCCGAAAGACGCACACACATCATAAGTCCGCCGTATTCGTAGCTACCTCCAAGCTCTTTATTCATATCGTAAACGTAGGAATTGATTATACTCTCCGGCGCAAAGGTAACAACAATATCCTTATCATTGGTACCAAGTCCGAAAATATCCATCATTTCTGATGGCGCAGTTCCCACACCGTTTGCACGCATATTAAATCCCATACCGTTTTTTTCAAGGGATTCCATATACTTTTTTGCCTTTCCGCGAGTGATAATGGAAAAGACCATCATTATTCTGTTAGTTTGATTTGCCTGCTCGCTCATCACGCCACCTCCTCGTAATAGATCATATCATCATCAAGCTGAAGCATTTCGTGTTTTGCCTTAGCAAGGAGTTTTTTGCGCTTGATTTCGCTGTAAAGGCCCAAAACCTGAATTGCAATGAGAGGAGTCATTGCAACCATAGCAACTATACCGAATGCGTCGGTAAGCACGTTTCCGCCAATCGCCTCACACGCACCGATCGCAAAGGGCAAAATGAAGGTTGTTGACATAGGACCGCTTGCAACTCCGCCGGAGTCGAACGCAATACCCGTATATAGCGGCGGAACAAAGAACGTAATGACAAGTGAAACGAGATAACCGAATATCAAAATCGGCAAAATCGGAATTCCGGTGATAACCCTGAGCATTGCAATACCGACCGAAATACCAACGCCTATTGACAGCGCCAAGCCGATAGCTTTCTGTGAAACGGAACCGTTTGTAATCTCCTCAACCTGCTTTTTAAGTGAGTGAACAGCCGGCTCTGCACTTACTACGAAATATCCCATAATTGCTCCGATTGGAATAAGCAGATATTTCATCTCACCGCCTGCTATTCTCGCTCCGATAAGACGTCCTGCGGGCATAAAGCCAACGTTTGCACCCGTTAAGAAGAACACAAGTCCGATATATGTATATACAAATCCAACAATCATTCTCAATATCTGGTGCTTATTAAATCTTCTGCTTATAAGCTGGAAAACAAAGAATACTCCAAGAATGGGCAATAATGCCTCCAAAACCTCAACTGCATATTTGGGCAATCCGTCAACGAATGACATAAAAGCTTCCTTGGTGGTCTCAGCAATTTCCAAGGTCTCCTGCGCGGTAGAGCTTTCGGGCTTAAACACGATACTGAGAAGCAAGACCGACAAAATGGGACCAATCGAACAAAGAGCAATCAAGCCGAAAGAATTTTCACGTGCATTTTTAGCAGTACTCATTGATGCCATACCCGCACCAAGCGCCATAATGAACGGAACGGTAATGGGTCCGGTGGTAACTCCACCCGAATCGAATGCTGTGGGAATAAAATCATCCGGAGCGAAAAATGCAAGGATGATTATCAAAGCATAGAAAATGAGTAACAGAGTGTTAAGCTTTATTCCCTTTCGTGAGCGAATCATAGAAACGACAAGGAATACACCCACGCCGATACCAACAGACCAGATGAGAAGCAGGTTGTCAATTGAGGGCACCTGCTCAGCAAGAACTGTGAGGTCGGGCTCTGCAACGGTGATGAGAACTCCAAGGCCGAAGCAAACCACAAGGGGAATTATCCATTTTTTTGCCTTTGCCAAGGTTGTACCGATTCCCTCGCCAAGCGGTTCCATAGAGATTCCTGAGCCGATTGTGAAAAATCCCATTCCAACGATAAGCAAAAGCGTGCCGAAAAGGAACATTACAAGAACTCCGCTTTCCATTGGAGCAACGCTTACAGAAAGAAGCAAAACTATGGCAAATATGGGCAAAACCGACTGCAAAGCTTCTTTCAAAACCTTTGTTAAATTGTTCATAGTTTTTCTCCTTTCCAAAAAAATTCTATACCTATTAATTATATATTAATTTTTTATCAATGTCAATACAGTTTGAGAATAATTGATAAAAAATATATTAAAAACTCCTGTTTTGCTTTTTGCTTGGCTGGGGTGCAGGGATTTCGTTCTTGAATTTTGCAAAACATCTGACTGCGTTAATATGTTATGTTTTGCAAAATTCTTCGGTCACCGTTCAAAAACAGCGCACTGTGCTGTTTTTTCACTGCGTTCGAATCCCATTTAATACCCCAACAAGAAAATGAGCACTCTCTTGCGAGAATGCTCATTTTCTTGGCTGGGGTGCAGGGATTCGAACCCCGGTAATGTCAGAGTCAGAGTCTGATGCCTTACCGCTTGGCGACACCCCAATATTTTCGACTTTGCTATTATATCACATTCTTTTTGGTTTGTCAAGCGGATTTATTCATTTTTATTAATTATTTTTGAAAAATTATTTTCTCTTGCCTATTTTTATTTCCCCGTGCTCTTTCTCATAATCTTCTATTAGATCACGAATCAAAACCACAATCTGTCCATTTGCACTTCTGCCTTCATAATCTGCAATATAATGCAATTTATCAAGCATTGCCTCATCAATTCTTACTGAAAAACTTTTAATAGCCATAAAATAACCTCACATTAAACATATTATGTATTTACTTTACATCCATTTTGTGATAAAATGTTAAAAACAAATGCATTTTATGTTTATTTTGAAATTATTTTGAACGCATATCGGAGTCGATTTATGAAATTAGCCGTTATAGGATCAAGAAACATCACAAAAACAATAGATCCGGATAAATACATAACGTAAGAAGTTACAGAAATAGTGTCGGGAGGTGCAAAAGGTATTGATACATTTGCAAAACTATACGCCATAGAGAACAATATAAAATATACCGAATTTGTTCCGAACTATGCTATGTACAAAAAGGGAGCTACAATAAAAAGGAACAAAGAAATAGCTGAGTATGCCGACTGCGCTTTGATATTTTGGGATGGCAAATCCAAGGGAACGAAAAATACAATAAGCTGTTTTAATGAATTGAACAAAAAAATATCAGTCATAATTATCTCTTAAAATCCAAGTTTATATTTACTTTTTTGAAAAATTATGCTATAATGAACCGATAATAAAACTAACGGAGTAAATATGAAAAAATCAAAATTGATATTGACCTTATTTTTGAACTTTTTCAAGATAGGAGCTTTCACCTTCGGTGGTGGCTATGCTATGCTCTCGCTTCTTGAAAACGAGTTCGTTTCAAAAAGAAAATGGCTAAGTAAGGATGAATTTCTTGATATGCTCGCAATTGCGGAATCCACCCCCGGGCCCATCGCCATAAACTCAGCGACATTTATCGGTTACAAAACCGCAGGGGTTCTTGGCTCTGCCTTTGCAACTCTTGGTGTTGTGCTTCCCTCATTCATCATAATTTATGTGATTTCACTCTTTCTTGATACCTTTCTCACGTTTACGATAGTTGCAAGTGCATTTAAGGGAATACAGGCGTGCGTTGTGTATCTTATCGGTTCGGTGGGTATAAAAATGTTCAAGCAGATGGAAAAAAAGCCGCTTCCGATAGCGATTATGGCTACCGTCCTTGTGTCTATGATAGTATTCTCGCTTTTTGCGGTAAAATTCTCGTCAATCATATATATCCTTATTTCGGGCGCGCTCGGTGTAATTGCTTTTTATAGCAAGCGTCACGTAAGAAAGGAGGAAAGCAAATGATTCTTTTGGAACTTTTCTTCACTTTCTTCAAAATCGGTGCGCTCACATTCGGCGGCGGATATGCAATGATTCCCTTTGTCAGAGAGCAGGTTTTGGCTCACGGTTGGCTCACTGAGGAAGAATTGCTTAATATGATTGCTGTTTCAGAGTCAACTCCCGGCCCCATCGCAGTAAATATGGCAACGTTTGTCGGCTCTAACGAAGCGGGTGTGCTTGGTTCGGCAGCAGCAACACTTGGAGTTGTTCTTCCCTCTTTTATAATTATCCTGATAATCTCTGCGCTCCTTAAAAATTTCCTTAAATACAACGGTGTTAAGGCGTTTCTTTCGGGCGTGCGCCCCTGCGTTGTATCCTTGATTTTAGGAACTGCCACTACCCTATTTTTAAGTGTTCTTGTGGGAATCGGTGAAAATGATTTTGATTTGAATATTGACGTGAAGGGTATAATAATATTTGCAATTATTGTTGTAATTGCTTTCATCCTCAAAAAAATCACTAAGAAAAAGCCATCCCCCATATTGCTTATTGCAATATCTGCATTCCTCGGTATATATTTTTACTCACTTCCGTATTAAAGGAGCATAATAATGAAAAAAACAGCACTTATCACAGGCGCATCAGGAGGTCTTGGACTCTCTTTTGTAAATCTTTTTGCAAGTGACGGATATGACCTTGTACTTGTTGCAAGAAACGGTGCGCGCTTAGAAGAAATTAAAAAAGACATTGAAGAAAAATACGGTATCAGAGTTACGGTTATTGCCAAGGACCTTTGCTCACCCGATGGGCCGCAAGAGGTTTATGAGGCAACGCAAAACGAAGGAATTAATATCGACGTGCTTGTGAACAATGCAGGATTCGGTGATTTCGGCGAATTCTATAAAAGCGATATAAGTAAGCAAATCAGAATGCTTGACCTCAACTGCAAGGCGCTTATGCACCTCTGCCATCTCTATCTCCCAAAAATGATAGAGCAAAAATCGGGCAATATTCTTAACGTGGATTCGATTGCTGCCTTTCAGCCGGGGCCTCTTATGAGCGTTTACTATGCTACAAAAGCGTTCGTTCTTTCATTTTCGCAAGCCCTTACTCGTGAGCTGAAAGGTACCGGAGTTAAGGTCACAGCCCTGTGTCCCGGCCCGATAAGAACCAATTTTGACAATGCAGCCGATCTTGGCGAAAGCGGTCTTTTCAAAAACTTGAAGGTTTGGGATCCTGATACGGTTGCGCAATTCGGCTATAAGAATATGAAAAAGGGCAAATCCCTTTGCGTTTGCGGGTTTTTGAATAAAATCATTGTGTTCGCTAACCGTTTTGCACCCCGTTCACTCGTCAGAAATATGGTTTACAATATACAAAAAATACAGTAAGAAATTTTTAATAAACAAAAACCGCAAGGAGTTTTCCTTGCGGTTTTATTTTTACTCTGTTTTCAAAACAAAATTATTCAAATCGTAAACAACTCCGTCAAGCTTGTTAAGAACGATCTGCTGTCTGATATATTCCTCACTGTACTGTTGAAGAACCTCTTCTTCGGTTTTGCCCATTTGTTCAACGAGCGTTTCAAGCATAATTCCGTACTCTTCGTCAGTTGCTACAATACCCTCTGCCTGGACAACTGCCAATCTTACTATCTCATAAGTAAGTGATTCTTTAATGGCTTCAATTATTTCGGCTTCCGTTGTATAGTTAATTCCAAGGAAATATGCCGCATAACCCGATTTCAGAAATTCCTCATAGGTTACGCCGAACATCTGTGCATAGTTCTCAACTTCCTTGCGGAACTCACTGTACACGTAATCAATCTGCTGCTGCGGAATTTCGATAACCGTTGCATTGTCCATTATCTTTTCCCACAATAAAACAGTATTGGATTCCTTAAAAATATCGTTTACTGTTTTTCTTACATACTCTCTATACTCATCACAGGTTTCCTGAGCACCCTCAGAAAAGGTCTTAACCCATTCGTCGGTAAACTTTGTTTGTGCAATATAGTTTATAGTAACTGTAAAAATAGTCTTTTTGCCAGCCATTTCGGGAGAATAGTTTTCAGGGAAGGTAATATGAATATCAAAGGTTTCACCAACATTTTTATTATTTATTCCCTGCGCAAAGCCGTCGATAAAGGGTGTGATTCCGCTACTTCCTATCGTGTAGAAATCAGTACCCTCAAAATATGCAAGCTGCTTTTCGCCCTTGCCTCCTTGGAATGCCTCGCCCTTAGTTCCGTCCTCGTTTTCAAAAAAGCCCTCAAAGTCGAAGTTAAAGATTACCTTTTCGCTTATCGTTCCCTCTGAAATCTCGTCGTACTCCTTGTTTATTGCAAGAAGAACCTTGATCTGCATTTCAAGCTCTTCATCAGAAACCTCGATCTGCTCAGTTTCAATAGTCATATTCTTATATTCGCCAAGTGTTACAAACTGCGACATATCCATGTTGTACAAATCCATCGCCGTGGGTTCTGCGGGTGGCTCGGGAGCCGTGGTTGTTGTTTCAAATAACTTTCTTGAAATATTGTTATCCGTCAAAAGGATAAATCCTGCGGCAAGAACAATAATTCCAAGTACAAATGCCAGAATTGTAATAATCGTTGACTTTTTCATATCTTATCTCCATTTTTGAAAAATAAAATAAAAAAAGGAACTTTTCGTTATAAAACAGAATAAGTTCCTTATTTTATAGGAATTTCCGCTTTATAAATAAGCGGTATTAGAAGCTGAATTATGCTTCTTCTTTGATAACTTCCTTGCCATTGTAAGAACGGCATTTCTTGCAAACTCTGTGAGAGAGCACGAATTCTCCGCACTTGGGGCATTTTACGATGCCGGGAAGGCTGAGCTTCCAGTTATTTGAACGTCTCTTATCTCTGCGAGCTTTGGATACTTTTCTCTTCGGTACTGCCATTGTCCTACACCTCCTTATTAGTGTGATACACAACTTATCTATGGTATTATACTACATAATTTCTCATTTGTCAAGTAATTTTTTCAAAACTTCTAATCTTGGATCAATTTCTTTCAAAACGCAACCGCAATCGCCTTCTCTTTTGGGTTTTCCGCACTTGGGACAAAGTCCCTCACAATCGTCTGAGCAAAGCAATTTCTTGGGAAAGTCGATCAAAAGCTCTTCACGAACTGCGTCGTCAAGAATAAGCTTGCCGTCGTCAAGAACTATATATTCGTCAACACTTTCCTCAAGCTTTTCCTCGCTCACCATACCTTCGGTTACAACAGTTCTTTCGAAATCGAGAGAGAATACACCGTGAACCGTGTCGAGACAGCGGGCACACTCACCAACATAGGGAAGATCCGCCTTCAACGTAAGGCGCATATATCCTGCTGAGTTAGTGATCTTACCGTAAACACGAGCGCCCTCAGTAAAAGTAACATCGGGAATTATCTCGGGTGTGAGAACAAAATCAACATCAATACTGTTCACTTCACCGCGAAGCATCGGATTCAAATCGATAACCACTGCAATTCTCCTTTCAAAATTACTATTAAATGAACAACGGAAATCATTATAACCGATATTTTTTGTCTTGTCAAGTTATTTTGGAATATTTTTGTTTCATTTCTTATCATCATAATTAATCTGAGGTTTATCGGGAAAGTTACAAACTGAAAATATGGGGACTTTTTTGAAAAGTTACAAGCTGAAAATGTGGGGGCTTTTTTGAAAAACCGCCCCCACGCCCCCGAAAAACTTTGATGGATTGGTTTGTACGGACTTTGCGTAAATTTTCGATAATTCACGGGTGAATTATCGGTTTAGAAATCCCAATAC
>JAZURO010000121.1:0-13229 GCA_045606265.1 Eubacteriales bacterium
GGTATAATATTACACTATTAAGGAAAGTGCTGTTTTAAGAAAAACTGTCATATTATTCCATATCGGAATAAATATATTTCTTGCCGCATGTGATTGCTCCCTTTCAATAACAAAAGCAAGCAATATTTCTAACAGCAACAAAATATATAATTAACGGAGGTAATTATGTTCGACGCTATAATAGAAGAATTTCTTAACACCGTAATCGGTCAGGGCGAACTTTTTGCACGTCTTGCCTTTGCCGGTCTTTGCGGTGCTGTAATCGGACTTGAAAGAAGTATAAGACGAAAGGATGCAGGTCTTAAAACTCATATCATTCTGGCTCTCGGCGCTGCTTTGTTTATGGTAGTTTCTCAATATGGTTTCACCGAGCTTGCCCTCTCGCCCGAATACAGAGCCGATGCATCACGAATAGCATCAAACATTGTAACCGGTGTTTCCTTCCTTTGCGCAGGCGTTATCTTTGTCAGGGGCGCATCCGTAAAAGGACTCACCACCGCAACGGGCATTTGGACAACTGCGGGTATAGGTATGGCAGCGGGTGCAGGTATGTACGGTATCACTCTTTTTGCCACTCTTCTCATCCTCATTATTCAGATTCTTCTCAATAAAGTATCAATTAAGATTGAAACTCACTACTCACTTGAAATTGAGCTTAAAAATCCCGACAACGTCTCCCTTGATGAGATCGTAAGCGAGATCTCCAATCACGTAAAAGGTACGCCAAACTCAATAAAAATGCACAATGACGGTGGCGAAACAATCTACAAATTGACGTTCAATATCGTACATACGATAAAAGAAACTGAAGTAATTGAAACGTTAAAGAAAAATAAAAACGTCCTAAACGTATCATGGTCGGCTCTTTAATATACAATAAAATCCCGAGTTATTCTCGGGATTTTTTGTTTTCTATTGCAATTTATTTGTTATTGTGATATAATTCTATTTAATAATGGTTTATTTTCGCTATTTGCGAAGGAGGGAGTAATTATGAAGATAATTATCGTGGGTTGCGGAAAAATAGGACGTACAATGGTACAAAGTCTTACCGCCGAAGGACACGATCTTCTTGTTATAGATAAAAATCCTACCGTTCTTAATGAAACAGCGGATATGTTTGACGTTATGGGAATATGCGGAAATGCAGTTGACTGTGATACGCTCACCGAAGCAGGCGTTGAGAATACCGATATTCTTGTGGCTACTACGGACTCTGATGAAATGAATATGCTTACCTGCTTTTTGGCAAAAAAGCTGGGGACAAAGCACACCATTGCAAGAATCAGAAATCCCGAATATAACGATCAGAGTCTTGGTCTTTTGCGCCAGCACCTTGACCTTTCAATTTCCCTCAATCCCGAGCTGCTTGTTGCTGAGGAGGTTGCAAATATTCTTCAAGTTCCCTCAGCAGTTAAGATTGAGCGCTTTTCAAGAAGAAATATTGAAATGGTTGAGATTATTCTACCGAAAAATTCAGCCCTTGACGGCTTGAATCTTATTAAAACGAGAGAAAAATACAGGGCAAATTACCTTATTTGCACCGTTCAGAGAAACAATCAGGTGTATATTCCTGACGGCCATTTCGAGCTTAAAGCGGGTGACAGAATCGGTCTTGTTGCCGAGCACAGCGAAACCAAAAAGCTCCTTGATATGCTCGGACTTCTGCGCAAGCAGGCAAAGAGCGTTATGATTCTCGGCGGTGGAAAGCCCTCATATTACCTTGCAAAAAAGCTCATCTCTCTCGGTGTTGACGTAAAAATCATTGAAGAACGCCTTGACAGGTGTGAATATCTCGCCTCTGAGCTTCCCGATGCGGTTATTATTCACGGTGACGGCGCTCGGCAGGAGCTTTTGCTCGAGGAAGGCGTTTCCTCTATGGATGCATTCGTTTCATTCACGGGTATGGATGAGGAAAACATTATGCTCTCAATTTTTGCCTCTATGCAAAACGTACCCAAGGTCGTTGCAAAAATCAACCGCGAGGAGCTTTTGTCGATGGCTGAAAAGCTCGGTGTTGAAACTATCGTCTCCCCCTCTCCTCTCACAACCAACATCATTGTCCGTTATGCAAGAGCGCTTGAAAACTCAAAGGGTTCTAACGTTGAAACCCTTTACAAATTGATGGACGGTAAAGCAGAGGCGCTTGAATTTAACGTAAAAGCAGACTCCAAGGTTATTGGAATTCCGTTAAAGAACATCAAGCTCAAAAACAGTATTCTCGTGGCAGGTATTACCCGTGGAAGAAAAACAATCATTCCATCAGGTAACGATATGATTATGAAGGACGATATGGTTATCGTTATTTCTGCCGAGCAACGTCTTCAAGACCTTGACGATATAATGTTATAAGAGGTAGCTTATGAACAAAAAAATGATATTTTCCACACTTGGAAAACTGGTGTTTTCCGAGGCGCTGTTGATGATATTTCCTCTTATTACCGCTATTTGCTACAAGGAAACAAATATAGCACTCGCTTTTTTATGGACAATAGCCCTGACTCTTTTTATTGCGTTTTTGCTATACTTCGGCTGCAAGACCAAAAACACGGTAATCTATGCCAAAGAGGGATTTATTATCGTTGCTTTCGGTTGGCTGATAATGTCGGCAATCGGTGCTATTCCCTTTGTTATCAGTGGTGAAATTCCCTCATACGTTGATGCTTTTTTTGAAACGGTAAGTGGATTTACCACAACAGGATCTTCAATTTTAACTGACGTTGAAGCCCTGTCGCACGGATCACTTTTCTGGCGCAGCTTTACTCACTGGGTTGGCGGTATGGGCGTCCTTGTATTCATAATGGCAGTGCTTCCTTCAATTTCAGACCGTTCCATACACATTATGCGAGCTGAAATGCCCGGTCCCATAGTTGGTAAAATAGTTCCCCGTGCAAGAGAAACTGCACGAATTCTCTATATCATATATTTTGCGTTCACCGTTTTGCAAACTGTTCTTCTCCTTGCAGGCGGAATGTCGCTTTTCGATTCTCTGCTCCACTCTTTCGGTTCGGTTGGTACGGGTGGATTTGCAACAAAATCAGACAGTATTGCATCATACAGTCCCTATATCCAATGGGTAATCACCGTATTTATGTTTATTTGCGGAATAAACTTTAATCTTTTCTATCTTATTTTAATGAGAAAGTTCAAATCCGCATTCAAATCCGGCGAGCTTTGGGCATACGTTGGAATTGCCTTCACCGCAACCGTGATAATCACCTTGAATATCTTGCCGAGCTATTCTAATCCTGCCGATGCAATAAGATATTCCTCTTTCCAGGTTTCCTCAATTATTACTTCAACAGGATTTTCAACCGTCAATTATAATGCGTGGCCCACGCTTTCAAAGACCGTGCTTGTTGCACTTATGTTTGTCGGTGCGTGCGCGGGCTCAACAGGCGGCGGCTTCAAGGTTGCAAGAGTGGTTATGCTTTGCAAAATGATAAAGCAGGAATTAAAACGAGTAATACATCCAAGATCCGTTACCTCGGTTAAGTTTGAGGGCAAGGTGCTTGACAGGACAACCCTTTCAAGTGTCAGCTCCTATCTTGCTATATACCTTGTTTTCTTCGTTGGCATGGTCCTTTTGATTTCCTTTGAGCCATTCGGCTTTGAAACGAATTTCACGGCAACCCTCAGCTGCTTCAATAATATCGGTGCGTTCTTCACCGCCGATCCAAGCGTCAGCTTTGCAAGCTATTCCGATTTTTCAAAAATCGTGCTTTCCTTTGCAATGCTTTTCGGACGTCTTGAAATATATCCGCTGCTGATTGCATTGACTCCAAGCACTTGGACGAAAAACTAAACAACGGAGGTTTTATGATTAAGAAAGAATCAAACAAAAACGGACTTGTCGAGCTATTCAGATTCTTATGTTCGGTATGGGTTGCATATTTTCACGGCTTTTCACCCATTCTGTCTGAAAAATTTGACGGTGTAAATATTTCAGTTGACTTTTTCTTTATGGTTTCGGGACTCTTTTTCCTTCAATCAATCGAACGTCACAAGGACGGCCCCTTCTTAAAGGCAGTTCGCTTTATCTTTTGGGGCAGAACCAAAAGATTTATCGTGCCACTCATAATTGCGGCTTTGTCAATTCTTTGGTGCAATATTGCCTTTGAACTTGATTTTTCCGGATTCAACTGGCCATTCAGCTTTTTATGGTTCTTTGCTGCACAGTTCGTATTCTTGACATTGTTTTACTTGCTTTACAAGAACACAAAGAAAATGTCAACGTTCAATATCTTCTGCGTGATAATCATTTGCTGTTCAATGTCTTTTTTCAGATTTAATATCAAACAGGTTGAAATCGTTGCGCGTGGTCCTGCAATGCTTGCAATAGGTATGTTACTTTCACAAATTCCAAAAATCAGAATCAAGAGCAAAGACGAAGCGAAGTCCCAAAAGCTGAGCTTGCTTGTGAATTCTATCGGATTTGCAGTATCTGCTCTTACGTTCCTTTATCTTGCATATCTTCCCGAATATTCGATATGGAAGCTCCACCTTTTTACCTGCATTGTGTGTCCCTCGCTTTTGTATTTTGCAACTGCTCTCCCCGTGAGAAGCAAGTTCTTAAACTTCCTTGGCGAATTCAGTATATACATATATCTCGCACAATGTCCCATTTTGTTGCATCATTACTACGTAAGCGAAAACACAAAGGATCAGTTCCCTCTGTTTTGCATATGTATTGTAGCTTTGTTTGTGATAAACAGAATAGTTAACTCCATTACAAATAAAAAAAGATTAGCTTAATCAATAAGAACGGGCGCCGTCGGGCGTCCGTTTTTATGCTTTAATATTGTTATCGGTATGATATGTTCAGTTGAATAAATGCTTTTCGTTATTCATAAAATAAACAAAAAACGGAGTTTAGTATATGAAAAAACAAAGAAACCGATATGCTTTGAGCTTTGCGTTGGAATTTGCTATTTTTTGCATAATTTCAGCATTAATTTCACTTATTCTGATGATACCAATGCTTAAATTTCGCCTTCCGCAACCAAGTGAAATTGCCCATATTACAAGCGGAGTTACCGTAGTTCTCGATGCAGGCCACGGTGGTGAGGACGGCGGCTGCGAGGGCAACGGTCTTGTTGAAAAGGATCTAAATCTCGACATTACTCTGCGCTTGGCTTCTCTTTTGCGAGAGCAGGGTGTAAACGTGGTGCTGACAAGGGATACGGATATCCTTTTGTATGATAAAAATTCTGATTATCAAGGAAAAAAGAAGGTTCAGGACGTCAGACGTCGGCTCGAAATCACTCAAAGTCAGGAAAATCCCGTACTTGTAAGCATTCATATGAACTATTTTGCGCAAACACAGTACTCAGGACTACAAGTCTGGTATTCAAAGAATAATAGCGATTCAAAGCGTTTGGCGTCTTTGATTCAATCAAACGTTAAAAATGAGCTTCAAACAAAGAACAAACGAGTAATTAAAGAGGCAAGTAGCTCCATCTTTTTACTTCATAACGCAACCTGTCCTGCTATATTAATAGAATGCGGATTTCTCTCAAATCCCGACGAAGCGCACGCATTGGCTGATGAAAACTATCGCCAAATGCTCGCAAACGTTATTTTTAAGTCGATTATGACCTATATTTCGCAGAATAATACTTGATTTTTTTGCGCTTTTTATATATAATAAATGTAGTTACAAAGTGAAAATGTTGTTTTTTTTGAAAAAGAAAAGAAAAACTCTAATAAATAATCTCTCACCCCAATTATTACAAAGGATGGAAAAGAAAATGAAAGGATTAAAAACCGTATATATATGCTCGGAATGTGGTTGCATCTCTCCGAAATGGCTTGGAAAATGTAATCAGTGCGGTGCGTGGAATTCTCTTGTCGAGGACGTTGTTTCCACCTCACCCGAAAAGCCGAGCGAAATAAAACACAAAACACTAACAAGCGGAAAAGACAATGTCGCTCTCCGTTTTGATGAGGCGGAGCTTCCCGATTACATAAGAAGCAACACCCGTCTTAATGAGCTTGACAGAGTTCTTGGCGGAGGTCTTGTTCACGGATCGGTTGTTTTGCTCTCCGGTGAACCCGGCATTGGTAAGTCCACTTTACTTATGCAGATTTCCGACGCTCTCGGTGAAAGAAAAAAGGTGCTTTATATCTCGGGTGAGGAATCCGCAGGCCAGCTCAAGCTCCGTGCAAAGCGACTTGGGATCGTGGGTAAAAATCTCTATATTCTGACCGAAACCGAGCTTGAAAAAACTCTCGCTCAAATTGAAAAGGTAAAGCCCGATGTAATTATCGTTGACTCCATTCAGACCTTGTATAGCGATAAAATTTCAAGCGCCCCCGGAACGATCACACAGATTAAGGAATGTACTCTCGCATTTATCTCAAAGGCGAAAAACGACGGTATATCCGTGATTTTGGTCGGTCACGTTAATAAAGAGGGCTCTATAGCAGGGCCGAAAATTCTTGAACATATGGTTGATGCAGTTCTCTATTTTGAGGGCGACCGTCAGCACTCGTACAGAATAATCCGTGCAATGAAGAACCGTTACGGCTCAACTAACGAAATCGGTGTTTTTGAGATGGGAGATGCGGGGCTTATCGAGGTTTGCAACCCTTCTGAAATGCTTCTTGCCGACCGTCCGAAGAATGCCTCGGGCAACTGTGCGCTCTGCACCATTGAAGGCACTCGTCCGCTTATTGCCGAGGTTCAGGCACTCGTTTCCCCAACCCCGTTCCCCGTTCCGAGAAGAACCTCAAACGGAATTGACTATAACCGCTTAAATCTTATTCTGGCAGTTCTTGAAAAACGCCTGAATATGCGTTTTTCTTCAAACGACGCATATCTTAACGTTATAGGCGGACTTCGCATCGACGAACCTGCAAGCGATCTTGCGGTTGCAATGGCACTTATATCCTCACTTCGAGATAAAATCGTCCCTGATGACCTTATCGCCATTGGTGAATTGGGACTTGCCGGTGAGGTAAGAGCCGTTTCCAATCTTGAACAGCGTGTTAAAGAAGCGGCACGTCTTGGCTTTACCAAAGCAGTAGTTCCGTATCGCAACCTCGAAAAACGCAAAATAGATTGCGGCATCGAGCTTATTGGAGTTAAGTCTATTTATGATACACTTAAATTGCTTTCTGATTCGATAGAATAGCAAAAAAGCTCTCGCTGTAATACAAGCGAGAGCTTTTTTGATATGATTATTCTGTTAAGAAATCAGTGCAAGGAATATTGTTGATAATACCAAATAACAAACAAATGCTACTCCCGTAGATACTATTGAATACACAATCTTCATTACTGTCTTATCGGTATCCCTCATAAACATAGCGTTAACTGCCGCTGCTGCTCCACCGCAAAAGCCACCGATCGCTCCCCCTATACCCGCAAGTACAATGGGGAAAACACAGAGTATGATTTCAAGAACGGTAAGCTTGCGAATAAGTGTAATAGATTGAGCACCGCAGGTCATCTCTACACCCGAGAGAAAATTACCCTTAACAGTATAGTAATTATATTCATATTTGTAGGTATTCCTACCTGTTTTTTGCAATTCTTGTCCATTGATTACAATCTTTCTTTTTCCTGTCCAAAAGCTCTCGCTGTAAGTAATACGCTTGTCACCAAATAATACTGTACTTGTCATATTTATCTCCTTATTTTTAGTCTGTAATTCATTATATCACAGTCACACGAGAAATGCAAGTATTTAGACGCATTATCTAGATAAAAGTATATTTATATAAAATTTCAAAAAGCCCTTGACATTGTATTGCATTTGTGATACAATAACAGTACCTCTGCGAATGGGCTTTTTTGTTATGCCTGTTTTTAGCGCCGTCCTTTATGGACAAGGTATGATACCATCTCAGAGGGAGGTACACTGACCGAAAAGGTCAAAAAAATTTTAATGGGAGGTGCCGAAAAAATGGCTAATGATGCAAGAGTCAAAATTACTCTCGTTTGCACAGAATGCAAGCAGAGAAACTATGAGTCTAAGAAAAACAAGAAGAATGACCCCGACAGACTTGAAATGAACAAGTACTGCAAATTCTGCCGCAAGCACACTCTTCACAAAGAATCTAAGTAATTGTAAAGGAGATTATTATGGCAGATTTGGAAAACAAAAAAGCAAATAACCCTGAAACAAAAAATGTGAAGAAAAAAAGCGACAAGCCTTCTCTTTGGAGCAGAATCAAATCTTGGATGAGAAGCATTAAGAGTGAGGTTAAGAAAATTTCTTGGTCTCCTTGGTCCGATGTACGCAAAAACACATTTGTCGTTGTTGTTGTAATCGTTGCTTGTGCAATCGCTTTGGCAGCTATTGACTTCGTATTTTCACAGGGAATCGGATTGCTTGGAAGTCTCTAATTAAAGGAGCACATAATGAGCGATATTAATGAAATGAATGTCGGCCCGAGATGGTATGTGGCGCACACCTACTCAGGTTATGAAAACAAGGTAAAAACAAGCCTTGAAAAAATTGTTGAGAACCGCGGTCTGGAAGATTTGATCTACGATATTAAGATCCCTGTTGAAATTAGTATTGTAAAGAAGGGTGACCAGGAAATCGAGGTCGAGGAAAAGAAATTCCCCGGTTACGTTTATATCAAAATGACTATGAACGACGAAAGCTGGCACGCAGTTCGCAGTATCACGGGCGTTACGGGCTTTGTTGGCCCCGGATCACGTCCTTCCCCCCTTTCAGAAGAAGAGGTTGCGATGCTCGATATCGAAGAAAAGAAGATCAAGCTTAGTTACAGCATTGGTGATACCGTTGAAATTATTGGCGGTCTTTTCGCCGGCTACACAGGTACAGTTCACTCAATTTCCGACGATTCAAAAAATTTGACGGTTCTTGTCGACAAGGGCCGCAGACCTATGCCCGTCCTGCTTGATACGGGTATGATCAAACTCAAAGAAAATTAATCAGGCATCTTTTACTTTTATGCGGCAAGACATTGTCGCGTGGGAGGGAGAAAAATTTACTGAATTCTCCCGTATAAACCACATTGGAGGTATTTTAACATGGCAAAGAAAGTAATGGGTTACATTAAATTGCAATTGCCCGCAGGTAAAGCTACACCCCAACCCCCCGTTGGTCCTGCACTTGGTCAGTACGGCGTTGCAATCCCCGTATTCACAAAAGAATTTAACGAAAGAACAAAGAATGACATCGGACTTATCATCCCCGTTGTTATCACTGTTTATGCTGACCGTTCATTCACATTTATTACAAAGACTCCCCCTGCTCCCGTTCTTATTAAGAAGGCATGCGGTATCGAATCAGGTTCTGCTAAGCCCAATAAGACAAAGGTAGCTCAGCTCACAAAAGAGCAGGTTAGAAAAATCGCTGAAACAAAAATGCCCGACCTTAACGCAGGTTCTATCGAAGCAGCTATGAGCATGGTTGCCGGTACTGCAAGAAGTATGGGTATAACTGTTGAAGAGTAAGGAGGAGTTTGAAAATGGCTAAATACGGTAAGAAATATTCCGATAGCGCAAAGCTTATCGAAAAGAATAAAACTTATGATCCCGCAGAAGCTCTTGCACTTGTATGCCAGACTTCTAAGGCAAAATTTGATGAAACAATCGAACTCCATCTTCGCTTGGGCGTTGACTCACGTCACGCTGACCAGCAGGTTCGTGGTGCAGTAGTTCTTCCCAACGGTACAGGCAAGACAGTTAGAACACTTGTATTCGCTAAGGGTGACAAAGCAGATGCTGCAAGAGCAGCAGGCGCTGACTACGTAGGCGAGCTTGATATGGTTGAAAAGATTACAAAAGAAAACTGGTTCGAATTCGACGTTGTTATCGCATCTCCCGATATGATGGGTGTTGTTGGTCGTCTTGGTAAAATCCTTGGCCCTAAGGGCCTTATGCCCAACCCCAAGGCAGGTACAGTTACTCCTGACGTTGCTCGTGCAGTTGTTGAAGCAAAAGCAGGTAAGATCGAATACCGTCTTGATAAGACAAACATTATCCACTGCCCCATCGGTAAGGCATCTTTCGGTCCCGAAAAGCTTGCTGAGAACTTTAACACTCTCGTTGGTGCAGTTATCAAAGCGAAGCCCGCTGCTGCAAAGGGTCAGTACATTAAGAGTTGCGTAATCGCATCTACAATGGGCCCCGGCATCAAGGTTAACCAGGCAAAGCTCGGTTAATTAACATTGTCATTCAACTCATAATTTTAATTTTTGGAGGAAATTACAATGCATATCGCTTTGGGAATCGCAATTATTATTCTTGCAGTTGCACTTACAACACTCGTTCTTATGCAGTCTGGTAAGGGCAAGGAGCTCTCCGGCGCAATCGCAGGCGGAAACAACTCCTATCTTGGTAATACCAAGACAAGCAATAAAGATAAGATCTTGTTTAGAATCACAGCAGTACTTGCAATCATTCTTGTGATTTTGGTGCTCGTTCTTTACATTATCGCTTAATTGAAAATTAAGAGAATAAAAACCACCGCGTGAAATTCACGAGGTGGTTTTTTGTTTATTCGGTTTCTTCAATTTCGTCATTTTTGTTTTGCGGGTTTATAGGTATGATACCGGGGCCTGTCACGAGCTTCAAGTGACCGCAAAGAGTACATTTGAAATATTTGGGATACTGTAAGACCCCCAAACGTGCGCTTCATTCGTACCGTTCACCAAACCGCAAACATCACAAACAGAACGGTGATATGTTCCGTCAACCGATTTGTCAACAGCAAAGATGTTCAATTCAATTATTCTATCATTACTATTTATATAACATACAAATGATAATGCGAGTATAGTAAACACTATTTTTAATAAATTTATTATATTTTTCATGTTGTCATATCATATCCACTTAACACTATGTTCCCATTATTATTTGCATACTTAATTGTAATGGTATAAACAATGTACGGACAATACTCCATTTCTTTTGTGTATTTAGATAATTCTAATCTTATCAATACATTACCATGATCTTTATAAAAATAATCCTTTGGAATGATGATTTCCTCAATATGCATATAAGTTATCCCATTATTAATAAAAAAAGGAGTATCTATACATCCATACTTTTTTGAAAACAACTCTTCATCCTGTATCGTTTTCAATTTTGTACTTTTATACTCATTATTATCCAATTCTTTACACATGAATATGGACAAACTGAATGTGTCATTTCTATCGGTTGTTGGAAGTTGTTCTTTTGGATTGGATTTAACTTGACCAAAAATAGTTAGTTCGTGCATACCTATATATAAATCCACAACCAAATCCCGATCATTAAATTCCAAAATATCGGTAGATACACGGGCTATTTTTATTAATTTTGGGTCTGGGCCACCACTGATATTAACCATAGAAAAATAAACATATTTATGATATTGCCCACACCCCGCAAAGCTCAATGCACTCGCAAACAAAAGAACAAGGAGCATAACCCTTGCGATTAGTTTAGTTTTATTAGCTTTGAAAAATTGTTTTTTCATTTTATCCCCCAAAAATTAGTATTCCTAATTATAGTATATCTTTCTTTTGGCAATAAATCAATATGTTTTTGGAAAGAAAAATTTATTTTGTACTTTATATACAACTGAATTTATTATTTTTTGACCACAATAAATAAAAAATCACCTCGTGAATTTCACGAGGTGGGTTTTATTAATTGTTTTGCATATACTTTAATTTATCGAGTGCGTTTTGGAGAATAATTTGCGCTGAGAGTGTATCAACAACTCCCTTTCGCTTTGCTCCGCGAGTGTTCGTTTCATTAAGAAAACGAGTGGCAGCCATAGTTGAAAGGCGTTCATCAAAAAATGCAACGGGTATATCGGGCATTCTTTCTTCAAGAAGTGATGCAAGCTCCTTGATTCTATCGGCACGAAAGCCCTGGGAACCGTCCATATTTACAGGCAGACCCAAAACTATGCCAACTATTTTTTGTTCCTTGCAGATTTCTGCAATCGCATCTGCCACCTTTACTATTCCGCCGGGAGAAATATATCCTATTCCCGAAGCCAATATTCTTGACGGGTCAGAAACTGCAAGTCCTGTTCTTTTGTCGCCGAAATCAATACCAAGGAGCTTTCCCTTGGTCGCAAGAATTTTATCCATAATCAATTACCTTTCGCTTTATTGCTTTGATTATATCAAAAAAACTTGTGTTTGTCAAATAAAGTTTCTAATATTTTAATTCTTTTGATAAAAATCAGAATAAAGTTGAAAAATAGGGCAAAAATACTACTATCAAAGCAAAAATTATGCAAAAGGAAGGAAATTAATTATGTTTGATAAAGAAAAATTTATGCAAAATCTTAAAGAAAACAAGGCGGTGTATATAGCCGCAATTTCAATTTTGCTTGCTATGATTATTATCGTTTCGGCGGTTGTAGCCACAAACCGTAACAAGCAAACAACTCCCAACGTTACTCAACCGAGTCAGACTACACCAACAACAAAGCAGCCGACTCCCACTCTCCCCAATGACGATCCGTCAAGCGACGTGGGTTCCAAGCTTCCCAGCTTTTCCCTTCCCGTTTCGGGAAAATTGCTGAACGTTCACGATTCCGAGCTTCAAGTGTTCTCGCCCACTATGAACGATTATAGAGTTCACTTGGGTGTTGATATTATTACAAGTGAGGGCGCTCCCGTTTATGCCGCTGCCGACGGAACGGTAATGCAGATTTGGGAGGACGTCAGAATGGGTCAGTGTATCGCAGTCAAGCATAACGGTGATGCGGTATCCATCTATAAGAACGTTTCAGCCGAGCTTCCAAAAGGCATTATTGAGGGTGCTAAGGTTAAGGCAGGTCAGCAAATCGCCACAGTTGGCGCAACTGCGATGGTAGAAATCGCTGACGAGCCCCATCTTCACTTTGAAATGACAGTTGGCGGTCTTGCGGTTGATCCTCTTGAATACTTTTCCTCCAAGGACGTAGAAACTCTCAGCAAGGATACTGCCTTCGAGCAAAACACAACAGATAAATAAACAACAAAAGCTCCCTTATAAAAGGGAGCTTTTGTTATTAAAATTTTGATTTGTCGCGTACTATGTTCGCACTTGCCAAGGCGATTAAAAAGTTTTGCGGAACTTTTTCAAAAGCGACCGAGGGTACGGGGCGAGAAGCCCTGTATTTCGGCGTTTCTTTGGAGCTTTCTTTGCGCCTTTGCTGTCAAAGAAAGCGGCTAAACGGCTTTGCTATCAAGATTTGTTAGACGCTTTTTCTTTTGCCACAAGAGGCACAAAAGAAAAAGCTTTGCAAAAA
>JAZURO010000122.1:0-6713 GCA_045606265.1 Eubacteriales bacterium
TCCATCTTCTGCTTCCCAGCGTGTTCCACGGTAGAGAACGCTTCCTCGGCTACGGCAATCTGGTGGGCTGCTTCCTCGGTCACAACGCCCTTCGCTTTGAGGTAGGCGTAGATAAACCGTGCGACTATGCCGATGATAGCGCAGACAGCGGCCCAGATGATGTTGATAAGCAGAGTTTTATCCATGTTATCCTCCATTTTATTTTGATATTTTCCGCAGTTTTATTTTAGGTTTTTGTGATTTGTCACGTTTTTCAAGCTTATTTTCTGGCGAATTGTCACGTTTTTAAGGTATGTATAACTATGCAGAAAACAGCATATCTTATACATACTAAGTTCAGAGTTGTAAAATGTTCCCTACAGGGTATAAAAACTATGCCGACAGATTCCTATTCCCCAATCCGATTCTAAGTTCAGAGTTGGGGAATAGAATCATTACGGACATAAAGCGGTCAAGAAACCGTGATAAGGCAAGTCAGGTCTTCCCTGTTGCTGATGTATGCAGGGCCTTTGTACGTTTCGATGTGATACCAACCAGTATCCGCAGAGATGTCGATTAGGTTGAATCTGTTGCCCTTGTGAGCCGTGAACAGAATCTTCCCAGATTTGCTGTCAGAGTCACGTACATTCACGCTGCGCCCAATCACATACACCATCTGCTTCGTAGGCGTGGGAGGTTCAGGCGGAACAGGAGGATCGGGTGGTGTCGGTGGAACAGGCGGATCAGGATAAGGCTCCGCATCCGGCCCATCGTTCAGAACTATGGCCGTGTGTCCCTTAACCTTTGTACACAAGATCATTCCAGCAGATAGCTTATTGGGAGAATCTGTGTACTCCTCCCCCACCATCTCTTCAAACTCTCCTGTCGCAAGGAGTCTTGCGGGTTCGCTGGTGGTATTGAAATCGTTGACCTTAATGCCGGAATACAGAACGCATACCCTTACCAGAGATGAGCAATCGCACTCGCAAGGCGTATCAACCTTTGCACAATCGAAATCATACGGCTTTGAGGCTGTGTAAAGCGTGTTGCGCTGGCTTTGGTCATAACCTATGTAACTATTCTCACAGGCCGCTTTCATGTCATATACAAGCCTCTGCGCTACCTCAGATGTCTTTGGGCGGAAAACTCTCCATCCCTTCTTGTTCAGATACCAAGGCTGAATCTTTAATTCCTTACCCGTCTGATCTCCGGCTTCCCCGCCCCTTGCGTTCCCATGTTCATCGCCTACAGCGTTTCCGATGTATACTGTCATATTATCACCTCATTAAAGTTCGTACTCGCTTCCTTCGATTGGGAGCCACTAAAAAATGTTACGGTGTCACCCATGTCGGAACGCCGCTGACGATTTTCAGCACCTTTCCCTCGTCTGCGGCGGTATATGAAGGTAAATCTTCCCCGCTCGGAACGAGGTAAAGGTCGTTGTCTGAATAAGTGTAGGTTACTCCGTCAATCGTGATTGTTCCTGTCGATTGTAGTGTTGCATACTGCGCCTGTGTCAAATACATTACTTTTCCAAGGTATGCCATATTAGCCTCCTGAGAATGGTGTTGTCGAATCGGACGGGTGGAACGTATCAGTTACCGTATCATACAGGCCATACACTCCATCAGCTATCCTTCTCTTTGGTACGTAGTGTCGGACTTCCGTGTCACCCTCTCGGATGATCCACTCATACACGAACAGTTCAAAACTCGTGAAAGCACTCACCACTCCTGCCGCCGTTTTCCTGCCCATTATGTATAAAGAGTGTTCCATATCCTCTGTCTTTAACTGAGGGACAACGCTGTATGCGCCATACGTAACTTTGGTTGGTTTACACTCCAAAGTGTTCACGTTCTCACGGGTGGCGGCATCGATGTTAAGTGACCATGTATGCTGTCCATCGTAACTCCTGCTCAACCATGTGAACAACTGGTTATACTGGTTTGAACTGTTGCCGAAGTTAATGGTGTAGGCCCGACCATCCGATTCAGTTATACCGAAAAAGGCATTGGTGTTGCCTGTGCCGTATTGGAATGTTCCTGCGAATTTGAGCCGCACTTCCATCTCAATGGTTGCTTTAGGCACGTACCCTGTGTCGATGTACGATGCTCTTGCCGATTTAACGTAGTTGCAATCTTCGTATTCCTGCGTAGGCAAGACAACCTTGTATCTGCGGAGAGCATTGGCGAATTTATACAGGGTAAAGCTTGTCACATCACTACCCGCTATGAAGTAGTTCCCGGAGCCACGGATGCTCTCGCACGGGTAAAACGTGTCGCTGACAAGATCGTACATCCCCGGTGCTGAATCGGAATCCCTTTTACATGGGATGAAGTCACCGACAAGAACGCCGCCCCTTGTGAATTTCACGCCGTACAGTTTCATTTTTGCGAATCGTGCGGGCATATTGCCGTTGGCGGTGTAGTTGTAGGCGTACAGAATTATATTGCAATTCGTGTTTACGTTCGTTGCGGAACTCTGTGCCGCAAGCACGCCGTCAATGTACAGCTTGCCGCTGTCCACCTTAATCTTGTAACGAACATTCTCCGTTGCCGTAACCGTATCGCTTGTGGTAGCGTTGCCCCAACCTAATATCCACTTCTTTGACGAATTGACATACACGGCGTAGCGGTTTTGGTCGGACGGGTCGCTCCCAAACGCAAACGATGATGCCCCGCTAAACCAACCCGTGAACTCCATGTCCATCTCGGTCACAAGGTCAAGGCTCGGCTTGATTGCCGTACAGATAGAAGCACCGTTCTGTGTGCCGACAGAATAGGATTGCGTGTACTCGGTCTGCGTGTACCCTGTCGGAAGAAGGACAGCACCTTTGATAGCTGATAGTTTCATAGCAAATGCACCACCGTTACAGGAGGGGGAGCGTTCCCTGTGACCCCGAATATCGTGATGTTCTCAACGATTGATTCCGGGACAAGGTTGGCATCTCCAAGGATTGTCTGTGCGCCAGTAAGATACTTGCCGCTTGCGATGGTTTGGTTTGTGGTTGTCGGCGTGATAGTCTGTGCCGCCTGTGTGGAAAGCTGTGAGGTCTTTACCCCCGACAGTTGGATATTGGCGGCTGTGTTAGAATCGGCATACCCCGAAGCGGTCAACGGGTGAATGGATGTCCACCCCGCACAATTCGCCGTGATAAGGCCGCTTGAATCCACGCTGATTTCCGGGACTACTCCAACGGTAGAAGCGTTCTTCCATGTTGCGTTTGGGACGCTTGCACTTGCCGCATTTTCATAGTATCCCGCCGGGGCGGTAACGGTTGCTCCACTCACGGACAAATCGGTGGAATCGTTGCGGGTCACGCCTGAGCCAACATAACTGGACGAGATCGCACCAACCTTGACTTCTCCAACTGTGTACTTCCACGATTCAACAGCCGTCTGCTCTGATTCGGTGGGCGTTACTGTCTTTGCGGATTGTGTGGACAGTTGGTATGTTTTTGACCCCGATACGGTCACGGAACCGCTTTCGCCGCCTGTCACATATCCATCCGTCACGGTTGGCGTTACCGTTACGGTTTTTAGATAGCTTGCAGAAATGCGGCCTACGGTTGATACCGTAATAGTTGGGTTTGCTGTGGCGGTTGTATCCTCGACAGCAACAGAACCGACAGCCACGGATTTGCTTGCGGCCTCGGCGTAGTAGCCAGAAGGAACCGTTACGGTTGCCCCGGATGCGGTCAAGTCGGTAGAGGACTTCTGCGGCACTTCGGAACCGATGTAATCAGAAGGAATAGCCGCCACCTTAACTTCACCAGTAGTGAATTTCTGTGCGGCAACGGCGGTTTGCTCCGATTCCGTTGGCGTGATTGTTCTTCCAACTTGCGTGGGGAGCTGTAGTGAATTATGCGCCCATACCCCAACAGGCAGAGCGTCGGTTGTTGCCGCATATCCTCCAGATGTTATAGGATGCAGAGTTGATACTTCATCTTTCGATACACCAATCAAACCGTTTTCTGTTACGTTGATATATGGTTCTATACCAATCGTAATGTTGTTGCTGTACGTTGCATCTGGAATTGTCTTCGATGCGGCCTCGGCATAATACCCAGCAGGAGCAGTAACGGTCGGGCCGCTTGCGGTGAGGTCTGCGGATGACTTGCGAGGCACTTCTGAGCCAACATAGTCAGCAGGAATCGCACCGACAGAAACATCATCGGTCATTGCCTTTTCAGCCGTTTCGAGGGTCTGCACGGATTCGGACGGGGTGACGGAATATGGCCCTTCATAAGTTGGCAACGTCTCTTCCACGATTGGAGCAGTTACATCAATCTGACGCCTTTGCTTGTTGCTTGCGACAGAAACCGGAATCGGTTTGGAGTCATTAGGAACCCCTAATGTAATCCTTATGGGGGCGCTCATAGAAGCACCCTCTTTATCTCATTGTGGAGAATCTTTATCGGTGCTTCGTAGGTGGGAAGTCTAACCTTCCCAGATTCCTTTGTGATGTTCAACTGCGCCTTTGCATCTCCTTCTGACAATTGAAGCGTATCGATCTGCGACAGATATACGGAAACCGTATTACCATCGTATGAAACGTCCTCTGAATCCACGCTCGACTTCTCGATTAGAGTCCGGTTGAACTGCTCAATCGAGAAGTATATGTTGGCATCCGTCAGATCAACGCTTGTCGGTAGCAGAAATTCCAAGGTAGGCGTAGCGCCGACAGAGACTTGGGTTATGTCGGGCATAGGTTATTCTCCTTATAGATATAATGTTATTCGGGATTCTCTTCGGTATTGGATACCGCCTGATGCAAATAGGTTTCTCTCCTAATCGTGTTTGCATCATCGTCCATCAGAATTACCGTGTGAATAGGAACGGGAGAGATGCAAGCCGTAGCGAGTTTGCTATGCCAGCATGACTCCGCTTCCGGGAGAGTGTCGAATGTCGGAATGGGATTTACAATAGCACCAGTTCCATTAAGGTTTTTCTGTACTTCAAGAACAATAAACATAGTTTCCTCCGTATCAATTTTGCGCGGGGTTTGCATACATGGATACAAAGGAGTTCGTTGCCCCGTACATGAACTCCACCCATACAACATCCCCCACTTGGGCGCTTGACATAGACGAAATGTAAGGAATAGATATCTCTGGGCCAAATGCCTCCGTAACGCCTATCAACGATCCGTTGGGGGCAGTAGTTACTTTTGCTTTTCTGCGTTGAACCATGCCCCTCGTCTTATTCTCGATCTCCTTATCAATCATGGGCTTTATTGCGTTCCATATATCTAACGCTTGCTTATTCAAATCTGCCATTTCTTTTCTCCTTTTATGGCGCTTGCGTTACCGTAGCAACAGGGAAATCGTTCACCGCCGTTGCCGATATGGACATTGGCCCATCCTGCGCTATCGGAATTGAATATCCCGTGATTAGATGTCGCTCCACAGGATTCCCGGGCTTGTCCGTTCTTTGAATCGTGACGAGGTTGTTTTCCTGTAGATGGAACATTTGAGTGCTTTCAATACTCACAGACTTCTTCAACACGCTTTGCCGTTTCAGTTTGAACACAGCCAAACTCTCGCAAATGTCTTGTGTGTAGTATCCGCTCTGAGAGTATCTTTTCGTTTTCATGCCGATAAGATTGGCATTCGTGTCGGATCGGGGGTCATAGTTCGTGGCTCGTCCAGCCGTTTGCCCATACTCTGAAAGGCTTTCACCGATGATAATGATGTCGTTGTATACCTCAGAATTTTTAACGGAGTAGGTTGCCCCCAGCAGAGTACAATTCTTTGGGGTGAACTCCCATTGGATAGGCTTGTTCTGGTCAAGTATATCGTCCTGCGAGGGACTAAGACGAAGCTGACCGCAGGAATCGTACCCAATCCATCCAGCGAGGATGGTGTTCATTTCGAGGATTATATCGGCGTATGTACCATTCTCAGAGTCGCAACGATATGTGTAAGGGGTGTTCGTCAACGGAGCGGTTGTCCCATCAGGTAGAGTTGTCGTTTTCCCGTTATAATAGCTTGTGAAAATTGGTGTCGATGAGTCAACTTCCTGTCCATTACCTCTGTCAAGAAGTAGAATGGAGGCGATCACGTTAAATATGTTGCTATTCAGCGGGACTTCGTATGTCCCATCCAAATTCCCAAACAGCGTTCCGTCAAGGTATGCCCACTTATCTACAAGGTACAGCGTTGTCTGCTTTAACCCCGGCTTGAAGGATTCTTCTGGGTCTTTGACATAAAAGACGCCTTGGGAAATATAGAAATCCTCTCCGCTTGGGAGCTTCACGCCCATCCATAATTGGACTTGCTGCCCAAACCATAGCTTGTTTACGCTATAGTCATACTCCCCATCAAGGTTCGACAAAGTGACCGTAGCTGATCTTCTCTGCCCATTCTGTAGATTAACGGTAAGGGTCCCGCTTTGGATAAATGCACCGCTCCGCCTGTTTAGTGGGTTGTTATCAAGTGAGTACGATACGGAGCCGTTTGGCTGTAAGAAGTCAAGTCTTGCCAGTTTAACGAATGACCCCTTGATTACGTTCAGGTACTGCGCCCATTTCTCGGAAGGAGAAAGCACAGCATTCACAACAGTTACTTTGGCATTGTTGGATGTCGCAGTTTGCGAAGATGTTCCAACGATATTTGTTGCGACAACCTTGTATAGCTCTACGATGTTGAATGCCGTGGTCGGTGTATACCTATCGTTAGTTGCGCCGGATATCTGAATCCATGTGCTTCCGTTATCGTAGCTCTTATACCATTG
>JAZURO010000123.1:0-8305 GCA_045606265.1 Eubacteriales bacterium
AGCGTGATTTGGCGTACCGCATTTATGTTACTGATTGCTTACGCATGAATTTGGAATGCACAGCGCATTTGAGCGGACACCAATTAAATCTTGACCGCTTTGCGGATGTGTACTATCCAAAGCCCGTCGATAATCGCACGGCTGATGACATTATCGAGGGCATAAGAAACAAACTGAAATAAATTCAAAAGTAGGTGATAGGTTGAATTTATTTGAATTATTTGTAAAAATTGGTGCGAAAGACGAGGCAAGCGATAAAATAAAGGGCGTTAGCAAACTGGCTAGTGGACTTGGGAAAGGACTTGCAACGGCTGCGAAAATAAGCGGTGCTGCACTTGGCGCGGCGGCTACTGGTATAACGGCGTTGACCAAGGCTGCTGTTGATAACTACGCTGAATACGAGCAGTTGGTTGGTGGCGCACAGTTGATGTTTGGCAACGCTTATGAAACTGTTGCCAAAAACGCACAGGATGCTTATAAGACAGTTCAGATGTCGCAGAACGAATATCTGCAACAGGTGAATGGATTTGCTACTGGCTTAAAAACCGCTTTGGGTGGAAATGAACAGGCGGCGGCAGAATTGGCGCACGATATTGTGCAAGCCGAAGCGGACATCATAGCGGCAACAGGAAACACCGCAGAAAATGTGCAAAATGCTTTTAACGGCATTATGAAAAGCAACTTTACTATGCTTGATAATTTGCAAATCGGCATTACGCCCACAAAAGAGGGCTTCCAAGAGGTTATCGACAAAGTAAACGAGTGGAACAAGGCAAATGGAGAAGCAACCAACTACCAGATGGGAAACCTTGCAGATATGCAATCTGCTTTGGTTGACTATATTGATATGGTTGGCATGTCCGGTTATGCACAACGAGAAGCATCTGAGACAATCACCGGTAGCCTTTCGTCTATGAAAGCTGCGTGGACAAACCTTGTAACAGGCTTTGCGGATGATAGTGCGGATTTGGACAAATTGATTGGCAACTTGACAGATTCCGTGGTTGGCTATACAGACGAAAGTGGAAAACAGGTAAAAGGTGTGCTTGACAATTTGCTGCCAGCAATTGAAAAATCACTTGGTGGCATCGCAAACCTGATTGAAGGGGCAGCACCTAAAATTATTGAAATTTTACCTGGATTGGTTGAAAGAGTTGTCCCGTCTGTTATTTCTGCCGCAACGGGTATGGTAAATGCCGTTATCGCAGTTTTGCCGGATTTGCTGAACACCGTTGTGGATGCAATTATAGACAACGCACCAGCGCTGATTGATTCGGCGATTTTACTTATTGGAGAACTTTCAAACGGCATTTTGAATCAGCTCCCCCAAATTGTCGCACTCGGTTTGGATTTGATCGTTTCTTTGTCCACGGGCATAGCGGAAAACCTCGACACTTTGATCCCGACAATCATTGATGTGATTTTGCAGATTGTGGACACATTGACAAATCCGGACACACTTCAGGCTTTGCTTGACGCAGCATTTGCCATTATAAACGAACTGGCAGATGGAATCAGCTATGCAATTCCTGAACTTGTTTCAGCAATTACTATGATAGTTGAAAGAATTGTGGCTGTGTTACTACAACCTGAAAATATTGCACAACTGATTGGTGCTGCAATAAATATTGTTTTAGCGATTGCATCGGGTATAATTTCAGCAATCCCTGAATTGCTAAAAAGCGCAGTCAGATTAACGGATACAGTCGTAGGTCAATTTAAGGATGCAGACTGGAAAGAGATCGGAAGCGACCTTATTTCTGAAATAGTCGATTCGATTGTTGAAAAATGGTCAAAAATAAAAGAAGACCTTCCGTTCCTAGATGATATCGGAGAATTCTTTGAAGATGTTGGTGTAGAAATATATGAATTTTTCTCAGAGATTTTTACTAAGATATCTACATTTTTCTCTAATATTTGGAGCGATTTGACTGGTTTTTTTTCCACAGCTTGGGCAGGAATTCAGGAATTTTTGGACAGACCTGGCTACTATATCGGATACGCTCTTGGCTTTATTGCAAATTCAATAAAAACATTTTTCACGGAAACCATACCTGCCGCCTGGGATGATTTCAAAACCTGGCTGTCCGAAGGGATTGACTCTATTGTAGAAAGTATAACCGTATTTTTTACAGAAACAATTCCTAATGCTTGGGAAGATTTTAAAATTAGTTTGAAAGAATTCCTAAAAAACGCAGCATCTACTTTAACTGAATTTTTTACGGTTACAATTCCCGAAGAATGGGAAGAATTCAAGAAAAACGCCAAGGAAAGAATTGACGGCATCATTGACTGGTTCGAGGATTTGCCCGACGATTTAAAAGAAATTGGCGGCAATATAGTGTCTGGTCTATGGGACGGTATAAAAAATGCCTGGGATTGGCTGACTGACAATGTTGGTGGCCTGTTTGGCGATCTTGTTCAAGGTATTAAGGACGGGCTTGGAATACACTCTCCTTCTCGTCTTTTCCGTGATGAAATTGGCAAAATGATGGCTCTTGGCGTAGGAGAAGGTTGGGATGATGAATTTGCCCATGTCAAGGACGACATGGAAGATGCGCTGAACTTTGACGATGCAAGCGTAGGTATCAACGCCTCTATTCGCAAAGTGGGCGCAGTAACGGCTGGCGGCGCTTCTGGTGGCACTTCCATTGGCAACATCAATATAAACATTGACGGCGCAAAGTACAGCGACGAACAGAGCCTTGCAGAAGCTGTTGCACAGGCAATTCAAGACATGACCGACAGGAGGGCGGCTGTTTATGCTTAACGAAACTTTTTATCTTGATGGACTGGATGCTCAGTCTGTTGGCATCCATCTCCAGGCACCGGTGACATTTTCCGAAGCTGTTCCAATTGTTGAAATTGAAACAATTCAAGGCAGAAATGGCGATCTTGTATACTATACTGGTAGTTATGAGAATCGTAGCGGTTCTGCACCATGCTTCTGTTTGCAAAGAGATGTCGAGAAAGCACTTCGTTCTGCTGGTCGGTTCTTGATGTTAAAAAATGGTTACAGGAGGCTTGAAACCAGTGACGACCCAGACCATTTTTGGATGGCACGGGTTGAAAATTCACCCGGAATCGAACAAAGACTACGAACACTCGCACCGTTTGATATTGGCTTTGATTGCAAGCCACAACGGTTTTTGAAGTCTGGTGAAAATTTGATTATACTGACATCAAGCGGATATCGGATTTTCAATCATTACGGTCAGGATGCCTTGCCTTTAATCAAAGTGTCTGGGCAGGGCGCTGGATCACTTACAATCGGTGACTATGTTGTGGATATAAAAGTGCTTGATGGTGTGCTTTATCTTGACAGCGACACACAGAATGCCTATAATGATAAAGGAAATCAAAATTCTAATATTAATGCTCCGATTTTTCCAGTATTGCATGACGGTGAAAACATTATTGCATTTGATGGTGGCATTGAAAGAGTGGAAATTATTCCGAGGTGGTGGGAACTGTGAGTTATCCAATTTTATACAAGCCTACCGAAACGGCTTTTAATCATAACGGATGTGGTATTTTAGGCGATTGTGCATCTTGCCTTGTAACAGAGGAAGCAAATGGAGCGTTTGAACTTTCGATGCAGTACCCTATGGACGGCATCCACTTTGAGGATATCCAAAGCCGTTCTATCATCAAGGCAAAACCAGATCAATTCCGTGAACCTCAGCTTTTTAGGGTGTACAACATCTCAAAGCCTAGCATGAATGGCATTGTCAACATTTACGCTCAACATATTTCTTATGATTTGTCGGGCGTAGCTGTTCAGCCTTTTACCGCAGAATCGGTGCAGCTTGCATTAAATGGTTTACGATCGAATGCTGTTGGCGCTAATTCCTTCAATTTTTGGACGGATAAAAGCACCGCTGGAAAGTTCACAGTTTCGCATCCTGCATCCATTCGGTCACGGCTTGGTGGTGTTCAAGGCAGTATTCTTGACGTTTATGGCGGCGAATATGAGTTTGACAATTTCACTGTCAAGCTTCATAATAACCGTGGCATGGACAGAGGTGTTTCAATCCGATATGGTAAAAACTTAACAAGTCTAAAGCAAGAAGAAAATTGCCAAAACATCGCAACTGGTATTTATCCGTATTGGCAGAATCAAGAAACTGGAGCGGTTGTTCAGCTTCCCGAAAAGGTTGTAAATGTAGATGGTGAGTATGGATTTACTCACATCCGAACCGTTGACTTCACATCGTACTTTGAAACAGAGCCAACAGAAGAACAGCTTCGATCTGCCACTGAAAGATACATCAAGAATAATGAAATCGGTGTGCCGATTGTTTCTCTGGATGTGTCATTCGCACAGCTTCAAAAGAGCGAAGAATACAAGCACTTGCAACTGTTGGAGCGTGTGTCATTGTTTGACATGCTGTCAGTTGAGTTTCCTGCCCTTAAAGTTTCGGCTAGGGCGAAGGCTGTCAAGATCGTTTACAATGTCCTGTTAGACCGTGTAGAGAGCGTAACGCTAGGTTCTATCCGTGCCAATATTGCAGATACCATTGTCGAACAGCAAAAGCAGATTGAGCAAGCACCGACAAAGACGGATTTACAGCTTGCAAAAGAAGCGGCTACGGCATGGCTGACAAATGGAAAAGGGTACGCATACTTCCGCAAGGACGCAAACGGAAACATTGTAGATATCCTTTTCATGGATACACAAGATCCAACCACAGCGGTGAATGTAATGCGTGTCGGTCAGTCGGGCATCGGATTTTCTCACAGTGGTGTAAATGGACTGTATGAAAGTGCATGGACGATTGATGGCAGATTTAACGCGGATTTTATCACAACTGGAATAATCAATGCGAATCTAATAAAGTCAGGCTCTATCAATGCAGATTTGATAACATCCGGTTCATTAGATGCTTCTTTGATTAAATCTGGAAGAATAGAATCACTTGATGGTAGATTTGTGTTGGGACTAGATACCGCATCTGTCAGCATGGCAGTTATTTATGAGGACGGAACAACTCAAAATAATTCTTTCGATGGAACTGGAATCAGCATTGTGAAATCTGGTTCAACAAGACCTATAAAAATTAGGTTGAATTACTATAATGCAGAAGATACAATGCAAATAGTTTCTGATACAAAATTAGAAATTAAAGGAACTCCAGTTTCCATTGGATCTGATTATTACCCTGTAGAAATTTTGGGAAAACGTGTTCATTGGGATATTGTGGATGGAAGATATATATTAAGCGCAAATTGAGGTGATTTAACTGGAAATTTTAAAACAACTTTCAATTGATTTGAGTGCAAAGCAAAACACTTCTGTGGTCTATGCCGTACAGGGTGAGAAAAACTCACGAAAAATCCGTCTTGACCTGTTTCAGAATGGAATGGATTATGAAATTGACCAAACATCAAGCGTATTGATTTCATACAAAAAGCCTGATGGTCATGGTGGTATGTATGATGTTCTGGATAATGGAGAATCGGCATTTGAATTTGTCGATGATAGCACTAATTCCGTCATCATCACTCTTGCAGAACAGGTTTTGACCACTGTTGGAAATGTTCGTTTGCTGGTTTCTTTCGTATTGGGCGATGAAATCTTGTCCACATTCAACATTATTCTTGATGTTTCAGAAAATCCCGGAATTGATGTAGCCGAATCAGAAGATTATTTTAGTATTTCTGTGGCTATCGATGCAGCAAAAAGAGTGGCAGAAGAAATCATCCAAAATGAAACTTTTGCATCTCAGGAATATGTTGATGATAAAGTCGAAAGACTCAGGGTTAGTATAGATGAGGAACTTGAAGCTGTTGAAGATGATTCAAAAACATTCTACGTCACCATTGAAGAAACACAAAATGGAACGTTTGAAGCGAATGAACCTGTTGATTTTGTAATTGGAGCATATGAAAGTGGAAGAACCGTAAAAGCCATTATTGAAATGGATGGTGAGAATGTCTCTGTACCACTTATTGGAATAATTGAGGGAAACACCGCTTTTTATGCAGGTTATGGAATAAATGGCAATTACGTAATGCTTTCTCAAAGTGACATCCGAATTACGTTATTTTCCAAAGAAATTATTACGCAAGAACATCTTGATCAACTTAGTGCCAAGGACGTTAGTGCTATTCCCGTTCCAACTGAAGCACAAGTTGGTCAAACAATTATTGTAACCGAAGTAGATGAGAATGGAAAACCAATCAAATGGTCTACCGCAAATTTGGGAAGCGGAGAAGGTGGGTCTTTTGGTAATGCAGTTTTGTTTATTCCACAATCATTGAATGATGACCAACAAGAACAAGCAAGAAAGAATATTGGTATCGATGATTTGCCTACTGACGGCATCACCCCCCACATTGGCGACAATGGCAACTGGTTCATCGGTGACACCGACACCGGAATGCCAAGCCGTGGTGCCGATGCCCCCCAGGAGGCAGTTCTATACACCCCCCAGCCCTTAACAGAAGCGCAAAAAGCCCAAGCCAGGGAGAATATCGGCATCAATGCGTTACCTTCCGGCGGTGAATGGAGACTCATTCACCAACTTGACATCGATGAAACGAACCAAATAAACAGTTGGACTATCACACAAGATTTAGACGGCAATCCATTGGAATTAACAAAGCTACTCATCCGTGCGACAACCATAGGCACGGCACCAGGTGATGGTATTATAACGTTTAATAACGAGAACAATTTCTTTTGGGTATTCAGTATGTATAATGGCACAGGACGTGGCGCACTTTCTGTTGAAATGGTTGGTAATTTGATTCAAGGTATATATAGCAATGACATAGCCGCAGACACTGGTAGGGGCACCGGTATTACTACCTATCATAAGCGGTTGAAGAACACTAAAATCAATTCAATTAATTGGAAAAATGCCAGCAGTGTGAAATTAGAGCCCGGTTCTAGTTTTACCATTTACGGTTGTTAAGGAGGGGAAAGTATGAGTTTCATATGGGAAAACGGGATCGTCAGAGAAATGACACCCGAAGAAATCGCAGAGCATGAAGCCCAAGCCCAAGCCGCAGAGCGGGAGTATTGGCAGAGCATCCCCTATGACGAGGCGGTGAATACCGAAATCAGAAAGCGATACTCCGAAAGTCAGGAGTTTGCCATCCTTCGGCAGCAGGAGGAAAAGCCCCAGGAGTATGAGCAGTATTATGAGTACTGTGAGCAGTGCAAGGCGTTTGTAAAACAGAAAAAGGAGGAATTGAAATGGCAGTAAAAAGCTACAAAAGAAGCGAAAAAGTCCAGCTGTCGAAGAATTTTAAGCTGGATGAGTTCAAATGCAAATGCGGTAAGTGCGACCCCATTCTGGTGGACGAGGCGTTGGTTACCTGGCTCCAGAAGATACGTGACCACTTCGGTAGAAGCGTGAACATCAACAGTGGCTACCGCTGCGAGGATCACAATTCACATCCGAAAACGGGAGGCAGCAAAGGATCGCACCATGTCAAGGGCATGGCGGCTGATATTCGTGTTCAGGGTGTTCTGCCTGCTGAGGTTGCCAAATATGCAGAAAGTATTGGAATTAAGCGCATCGGATTGTATGATAATTTCGTACACATCGGCTCCGATACGAAAAAGCGGTTTTGGATCGGTCACGAAGGAACGGAAGTGCTGACATTTGGTGGTTCAACTAAAACGGTCTTTGTAGAGTTGCCGGTACTGAAAAAGGGCGCAAAGGGTGAAGAAGTAAAAGCCATGCAATCACTTCTGAATTTGTACATCGAAAAGAAGATTGCCACGGATGGTTCTTTTGGCGGTGACACTCTTGATGCTGTGAAAGAGTTTCAAAGAAAAGTAAATCTGGACGATGACGGAAGCTGCGGCAAAGCCACCTGGAGCAGTCTGCTTGGCGTGTAAGAGGTGAAAATATGAAAATTAACATTCCTGTTCGGTTCAAAAATCCGTGGTTCTGGGTCTGCCTGTTGGGTGTTGTGCTGTCTGCTATGGGTGTATCTCCCGAGATGTTTACCAGTTGGGCGGCGGTATGGGATGCAATCGTCAATCTTGTGAGCAATCCGTTCATGTTGGGTTGTGTATTCTTGTCTGTTTTGGGCGTATTTATTGACCCGACGACCGCTGGTATCTTCGATAGCAAAAGGGCATTGACATACAAGAACCCCAGCAAGGAGTGATCCCGTTGAACATGGAACACGCAGAGTACATGGAACTTAAAAACCAACTGCAAAGAGAATTTGACGGGCGGTATGTGCAGATTGAGGATTGCGAAGAAAACCGCAGCAAAGAAACAAGCAAGATTGACGGCTTGAAAGAGGAATTTGCCCGGCTTCGTGAGGAAGTCCGTGTTGA
>JAZURO010000124.1:0-6831 GCA_045606265.1 Eubacteriales bacterium
CGGGTACTTTCTGCCCGAATTGGTTGTGCACAAATTTCTGAAACCGCATAATCGTGGGGTTTTGATGCTTGTAGTACAATTCCGCATCAACCGCTGTCAAATAGTCAGCAGTTCGCTTGTGTTCTGAAATTGCTTTCAGCACAAACTCCATTCTGTCCCGTTCGTTTTCGCCAATTTCCAAAAGGTCGTTATATGTGAGAATGTCAATCACGCTCCCTTATTGATTATTTCCAATCCAATTTTTGACCACAGTTTCCGCAATAATTGGTTGAGTTATCCATAAAACAAGCGTTGCAAGTAGGGCAAAAGCCGAATCCATAAAACTTTGTATCGGGGTTTGGCTTTTTTGCAACCTGTCTTTCAACCGCTTCTTTCAATGTCATTCCAATGGTCAATTCACATTCACGCATAGCCTGTTCAACTCCAGCCTTTACGCATTTTTCAAAGTCGATTTCCATAGTTTGCCTCCTACATAAAAATCGGTGTGTAATTGCTTGTTGCCGTGTCGTTTCTGTTCCACAGTTTGCGGATAAGCGATGCCAAACTATCGGGGCAGTCATCGTGTTCTGCGTTTTCGTTATAGTCGCAGATTTGGTCAATGTATTCTTTGTCCGTTCCTTGCACAAAAACCACATTTCGCCATTCAGCCTTGAGATAGCTTGTTATCTTCAAAAACTTGTTCATACTTTCGTGGTAAATGGCAGCACGCTCACCCTTTTGACGGAGAGCCTTGCCCAAATACCCCTTGTCGCCGTTGTTTTCGCAATGAATACGACCAGCATTGAACGATTGCCGCAGTTTGATTATTTCATCTTGCACATCGTCAATGTGCTTTCGCCAGCATCGTCCATAGACATAATACTTGCCGTCTTTCTTTCGGCAGATGGTAAATGCCGTGTAGTCCTCGCCGCCATAAGCCGCATCAATATGACATTCGCCCTGTTCAACCAAAGAGGGGTCTGCTCCTGTTTGCGGATTGTCGAAAATAACATCTTCAGCCGCAATGTGCCGCATCTCATAGTTTGCCGCAAAGAGTGAAGCGGTCATTTTATCCCGAATTTCCGCTATTTCTGCATCCGTCATCAAGCCGGTGGAATAGCAGTCGTAAACTTCAGGATTTGGCATAAGCGAAAAAGCATCATCTTTATGCCACGGTGTGCCAGTGTTGAATATCCGTCCGCCTCTGTTGATGATGTTCCGCAACTCTTGATAAATCAGCTTTGTTCGGTCACGCTCTGCCTTTGATATGCGGTCTTGAACATTGACAATATCATCGGTAAAAATGCGGTCAAAGTGTTTACCTGTCAGCGATCCACCCATGCCCAAACCGACGAGCTGTGCCGTGCCTCGAATATCGGTTGATAGGTTTGTGCTGATTTCGTTTGCCGTTGCGGTGGTTAGTTTCAAATCACAACCATAAATGCACTGTACAAAATACCGCATCTGCTGGCTCTGCAAAATCTTCTTGACCTGTGAAATGACCTCTTTTATGTCATTGTCGGTCTTTCGCATAAACAAGGTTTTGCAGTTTGGAAGCAATACCACAATCAGCGACAGGGCGATGGAAACGCAAGTGGTCTTGTAAGAGCCACGGTGCGCCTGTAGGGTCTTATCTTCCTTACCCCTTATCATTTCCTTAATCCAACCGTTGTGCAGTTCTGTGAGCCGTGTAAAGCCTAACAGATGCCCTACTTTGTAAGGCTGTGTCAAAAGAAAGTCAACCGCCTGTTGCCGTGTCATAGGCTTCCTCAATTCTCTTTTTGGCTATTTTGAAATAACCCTCATCAAGTTCAATGCCGACAAAGTGGCGGTTTGTATTCACGCAAGCCACGCCCGTGCTACCGCTTCCCATTGTGAAGTCAAGGACGGTTTCACCCTCGTTTGTGTATGTGCGAATAAGGTATTCAAGCAAGGCAACAGGCTTTTGTGTCGGGTGGCTTCCAGTTTCCTTGTTAAACTTCAAAACCGTTTTGGGAAATCTTTTTCCATCGCTTTTCGTAATGTGGGTACTCTTGCCAACAGATGTCCCCGTGATAACCTCTGCCAATCTTCCTTGCTTACACTCATAAGGCTTTCCGTCTGTAAATTGCGGATTGTAAGTGTTAAAATTATCTATTTTTGATTTTAGTCTTTCACTTTGATACTTTTCCGAAAGTTCTTCAAACGGCATAGCAAAGAAACCAGTTGATTGTAATTTGGAATATGCATCTGCAGTTGGAATACAGAATTGTGAGCCGTTGGTAAAGTAGTGGCTTCCCATATAAGAGCCAAGCAGTTCCCTCGTTTTCTTCCCGTCAAGCCCTGCCTTTTTTCGCTCTGCTTGCATATATTCTTTAAGTTCTGCAAACATTCCCGTTGTATCGTAACAATCGGAAAATGTTTGATAAAACACGCTTATATTTTCGTGGTTTTTGAGCGGTGCAATATTTGCACAAAGAAAACCAGAGCCGTTAGGCTTTTCCCAAACCCAATCGTATTTATACCAATCAATATTACTTGCCCTCAAAAGGCTTGAAAACGGCTCGCTACCAAAAAGAACGATTGCACCGCCCCTTTTGACAATTCTCTTTAACTGTTCCCACATCGGCTCAAATGGAATAACACTATCCCACTTGCAAGCGGTTGTGCCATACGGAGGGTCAGTCAGCACCAAATCCGCCGACCCATCGGGAATGTTCTTCATCAATTCAAGGCAATCACCTTGCCATAATTCAATCGGTTTCACCTGTAACCATTGCCTCCACTTCCGCAATCACAGACGGCTCAACATCTGCGATCATAACCTTGTCAACAGGCTTTTCGCCAATCGTGTCACGAATGACCTCGAAAGCCTTTGTATCGCCACTCATTGCCTTTTCAATCAATGCAAGGGTCACAGACTGTTGTGTTTCACCCTCAGAAAGCATCAAAAGCAATTCTTCTTTTAGTGTCTTTCTTTTCCGCCTTGCCTCTCCACTTGCTTTTCCTCCGGCAGAGGCTATGGCTCGTTGTTCTTCCGTTGTTCGGTCAGCCAAAGATACCAAATTTTCAGTATTTGCCAAAACCTCACCTCCAAACAGAAAAATAGTGCATACAGCGATAGGCAAGGATTTGCACCTTGCATAGCTCTGGAGGTATGCGGTAATCATCTCTCGCAAACGCCTTGCTCAAACCCTACCAAGCACCGCACAGGCTATTTGTAGGCTCGCAATGTGTCTACCTATTCCACCACTATCGCTATATACACTATTTTAGCAATTATTTTGGGGTTTGTCAATCACCGTGGGTATTTGTTGTAACGTGTTCGGTCATATTCGGCCCTGGCCTTGTTTGCCTTTTCTAGTTCTGCTTTCCATGCTGAATATCCATATTCGCCACGTTTGTCTTTTGGGCAATCTCCATGGCAGAGAATGAACTTTTCCGTGCAGCCATAACAGGGCGGATTATCTCGAATCGGTGAATCAAGCGGAAGTCCCATCTTTACTTACTCTCTTTTCCCATGCTTCGATTGCAGAGTCCTTCACACAAATTTCATCACTGATTCGGAATTTTGGCCCTCTTGCTCCACAAAAACTGCACTCGACAAATCCCTCAGTTCCGTTAAATACATACTTGGCAAACAATCCGCAGAAAGGGCATCTTTTCAATTCTTCCATCTTTTATCCTTTCTCTTTCAGCTTTTTTAAGTCGTCGTCTAACCGCTTAATCTTTTCATCCATGAAATTGCATACGCAATCGTTAATGTTGAACATGAGCCGGATTTGCTCAAGCATGATAGTTGCGTCTGCAACTTCTTCAGCCAGGTGCCGGTAATCTTCACCACCCCGAAGAATCTTGCAAATTTCTTTCTGACATTCGGAAAGTTCCTCGATTGCAACGATCATCTGGTTTCGTTCACCATAAGTCAGCATTGCGTTTGTGTAGGTTTTGCATCTTTCTGAATAATTAATTTTGTTCATAAAACACCTCGTTGTATGCGTCATATCTCTGCTGGATGTTCGTGCTTGTTAAATTCAAATGCTTTGCAGCCATGTTGTCAAACCACTGGCATCCGTTCGGTTCTGGACATCCACAGCGGTACACGCAGTTCGGAACGAGAGCGTCAGCAATTTCCGGCTCCACCTCGTGAATTGCCTTTTTCAGATCCTCCATATATTTTCTGGTTTCTCTGGAAGCCATTCGGCAAAGTCTTTTCCGTGCCATATCAATCAAATGCTGAGTGTTGGCATCTCCACTCATAATGACGGGCGCATCCTGTGGAATTTTGTTGCGATCTGTTCCGGTTCTGTCTGTTCTCTGGGTTTTAATAAAACATTCCCACTTATGTCTGGAAAAGTGCGTTGCAACCCAGGACGGGATATTTACCCACTTCCACTTGATAGACATTGAGCGGATAGGGCTGTGTTCGGAAATCAGTATTTCTCTCTTAAACTTTACGCTAGGTTCTTTCCCCAGACCCCCCTTCCCGACAGTGATTCGGCAGTCGTCAACCACCTCTTGCCAGTCGCCCTTGATTCTCATAATTTCAGTTTTCACGTTTTGCCTCCTGGTTTTTCCTGTTTCGATATCTGATACAGGCCCTGTTATATTTCACCCATTCTTTTCTGAAGTTTTCGTCATATCCAACTTCATATTCGATGGTACAAAATTTAAGGCCACAAACTTTGCATTTTCTTTTCCTGTACAATTCTTCCGGAGCCCTTGCTATATCCCATACAGTCGATTCGTTTCCGCATTCAGGACAATTCATTTTTTCGCCTCATTCCAGTTAAAATATAAATTACATCTGCGCCACAATAGTGCAATCGCTGTAAATATTTTGCGCTTGGTGCGCATCCTTGCGACCAATCATATAAAAGTTGCTTGCTTTTCATTCCAAGTACAACTCTTGCATCAACATTTTTCCCAAAAATACGGTGTACTTCTTCATACGCCCTTTTCCCGATTTCTATTTGAGATTTAGCCATTGCACAATCTCCGATTATAATTATTTTCTCGTTCGTAAATTCCGGTTTCTTTGTTTTCAAGAATAGTTTTCTCCTTACACTTAAAAGAACGTTTAGAAATTGCTTCATGTTCAATGTATTTTTCAGTGTTCATATTTACCTCCGATTAAAGTTTTCTTCCCTCTATAATTTCGATCAATCTGATCGCGTTTTCGTGGCAAGGGTTCTTTCGGTAATCAGCCCTAGCAAGTTCCGTGAGCCGGATAACTTGCACCCATTCGTCTCCCATTTTTTCCCTAAATTTATAACACCTGTATTCGTCGAGCAACTTCTTCTTTTCCTTTGTTGCCGTTTCCCTGTCAATCAGTTTCCTCTTGTAGCTGTCATACAACAGCCGCAACTCAAGGAAAAGAATTTGGTCGGGATATTCCAAACCTTTCGGCATCTCACCGCCGGCCATTGCAATTTTTTCATATGGCAATTCAAGCAACTTGGTTTCTGCCATTATCTGCTCCACTTCCAGTTCTTTTTAACGCTCAGTCCTGCGAGGAATGCACATACGATCATGCTTGGCATCGCAGCGGAAAGTTCCATCTGGCCTGTCTGAAGCCAGTAGAACACAACGTATTCAATTCCGACAAAGAAAAGGAATTGTGAAATGCACTTCATTTCAGGACTATCAAGCCAAGAATTCGCAACCGGCTCATATTCTGCATCAATAGGCTCATTTCTTTTTTTCTTCGGCTTTGTTTCTGCTTTGTGGTTTTCCGTCGCTACGTCGTTTTCGTAAGACGGCTTTTCTTTTGTTTCATCCTCAAATTTAACCATTCCGCACAGTTCCTCGTCAAAGATTTCCTCGTTTGCAATTGCCTCCATTTTGTTTGCCTCCCGTTAAATTATTTTTATTTCCGCAATTTCATAGCGGTAAATTCCATCATAGAAAAGAAAATCGTTGTGCTTTTTTACGTTTCCAGATCGACCCATACAGAATGCGTGCGCCTGTAAAATCGTTCTGTATGCGGACTGCGACACGCGTCTGTGTCCCGTTCGAATGTTTTCAACGATAACAACATAAGCGATCATATAACATATTCCTCCCCGGTTATTCGTTTGTAACCATAAATCAATCGCTGCCATTCTTCGTCGGTTATACGGGATTTGCCGATGCCATTGTGCTTTTCAAATAAATTTGCATAACAGATGCGCAAATAATCGTCATTGTGCCACGCACGGAACACACCACAAAATCTTGCGTTGTAAACTCTTGACGGTGACAGACAAAATGCGCCCTTCCAAGTGTAAAGGTTTTCGAGGATTTTTATGCAAGTATCTTCCCGCACAACCATTTTTCGCTTTTTCATTTCGTAAACAATGGCTTCACAGTAAATCCAAAAATCCTCCAATGGATATTCTATAACCCTGTTTACAAGCAAATGGTTCGGTGTGCCATTTTTGGCAAGTGCGTCAGCAATGAGCGCACACTCTCTCCATTGACCTTTTAACTGAAGGTCAGGTAGATACGGTATCATTGCGTGGTGGAAAAGTCTCATTTTTTGTTCCACGTCCTTTCTCTAACGACAATATCATCAATGAATGTAATTGTATAGCCATATGCCGTTTTTCTGTTTTTATGGAAAAAAGATCTTGCCAAATGACCAAATTGAGCTTTATCGCCCTTGTTTTTCCTCAAAAATTCTTTTGCAGATTCTATTGACTTAAAGCTGTACTCTCCGCTTGAGTCATACATCTTTATGATGTCCCTCGGCGTTTCACTTAAATACGAAAACTTTCTTGATTCTGCTGTAAATCTTATGCTATTTGTTTTTGCGTTGTGATTTGCGCAAAGCCTTATGTTGCCTCTATCAATTCCGGTTTCCGCTGAACAAACACCGGCATTTTCAAAAGT